>JAJFHC010000229.1 GCA_021775835.1 Hyphomicrobiales bacterium | reverse complement strand
GCGTGGGACAAGCTGCGTACCGATCCGATCGTGCGCATGATGGTCATGGCAATCGCCTTCTACGGCATGTCGACCTTCGAAGGTCCGGTCATGTCGATCAAGGCAGTCAACAGCCTGAGCCATTACACCGACTGGACCATCGGTCACGTGCACTCCGGCGCTCTGGGCTGGGTCGGTATGATTTCATTCGGCGCGATATACTACATGGTACCGAAGTTGTGGTACCGCGACCGGCTCTACAGCCTGCGCCTCGTCAACTGGCATTTCTGGCTGGCAACACTCGGCATCGTCGTCTATGCGGCCGCCATGTGGGTGTCGGGCATTATGCAAGGCCTGATGTGGCGGTCCTACGACGCGCTGGGCTTCCTGGAGTACTCCTTTGCGGAATCCGTCGATGCCATGCATCCGTTCTACATCTTCCGGGCTTGCGGCGGGCTGCTGTTCCTGCTCGGTGGTCTGATCATGGCCTACAACATCTACCGAACCATACTTGGTCATGAGCGCAAGGAGGCCGCCATCGGCGTTCCTTCCGTGGCGCAGGCGGGAGTTTGATCAATGATAAAACATGCAACCATCGAGAAGAATGCAACCCTGCTTCTGGTGCTCAGTCTGCTTGTGGTCTCCATCGGCGGGCTGGTGGAAATCGCTCCACTTTTCTACCTCGAAAACACGATCGAAAAAGTTCAGGGCATGCGGCCTTACACCCCTCTCGAGCTGAAAGGCCGGAACATTTATATCCGTGAGGGTTGTTACACCTGCCATAGCCAGATGATACGACCGTTCCGCGACGAGGTCGAACGCTACGGACACTACAGTTTGGCGGCGGAAAGCATGTATGACCACCCGTTCCAGTGGGGGTCAAAACGGACGGGTCCCGATCTCGCCAGGGTCGGTGGGCGCTATTCGGATGAATGGCACGTGGAACATCTCAAGTATCCACAGGCCATTGTGCCGGAGTCCGTAATGCCACGTTATGCGTTCCTGGCGCGCACCGAAATCCGGGTTGATGATATCGGGGATCACCTGAAGGCAAACAGTGCTGTCGGCGTGCCCTATACCGAAGAGATGGTGGCCAGTGCCCCCGTCGATCTCCTGGCCCAGGCCGACCCAGACTCGGATGGTGCCGAGGATCTCGTAAAACGGTACCCGAAGGCCCAGGTTCGCGACTTTGACGGCGACCCCGGCCGGGTGACGGAAATGGACGCCCTTGTGGCCTATCTTCAGATGCTGGGCACCCTGGTCGATTTTTCATCCTACAAAGCCGAACAGAACTTGCGGTGAGGACACAGTGATGGATTACGAAACAATGAGACAACTGGCCGACACCTGGGGACTGGTTTTCCTGTTCACGGTGTTTGTCGGAATCGTGATTGCGGTGTTCCGTCCGGGGACCACGAAACTCTACGAAGAGTCGGCCCGCATCCCGCTGAAAGAGGATTGATGTCATGAGCGATCGGCAAGTTGACCAGATCAGCGGAACGGAAACCACGGGTCACGAATGGGACGGTATCCGCGAGTTGGATACGCCTATGCCGCGGTGGTGGTTGTGGACATTCTACGCAACGATTGCCTGGGCATTGGTCTACGTCGTGCTTTATCCAGCGATCCCCCTTGTCACTTCTGCCACCAAGGGTCTGCTAGGGTATTCCAGCCGGGGCGAAGTTGCCGAAGAGCTCAGATCGGCCGAAGCCTCGCGGGCTGGATTGCTAGAGAAAATCCGGACTCTGCCGCTCAGCGAGATTCGCGAGGATCCGGAGTTGTTTGCCTTTGCGACAGCCGGTGGCAAGTCCGCCTATTCGATCAACTGCGTTCAGTGCCATGGGTCAGGGGCGGCTGGTTCCAAAGGCTACCCGAACCTGAACGATGACGACTGGCTGTGGGGCGGCGACCTGGAAGCGATCCACACCACCATCAAGCACGGCATCCGGTTCGACGCCGATGAGGACACGAGACTGTCCGAGATGCCTGCCTTCGGTCGCGATGAAATTCTTGAAAAGAAACAGATTTCCGATGTGACGGAATACGTGCTTTCCCTGTCCAAGCTCGACCACGATGCCTCCGCTGCGGCCAATGGCGTTGCGGTTTTTGAGGAAAACTGCGCATCCTGTCACGGTGAAACAGGTCAGGGGTTGCAGGAACTGGGTGGGCCGGCGCTGAACGATGCCATCTGGCTCTTTGGTGGTTCGCGGGAAACAATTCTGGAAACAATAAAAAACTCACGAAAAGGGGTTATGCCGGCTTGGGGACACAGGCTTGACCCTGTGATCGTAAAGCAGCTGACGCTTTTTGTTCATTCACTGGGCGGGGGCAAGTAGTCCAGTTTCAACCCCAGCATCACGAGGCGGGTTTGTGATGACGAACACATCCGACGATGCAGCCAATGTTGACCGCTTTGACGTCGAGGCGGTCAACAGCAAGGCCACGCGTGCCATGTACGAGGCGCGCAAGAAGATCTTTCCCAAGCGGGTTTCCGGCACATTCCGCACTTTGAAATGGTGGGTGATGGCGGTTACCCTCGGGATCTACTACGTAACGCCGTGGCTGCGCTGGGACCGCGGTGCCTATGCTCCCGATCAGGCGGTGCTGGTCGACCTGGCCAACAGCCGGTTCTATTTTTTCTTCATTGAGATCTGGCCGCAGGAATTCTATTACGTCGCCGGGCTGTTGATCATGGCAGGGGTCGGCCTGTTTCTGGTTACCTCAACCGTTGGCCGGGCGTGGTGTGGATATACCTGTCCACAGACGGTCTGGGTTGATCTTTTTCTGGTGGTCGAGCGTTTCATCGAAGGTGATCGCAATGCGCGGATCAAGCTTGATAAAACGCCCTGGTCGACCGACAAGTGGCGCAAGCGGCTCACAAAACATGCCATCTGGATTGTAATTGCCATGGCTACCGGCGGCGCCTGGATCTTCTATTTTGCCGACGCGCCTACTCTTGCCCGGAATTTTCTCGCATTCGACGCGCCCTGGGTGGCCTATTCCACGGTCGGGATACTGACCGCCACGACGTACACCTTTGCCGGTTTCATGCGCGAGCAGGTCTGCACCTACATGTGTCCGTGGCCCCGGATTCAGGCAGCGATGCTTGATGAGGATTCGCTGGTTGTTACCTACAATGACTGGCGTGGCGAGCCCCGTTCCCGCCACCGTAAGCGCCTGGAATTGGAAGGCGCCGAGGTTGGAGATTGCATCGACTGCAATGCCTGTGTTGCGGTGTGCCCGATGGGTATCGATATCAGGGACGGTCAGCAGCTCGAATGCATTACCTGCGCCTTGTGTATCGACGCCTGCGACGGTGTCATGGAAAAGATCGGCACGCCCCGAGGTTTGATTTCCTATGCGACCCTGAGCGACTATGCCAAGAATCAAGCCGGCCAGACAGCACGGACGACGTGGCGGTCGTTCTTGCGCCCCCGCACCTTCATCTATGCGGCCTTCTGGGCGGCGATAGGACTTGCCATGCTGCTGGTCCTGCTCAATCGGGACCGTCTCGACGTCAATGTGCTGCACGACCGTAACCCGGTCTTTGTGCAATTGTCGGACGGTTCCATCCGCAATGGCTACACCGTGAAGATCCTCAACATGCTGGCACGTCCGCGCGAATTCCGGCTGGAAACGCAAGGGTTGGACGATGCCTTGCTGACGATGGTCGGACGGGACGCGGCCGCTGCCGATGCGCTCGATATTGCCGTTGGTGCCGATACCATAAAGGCGGTCAAGGTCTTTGTCGCCGTTAAGCGGGATAAACTGGGAAGCAAGCGTACCAAATTCGATCTCATCGTCCGGGAAAAGGACGGTGGTGAGACCACGTCCTATCGTGCGACATTCGAAGCCCCGGGAGGATCGTGATGCCAGACCGCGCCGACTTTACGCCAGCACCAAAACCGTTCACAGGCCGGCACATGCTGATCGTGATCGTCTCGTTCTTTGCCGTGGTGATCGGTGTCAACACGACTATGGCGGTGATTGCGACGCAGACCTGGACCGGTCTTGTGGTCAAGAACGGGTATGTGGCGAGCCAGACTTTCAACGATGATCTGATGGATGCCAAGAGACAGAAAGCGCTTGGCTGGGAGAGCCGTCTCGAGTACCGCGCCGGTGTGTTGCGGTTTGTGCTTAAGGATCGCGATCAGTCGCCGGTTGTCGGGCGGCAGGTTTCCGCGACGCTACGGCGGCCTGTTCATGAACATGACGACCATTCCATTGTCCTTGCTGCCGATGCGGACGGATATGTTGCCCGGACGGCGTTGGGGCCGGGTCTCTGGGAAGTTGACGTCATGGTCAAGGGTCAGGACCTGCGCGGCTATCGCCAGATTTTCAGAGTCACAGTCACGCCGGAAGACGGATCCTGATGGCGTGCTGCAAGGCATCGACATCCGATCTGGTGCCAAGGCCCGATATCGTGCCTGATCGGCACACGCCATCCGCCGGCGAATTCGATGCCTTTGTCCGTACCTTGGATGGAGGGGCAATGCACATCGATCTGATGGTGCCGGCCATGACGTGTGCGGGATGCATTTCCAAAGTGGAAGGTAGCCTCAATGCCATCGAGGGGGTTCGTTCAGCGCGAGTCAATCTTTCAACCAGGCGCGTGGCAGTGGACTGGAATGCCGGTGACTTGAGGGCCGACGACATTATCGCAGCCGTTGAGCGGGCGGGTTATGATGTCAGGCCGTTCGATGCCCATGCCCTGGCTGCCGGTGACAAAGACCAAGAAGGACGTGTGCTGCTGCGATCTCTCGCAGTTACCGGTTTTGCGGCCGCCAACATCATGCTGCTGTCGGTATCGATTTGGTCGGGCGCCAGTGACACGACGCGGGTGCTGTTTCACTGGATGTCCGCCCTGATTGCCGTGCCTGCTGTAATTTACGGCGGTCGGCCGTTTTTTGTCTCGGCCCTGAGAGTGCTGCGCAACCGGACCCTCAACATGGACGTGCCGATTTCGCTGGCAGTCCTCCTGGCCCTCGGCCTGAGCCTTTATGAAACCGCGACCCACGGAGCGCAAGCCTATTTCG
The DNA here is from genome assembly GCA_021775835.1 of Hyphomicrobiales bacterium. The sequence goes on along the minus strand of JAJFHC010000229.1, from coordinate 42,535 downwards.
ATGCCTCCGTTACCCTGTTGTTCTTTCTGCTGGTAGGACGCTATCTCGACAGTGTCATGCGGGCACGGGCGCGTTCTGCGGTTCAGCAGATGATGCGGTTGATGTCGCAGACGGCCGTGATTGAGGCTTCAGAAGGCATTACCCGCACCGTGCCTTTGGCGCAGGTTCGGCCGGGGGATGTGGTTGTTGTGGCCGCCGGTGAGAGAATTCCGGTTGACGGTGAAGTGATCAGAGGAAGCAGCGACATCGATGTGTCGCTGCTCACGGGGGAGAGTGCACCGGAAACGGTCACGATAGGCGTGGCAGTGTATTCTGGAACCTTGAACCTGACGGCGCCCGTGCGTGTGGCGACCCGGGCGACCGGTGAGGAAACGTTTCTGGCTGATGTCATCCGATTGATGGAAACCGCTGAATCGCGCAAGGCGCGTTACATGCGCTGGGCTGATCGGGCTGCTCAGATTTATGCGCCGGCAGTTCATGTTGCCGCCGCCTTGACGTTTCTGGGCTGGATGTGGTGGTCCGGCGGTGACTGGCACTTATCGACGATTGTGGCGATCTCCGTGCTGATCATTACCTGTCCTTGTGCGCTCGGCTTAGCGGTGCCGGCCGTACAGGTCGTGGCGAGCGGTGTGCTGTTCCGGCGCGGTATCCTGGTCAAGGACGGTTCGGCGCTCGAAAGGCTATCGGAGATCGACACTGTCGTCTTTGACAAGACCGGCACGTTGTCCCTGGGTGAACCCCGTCCATGCCAGACATCCGATTTCGACGACGAGATGATCTCCATCGCGGCAGGGCTTTCCGGAGGCAGCCGTCATCCTCTCTCGCGAGCGATGACATCCCTGGCGTCTGTACGCAATGTAACGCCGAAGAGAATAGACGAGGTTCGGGAAATCCCCGGCCATGGTCTTGAGGGACGACTTGATGGACAACCGGTGCGGCTGGGCAAGTCGACCTGGGTCAGCGGGTCGGCCAATGACACCAAGGGCGATGCGACTCTGCAACTTTGCCTGAGTGTCGGCGAGACTCTGCAAACTGTGTTTTCGTTTGAAGATTCCTTGCGTCCAGTGGCTGTTTCCGTAATCGCCGATCTCAAGGATAGAGGCCTGCATGTGGAAATTCTTTCTGGCGACAGAGAGTCTGCCGTGTCTCCCGTGGCAGCGGCACTCGGTGTCGATACCTTTCGTGCAGAAGCCTCACCACAGCAGAAACTCGATCATCTGGCCGATCTTGCGCGGCAGGGACGGCGGGTCCTGATGGTGGGGGATGGCATGAACGATGCACCGGCGCTTGCCGCAGGTCATGCCTCCATGGCGCCTTCGGACGCATCCGATGTCGGCCGCACCGCATCGGATTTTGTATTCCTCGGCAAAGGGTTGGATTCTGTTCTAGCAGCAATTGACGTGGCAAGCGGCTCCCGCAAGTTGATCCGGCAGAATTTTGCACTGGCCGTTCTCTATAACCTGATCGCCGTACCGGTCGCGGCGGCGGGACTGGCATCGCCGCTGGTTGCAGCACTGGCGATGTCCGGTTCCTCGCTTGCGGTGACGGTCAATGCGTTGCGCTTGCGTGTGTCCGGACAAAGGCGCGCAGGTGTATCCGCACAAAGCGTACAATCGGCCACGCAATCCGCGATGGCCAAGGGTTGGGACCGGTCTCCAACAAGTGCAGATAAGCGGGAAGTGTTCTCATGACTGCGCTGCTATATCTCATCCCGGTTGCGTTGTTTCTCGGTCTGCTGGGGCTGGCCGGTTTCCTGTGGGCCCTGAGATCGGGGCAGTTCGAGGATCTGGATGGCGCCGCTGCACGAATCCTGATCGACGACGAGAGCCAGAAGGAAACGTCGGAAAAGCCTCAAAACTCACTGTGAGCTGTCCGCGCCGGGTTGTCTTTGACGGCAAAGCATGTTCAATATTTCTCCGGATTGAGGGGCATCAATCCTGAGAGGTGGAACGTGTCAGGCAAGACTGTTCGCGGGGGAGCAGGTGCACCGATGGTGCTCGCTGTGTTGTACTTCATGTGCTCCGGCGTGATGCCCGGCACGGCTTTTGCCGCGAACGGGAAAGTGCCCGTGCCGCGCCCCAAACCGGCGCCCACAAACCAGGCGGTCTCACAGATCCTGAATGACCGCGGAGAGCAAGGCAGCCTGCCGAAGAACAACCCGCAATCCGCAGCTTCAGCGTCGTGTTACCGCGCTCTGCGCGCCATTGTGCCCAAAGCACGCCGGGAGGCGTCGTTCCGGAACGCCAAGGGGTGCGGCATGGAGGATCCGGTTGTCCTCGATGTGGTTTCGGCGCGTGGGGCCGGGGTCGCCCTTTCTGCCGAACCCATGCTCAGCTGCAAATTTGCCCGTTCATTCGCTACCTGGATATCCGATGTGGTGGCGCCACTTGCACGCCAGCATATGGGAGCCTCGCTCGCGAGCATTCATGTGGGGCCGGGGTACAACTGCCGCACGCGTAACCGGGTCACGGGCGCGAAACTTAGCGAACATTCCTTCGGCACGGCGATCGATCTGGTGAGTTTCAGGCTTAGCAACAATCGCAAGATTGCCATCGGCAAGGAGACCTCCCCTGAAGGAAGACGTTTCCTCAAGGCCGTGCGCACCACCGCATGCGGTTATTTCACCACCGTTCTTGGTCCGGGCTCCAATGCTGCTCACGCGACGCATTTCCATGTGGACATCGGAAAGCACGGCCGCTCTGGACATTACCGGATTTGTGAATGATACAGTAGCAATCAGGAAGTCCTGCCGGAGACCAGTCTAGCAATGAACCAACCCGCACAAAGCGACCTGTCGCCCAAGCGCTGGCCGAGCGAAATTCACGCGCGGTTTCAGAAATCGGGGATCAGCCAGGTGGCCTACGTTCCCGATGCCGGCCACAAGGCGCTTATCGACCTGTGTCATGAAGACCCGGACATGGCAGCATTGCCGCTGACGGCAGAAGAAGAAGGGATTGCCTTACTCGCCGGGACATGGCTGGGCGGTGCAAGAGGCGCCCTGCTGATGCAGTCGAGTGGTGTCGGCAATTGCATCAACATGCTCAGCCTGACATCCAACGGACGTTTTCCTTTGCTGATGCTGGTGACCATGCGCGGCGAATGGGCGGAGTTCAATCCGTGGCAGGTGCCGATGTCGAAGGCGACGCAACCGGCTCTGGAACTTATGGGTGTTCAGTGTTACCGGGCCGATCAGGAAGGTGAAATTGACGAGGTGGTGGCCGCTGCTGCGGACCTTGCCTTCAACGCCGAACAGGCCGTGGCGGTATTGTTGGGACAGCGCCTGATCGGGCGCAAAGTCTGGTAGGGAGCGGGCTCATGAGCATATTGTCTCGTCGCGATGTTGTGGCCCACCTCGTGAAGGACCGGGGGGACCTCCTGGTCGTCTCGGGGCTTGGATCAGCGACATGGGACCTGGCAGCGGTCGGAGATCATGATCTGAATTTCTATCTCTGGGGTGCCATGGGCGGTGCCTCGGCGATCGGCTTCGGCCTCGCAATCGCACAACCGGATCGACCGGTTCTGGTGATTACCGGCGACGGTGAGATGCTGATGGGCGTCGGCAGCCTTGCAACGATTGCGGCCAGGGCGCCCCTGAATCTCAGTATTGCCGTGCTGAACAATGCGCGTTACGGCGAAACCGGCATGCAGAAGAGTCATACGGCTTTGGGTGCGAACCTGGCGATGATGGCAAGAGGGGCGGGATTTCCCGAAGCGATGTCGATTACGGCAGAGTCGGACGTGGAGTCGTTTGCGGACCGCTCACGGGAGACTTCGGGGCTGCTGTTTGCCGATATCGCAATCGCTGCCGACGATCCGCCGCGTGTTCTGCCCGAACGCGATGCGGTCATCCTGAAGCACCGGTTTCGTTCTGCGTTGGGTCTGGCTGCGTAAAAGATTGACGGCCTGTCAGAAATAGTACCTGAAGTGGTTTACGGCGCGTAGGCCTGGACGGGTTGTCCACGCCGCAACCAGCCGGGGCCGCGGTTGTTGCCGAGCATGCCTTCGTTGACGTCCGCTACATCCTTGAAGCCTTGCTTGATCAGGAATTTCCGGGCCATTGCGGACCGTCCGCCGGTTGCACAGATGAGGGCAATGGGTTTTGCCTTGTCGTTGCCGACCAGCCTCAGAAGTGCTTCAAGAAAGTCGTGACGATGCATTGTCAAAAGGACGGCACCCTTGGCGACCCCGGTGTGTTGCCACTCGCTCGGCTGCCGAATATCCAGAAGTGTGAGCTTTCCACTTGCCATCATTTCCTGAGCCTGCGGGGTGGATATGATCTCAGGCAGGCTCTGCTGCGCAACAGCCGAGGCATTGCCGAGCCAAGACAGGGTTACGACGATCAGGACGAATGCGAAATGTCGGCGCATGTGTTTGCTCCGGTAGGTGTATCTTCTGGTGGTCTCATTCTAACCATTCAGGGACCATAGTGCGATGACCTTCCGCACTGCGGCGTTCAACTTCCTGCTACCTGAACGGCCAGAAATTCACCATATCTCACGAGTATTTGTAATGCAGTGATTTGAAATGCACGAGCAGATTGCGCACATCGCAAATAATATGAATTTTGGCAGAGGGATCCATTGATCAAATGTGGAACAGTGTAAAACGAAGTGCACCGCGCGTCGGCAAGATTGCATCATTGGCCGTTGTTGTAACCATGCTTGCCGGGTTCGGAAGCGGCGAGCGGTTGTTTGCTCCAAAGGCGGAACTGTGGAAGCGCTGGTCGGCTCATTCCAACAGCGCGAACAAGACGATTGACTACAGCGTCTGGAACAGGCTGCTGAAAAAATATGTCAAACCGTCTTCAAAAAGAGTGAACCGGTTCCGATACGCAGCGGTCGGCGCGGCAGACAAGAAGGCCTTGAAATCCTTTATCGGAAAAATGGGCAAGGTGAAGATCCGAACCTACTCGCGAAAAGCCCAACTGGCATACTGGATCAACCTCTATAACGCGGTCACGATCAGCGTCGTGCTCGACCATTTTCCGGTAAAGAGCATTCGCGATATCGACATCTCGCCGGGACTATTCGCCGACGGACCCTGGGGCAAGAAGCTCGTCAAGGTCGAAGGCGTGGCGCTCACCCTCAACGATATCGAACACCGGATTCTCAGGCCAATCTGGCGCGACAGCCGGATACACTATGCGGTCAACTGCGCCTCAATCGGCTGTCCCGACCTTCAGCCCAAAGCATATACCGCGAAGAACGTGAACGGTCTTCTGTCGGTTGCTGCAAAAAATTTCGTGAACAGCGAAAGAGGCGTGAAGATCAAGGGAAAGAAGGTCGTGGTTTCCCGTATTTATGACTGGTTCATCCAGGATTTCGGTGGTTCGGAAAAACGCGTCCTGTCGCACCTGCTCAAATACGCAAAGCCCGGCCTGAAGAAGAAGCTGAAGAAAATCGGTGACCTTCACGATACAGATTACGACTGGCGGTTGAACGGCGCCTGATAGTGTCGTCCCGACTACCCGTAGCACAATGTTCCCTCAGACCTGCTCTGAGGGGACATGCTGTTTGGAACGGTAGAGTCGTTCAAGCCATTTTGCGGGCACCCCTATCAGGAACAGGGCATGGAGCAGAACCCATTGCAAGAATATGGCTATTGGCATGCGTCCCTGGAAGCGACGGGATGACGTAATGACGGGTGGGTCGTCGATACAGACAGTCTTGCCGGCCTTTTCCATGCGGCGAACGAGATCGAAATCTTCCATGACGTCAAGTGGTCGGATGCCACCGATTGCCGCAAGAATTGAGCGTCGGATGAATATACCAGAGTCGCCATAATACAGACCCCGACGTCGCAAGCGGGCATAAAATCCGGTCAGCCACCCGGCAAATTTTGTGTCACCGTCGAAGATCACCCGGAAATTGCCGCCAATGACCGCGTCATCCGCCAGCGCTTCTTCGATTGCGGCCAGGCCATCCCGACCCAGACGGGTGTCGGCATGGAGAAACAGAACTGCTTCACCACAGGCATAGACCAGGCCGCCGATGAGCTGCTTGCCCCGGCCGGGAAGTCCGTCGGTTACAACGGCACCGGCGGTGCGGGCGATCTCGGGGGTTTCATCCGTGCTTCCGCCGTCGGCCACGACAACCCGGACATCAGGGTTCTGGCGTTTCAGCATGTCGACCAACGCGCCGATTGTAGATGCTTCATTCAAGGTTGGAATGATGACTGTCAGGTTCATGCGTTCTCGAAGATCCTGCGTTCCTGAGGCACGAAAAGGCCGGCCGCCGCAAGATCGGACAGGCGCTCCAGCCATTTTCTTTCAAGCCACCGGCGCCATCGCGCGCCGCCCAGGAAAGCCGGTGGCGCGTAGCGGCCAACCGCGGAGCGGGCTGCGTCAAACCAGATGTCCCTTACCCATCGGTAGATAGCCAACCGTTCCTGCAGGGCCAACGCTGGCAGACTCTCGCGAAGATAAATCTTGCCGAAGGCGACGTGGCGCGCCTCGTCTCGGGCGATCACGCCGCTTATTTCCCTGAAAAATGCACAGGGCATCCACATGTCGACGCTGTGCTGTAGCCGTACCGCCTCGCCTTCAAGGACCACATGAAAAGCCAGAATCTGGGCCTGTGGTGCACCGGTCCATGTGAGCGCCCTGTGGTAGGCCTGCGAGATATGCCGGGCAGGCTCGCGGACGCCACCGAGTTTCGCCAGATACCGGTCGTAGATGTCCGCGTGGCGCAGCTCGTCGTCGATCTGGGTTTCGACGAATTTTTCCGCATCATGGGAAGCAAGGTCGCTGAAAATCTGGCGGCACATCCGGGCGGTTGCAATTTCACCGTGATAGAACTGGCTTATGGCCGATGCGGCAACCCGGTTGGGCAACCATACGGGTATTCCCGCCGGTCGGTCCCAGTCAAAGTCGGAGGCGGTCTGATGTTGGGCGCTCTGGCCTTTCTCGGCGAGTGCTGCAATGCGATCGGTTCTCCGGGGACTTTTGTCCAGAACCTGATTCACTGTTGTCGAACGATGCTCTGGTGTCGACTGGTGGGGCCGCACGGTATCAGTTCCCGTCGCTGAAACGAAGATTGGAGATCGATGCCTCGCTATCCGAGAGTGAATCGTCGCTGTCGCCGGAAACGGCCACGTATTTCAGAGTGCCTGGCTTGGGCAGGTGGCCAAAACTGCGTTTGAAGTCTCCAGCAATGTTGCGTTTTTCCCGGCGCCATTTTCCCAGAGCGGCCTTGCCGGAACGCAGAACGATGATGGCGCCCTTGCCATAGTGCGGATTCTTCATCACCGTTCCCCGGGATTGCTTACCGCCCCAGACATAAGTCAGAACATAGCCAACCCGCGGAAATCCGAGCAGGCTTCCGATGCCGCCAAACAGTGAACTGGAGTTTTTGGGGTCGTCGAACCAGAAATGAAGGGCCAGGGGCCGATCGTCCTGGCCTTTCACCGTGAGATCGGTTGCGGGGAAAGAACGGTCTACGCGCCATCGCCAGTCTACCAGATAACCCTTGGCTTCTGAGTTTTGCAATGGTCGGTAGAGAAAACCCACAGCGCTCTTTGCCGTCACGCGGATGGTTCCCGATTTGGTTAGAGCAAACTGGGCGGCGGTCTTGCCGGGCACCTTGAGCAACTCCCAACCGGGACTGCTCCAGGCCTGTGAGGCCGCAAACGTTAGGCCCACCATCCCGCACAGAGCCGCTGCAAAACCGCGGCGATGCACACGAAACATGGACAAGAGTGACTGGATTGGTCTGAATTCGAACATGAGCATCGTTATAAACAACCCGTTGGGGGTGCCAATTCAATTGAGCCTCAAAGGCTCGTGACAAGGAGTTGTCCGGTCGCTTCCCGACAGTCGCCTGGTCTTGCCTAAGGCAAAGACAATTCAACCCTGACGGGCTTGTGGTCGGAGCCCGTTGAGCGTCCACGCTCAGCGCTCAGGGATTTGATGCCGGGCGATACCAGTACGTGGTCTATCGGCAACTGGGCAAACAGCAGATGCGCGGGCCACGTCGGGCGGTAACCCGGGACAATGTTCAATCCCGCCTGCTCCCGAAAGCTGGTCATAGCGTAGGACCACGGTGTTGCGTTGAAGTCGCCTGCGAGAATGACCGGGCTAGACTGGTTCCTGACCCAGTCCGCCATGGATTCCAACTGTCGTTTGTGGCGCAGTGATGGCGGACGGTCGAAATGTGCGCTGGCGACCGTAAAAGCTGATTCGCCCGCACCAAATTTGGCCCACAGAGTAGGAGGCCGGACCCTGTCGGGTTTCAGGATACCCGTCCTCGTCCAGGGTTTTTTCGAGAACAATGCACTGTCGCAATAAGACACCTTCCTGCAGTCGGCCTGCCAGGGATATTGCGATTTCAGGAGCCGTTTGAGTTTTTTCGTCTGGAGCCAGAACTCCTGCAGAACAATGACGTCGGCGTCGGTTTCAAGCAGATATGCCGCGATGCCGTCAATGTCAGAGTTACTTGCCCAGACGTTGAATGTCACGAGGTTCAACGGCCGGCTGGCTGCTGTGGCCGTCTCGGCAGTCTGGTACGGCCAAAGACCGGCCGCGTTGCCGAGAAATACCAAAATTGCCAGAACCGCGGCGTTTCGGTCGCGCATTGCAAGAAGGAGCAGAGTCGCCATGGCACACGCGATCAGAATATGGACCCGGAAATGGCTGAGCAAATCCAGGGCATATCTGTAGGAACCCAGGAAACTCAGCACCGTCAAGAACAGCAAGACCAGGATAACAAGGCGCATGACGTAGCGGAAAAATTTCGAACCGTTTGATCGGACCGTTGGATTTCCCGTTGCTTCAGCCGTAGCGGTTGAATGCGTCATGATGTAGATCGATACCTTCCTGGTCGAGACAACAGAGAATGATATGGTCAACGCTTCGGTGTTCTGCCAGAAACATTTTTGTCTGCGAAACAGCTATTTTCGCCGCACGATCTCTTGGGAAACCGTAAACGCCGGTCGAAATTGCGGGGAAAGCCACGGAACGCAGCTTCTTTTCCGCTGCCAGAGTGAGGCTCTGACGGTAACATCGTGCGAGCAGAGCATCTTCATCTTCGGTACCGCCATGCCAGACCGGTCCAACGGTATGAACGATATAGGCGGCGGGCAGGTTGTAGGCTTCTGTCATTTTGGCCTCACCGGTCGGGCAACCGCCCAGTTTCTTGCAGGCTTCAAGCAGTTCCGGACCGGCCGCCCGGTGGATGGCGCCGTCTACACCACCGCCGCCAAGAAGGGATTCGTTCGCGGCGTTGACGATGGCATCAACGGCAAGCATCGTAATATCCGCACGAAGAATTTCGAGATTCTGGGTCGTAACACTCATCGTGACATTCCATGTTGTCGATACGCGGCACGTATCCTAAAACGAACTGAACAGGTTGAATTTCACAGAAGATACACAAGACAAAGGACAAATCATGGCGAACCCAACCACATTCAATCAACCGGTTTCCGGTATGGTAACGCCGCGTTTTGCAGGATTGGCCACATTCATGCGCCTTCCACACGTGCCACTGGAGGACGCCGATGGTGTCGATATCGGGATGATTGGGGTGCCATGGGATGGTGGCACAACCAATCGGCCAGGCCCACGGCACGGACCGCGCCAGATCAGGGATATGTCGGCGATGATCCGGCAATATCATCACGCCCTTCATATTTCGCCCTTCAAGCTCGCAAACTGTGCCGATCTCGGCGACACGTCGGTTAACCCGACAGACACGCTGGATTCGCTTGAACGCGTAACGGACTTCTACCGCAAGGTAAGAGCTGCCGGCATCATGCCCTTGACCGCCGGCGGCGACCATCTGGTTTCCCTACCGGTCCTGCGGGCGCTGGGTGAGGGACGATCGGTGGGCATGGTTCACTTCGATGCCCATGTCGATACCCATGACTCCTACTTCAATGGGACCAAATACACCCACGGCACACCCTTCCGACGGGCGATCGAGGATGGCGTCCTGGACCCCAAAAGAACCATTCAGATCGGGATACGCGGCAGCCTGTACGGACCCGACGACATGAGCTGGGGACTGGAACAGGGGATCCGGGTGATGGAGATCGAGGAGTGTTTCGACTTAGGGTCCGACCGCATCATGGAGGAGGCACGCCGGGTCGTGGGGGATGGGCCGACCTACGTGAGTTTCGACATCGACTGCCTTGATCCCACATATGCACCGGGTACCGGCACGCCGGAAGTGGGGGGGTTCAGTACCTTCCAGGCACAGAAAATGATCAGGGGCCTGCGTGGTCTAAACCTGGTGGGCGCCGATGTGGTGGAGGTATCGCCGCCGTTCGATCCTTCCGGCTACACAGCCCTTGCCGGGGCGACGATGATGTTTGAACTGGTCTGCATGATGGCGGAGGCGGTGGACAAGGCCCGGTCTTAAAGCCCGCATACTCATCAGTCCCCAACGTCGATGTTCTGGAGTCCGACATGAAAGACATCTCATTGCATCTGGCAATGTCGACCAGGCGGACCTGCCGTGCGTTTGATGGATCCAGCGTGTCCGATGAAGTTGTTCGCCGATTGCTCTGGGCGGCACAGGGCATTACCGATGACAGTGGAAATCGTACGGCGCCGTCCGCACATGCACTTCATCCACTGAGCCTGATGCTGACGGCCGGCACTGTCGAGGGCCGCCAATCAGGTCTCTATTCAGTTGGCCGCGATGCTGAAACCCTGGAACGTGTGAGGGACGGCAACCTGTGTCCAGCACTGGAAGATGCCGCACTCGAGGATCAGCCCTGGATAGGGGCCGCGGCTGGTGTCATCACGGTTTGCGCCGACTTTCCGGCGGCAGCACAAACCTTTGCGGAACAACCACCGCTCGGGGAACGCGGTGCGCGTTATGTTTACATTGAAGCGGGCGCTGCTGCCCAGAACGTACAGCTTCAGGCAGTGGCAGAAGGATTGGCATGTGTGCTGGTAGCAGGCTTTTGCGACGATGCGACGTCCGAAATACTGGGCCTCGACACAACAAGAACACCGGTCCTGCATTTGTGTTTTGGCTGGCCGGCAGAGCCGTAACACCGACGATGAGTCGTGTCGGAGTTCAGCAAACTTTCGCTTCGATCCGGTCTGTTCATGGACGACCCCCTTGTCCCAGCACAACGGTGGAACAGTTCGGGAAATTGGGTGCCGGCCCCGGCGTTTCGGGTGATTCTATTCAAATCCAAGCGCCCGGTCCAACAACACTCCATTCGCGAGATTGCCCGCCATGACCTCAATGGATGAGATGTTGTCGATCATTTCAAAACCAGGCGGAACTCCTGATTGAGGTCAATCACTTTCACACGATCCGCAGGTCTCCCGCTTCTACCGGCACCATTTCGTTTCCGCCCGGTAACCTGTGAACCTTTGCTGGCGTATTGGAATCAGATTGGAGGGTTCATTTCGGTTCGCTCGATTTCTCCTGCAGAACTACCCGCTGGTTGATCCATTCATAGGTCTTGGCGATTCCCTCGCGAAGAGGCCGCGATGGTTTCCAGCCTATCTTCTCGTAATACAGGCGATTGTCGGACGTGCGACCACGAACGCCGAGCGGGCCAACTGTATGGCATTTGACGATGTGCTTTCCGGCGGTCTCGGCAATCATATCGGCCAGGCCGTTGATGTTGATGAGTTCGTCCGAACCGATGTTGACGGGTCCCTGCCAGTCCGATCGCGTAAAGAGCAATGTGGCCTCGATGCATTCGTCGACGAAGAGAAACGATCTTGTCTGCATGCCATCGCCCCAGATTTCAACTTCGCCGCCCGGTTCAACCGCTGCAATTTTCCGGCAAAGTGCGGCTGGCACCTTTTCACGACCGTCGTTCCAGCTGCCAAGCGGCCCGAAGATGTTGTGATAGCGCGCCACCCGTACAGGCACGCCGTAATTCCTGGCATAGGCGTCGTACAGGCGTTCGGAAAACAGCTTCTCCCAACCGTAGTCGCTGTCGGGCTGGGCGGGGTAAACCGTATCCTCACGGCAGTTCGGACTTTCGGGCTCAAGCTGATTGTATTCGGGATACACACAGGCGGAAGAGGCATAAAACAGCCGCTCGACGGGATTTTTGCGGCAGGCATCGAGGATGTTGAGATTAATTAGAGCGGAGTTGCTCATGACGTCTGCGTCATTGTCGCCGGTGAAAAGGTAACCAGCGCCACCCATGTCAGCGGCCAGCTGGTAGACCTCCTGCAGGGGACGATCGAAACAACGGTCAACCACTGACCTGTCCCGCAGGTCACCGACGATGAAATCGTCCGCGGCAGTGCGAGAGAATCGCGGTTTTTTCAGGTCTATTCCACGCACCCAGCAACCATCATACTTCAGTCGCTGCGCCAAATGATGACCGATGAAACCACCGGCTCCGCAAACAAGAACGTGACGCAATTCCAAGCCTTCTTTCTGTCCGGTGTGAGTTCGTCGTCTCTCTACGATGTCACACTGGCACCAAAATGCGATCAATATTCTGGTCTGTCATATCATGAAGTAACGATTTCCCCTACGGGACAAGTTTGTTTTGTGACTATAGAATAAAGCATTGATATAAAATGGATTATTGCTCTTCTTTGTCTTCCGAACGCAAGTCCGGTTCTGTCCTCGAATTGAAGAATTCCCAGATCTTGCGTCCGCGCCGGCTGAGGTTGTCAGGTTCGGCGTAGAGCGACAAGGTGAGATGTGTGCTCCAGTCATCGCCTGCGGCGCGATAGAGCGTGCCATTCTGCAACTCTTGGTCTACGGAGGCTGCGGGCAACCAGGCCAGGCCGGTTCCCTGTAACGCAAGGCTCTTGAGGGCCTCGGCAAAAGCATCGATGTGACGCACAGTCAGCCAGGCGTAGTTGTCCTTGAGTTCATGTTCCACAACGGCTCCCAGAAACGAGCCCCGGGCAAACGCCAGGTAGGGGATCGGCGTGTTTCGCGAACCGGGAAGCTGCCATTTCGGCCGGTCACCGGACGGATCCGGCACACATACGGGGACAAGGTTGTCACGACCGATGTCTATGCGGGTGAAACGCTGTTCGTCGAGAGTCAGCGGGACATGGCTGTGACGATAACACATCAGAAATTCACACATGCCCTCGGCCAGGTACTGGCAGCAGGTATGCAGGTTGTCGGACATGACACGGGTCCGCACACCGGGAACATCGTGCTCGAGTTCATGGAGCAAGGGTGTCAGATGGTGAATGGAAACGGAGTGAGATGCCGCAAAACTGAAAAAATCCAGACCACCCTGATCGCGGGCACGCAGGTCATCGCGGGTCCGGAGCAACTGCAGCAGGACCGACTTGGCAACGGGCAGAAAGTCTTCGCCGGCCCGAGACAGGCCGGCGGGATAGGAGGTGCGATCGATGAGCGCCATGCCGGCCCACAACTCAAGCGATTGAATCCGCCGTGAGAACGCCGACTGGGTAATATTTCGCTCCTGGGCGGCCCGCGTAAAGTTCTTTGTGCGTGCAAGACACACGAAGTCTTCAAGCCAGTTGATGTCCATTTTACAGGCTCCTTTTAGGCCCAAATTACTCCGTTTTCCGTGACTTATGCAATTTTGGAATAACCTGATGCGGACAATGAATTATACACGCCGGTCAACCGGCGGTTAGGCTTTGGACCGAATGAAGCCGGATTGACCGGTTGCCGTGAACCGTTGATGGGAAAAATACATGCATCTGGCACGCTTTGGTCGTATCGCCTTAGGCCACTTTCCAACCCCGCTCGAAAAAATGGAAAATCTCACACGGCGTCTGGGCGGTCCCGAAATCTACATCAAGCGTGATGACTGTACCGGTCTTGCCACCGGCGGCAACAAGACCCGCAAGTTGGAATTCCTTGTCGCTGACGCCGTGGCCAAGGGCGCGGATACGCTGGTGACGCAAGGGGCCACACAGTCCAACCACGTTCGCCAGACAGCGGCTGCGGCCCGGCGCATGGGCATGAAATGTTATGCCCTACTGGAACGCCGTGTGACCAATATGGGAGACGGCTACGAGACCGCCGGCAACGTGCTGCTCGATGACATGCTGCGTTGCGAATACGAATACCGGCCGGAAGGACTCAACATGAATGCGGAAGCGGAAGCCCTGGGTGAGAAGCTTCGCGACCAGGGGCTGAAGCCCTATGTCATCCCCGGCGGCGGATCGAACGCCATCGGCGCCCTGGGTTATGCCAGTGCTGCCGCGGAACTGGTTCAACAGGCCGATGTTTCGGGCCTGAAGATCGACACGATCGTCCATGCCACCGGCAGTGCGGGGACGCAGGCCGGACTGGTCGCAGGGCTCCACGCCCTGAATGCGCCGATCGATGTGATTGGTATATCGGTACGTGCCGCCCGGGACGCGCAAATCGGCAATGTGCACAAACTTGCCTGCGAAACATCAGAGCTGATCGGTGTTAAGGCCGATCTCAGCAAGGACCTGGTCGAAGCTTATGACGATTATGTTGGTCCGGGCTACGGTCAGCCGACCGATGACATGGTCGATGCCATCAGCCTCCTGGCGGCTGAGGAAGGCATCTTCCTGGATCCGGTTTACTCCGGCAAGGGCATGGCAGGGATGATTGACCTGGTCCGCAAGGGCGTGCTGAAGAGCGGACAAAACGTGGTGTTCATTCACACGGGAGGCTCTGCGGCCCTGTTTGCCTACCAGCATCTGTTTTCCCGCCAAACGGCGGCCTGACACGGAAGGTTTTTACGGAGTGTGCTCGTTGTCACGAAATCACGGAGACCTATGACGCAACTCAATCATACACGCGAAGGCCGAGGTTTTCCTCTGGTGTTGGTGCACGGCTATCTTGGCGGTGCGGCGATGTGGCGTGAGCAGATTGATTTCTTCAAATCTCATTTCGATGTCATCGCCCCTGACCTTGCGGGCTTCGGGGCCAGTGCTGCTTTCGAGGCGCCTGACACCATTGACGGCTGCGCCCGTCAGGTCCTGGCGCTGCTCGATGATCTGGACGTCGAGCGCTTCCATCTCCTCGGCCATTCCATGGGCGGCATGATCGTCCAGCAAATGACAGCCATCGCGTCCCCGAGGATCGCAAGACTTGTCTGTTACGGCACCGGCCCCGTTGGCGTATTGCCTGACCGGTTCGAGACCATCGAACAGTCCCGGACCCGGCTTGGCCACGACGGGCTTGAGACCACTGCGCGGCGGATTGCCGCCACGTGGTTTGTCGATGGCGAAAATGCAGAAGGCTATCCAGCCTGTGTCGACGTAGGACGCAAAGCAACCCTGCAGGCAGCGCTTGCGAGTCTGTCGGCCTGGGAGGCCTGGGACGGCCGGCCGGCCTTGCCATCCATCGAAAATGAAACGCTGGTGGTTTGGGGCGACCGGGACCGGTCCTATGGCTGGAGCCAACCGGAGGCCTTATGGAGGGGGATTGCCAACAGCTCTCTGGCGGTGGTGCCCGGCTGCGCTCACAATGTGCACATGGAGAAAACTCATCTGTTCAACACAATTGTGGAGGACTTTTTGCCGGCAAATGCATGAAGGATCAACTTCGGAAGGCCCATTGAGGGCTATTCATGGAGATTGAAATCGGTGACCCATGGCCTTTCGGCACGTGGGTGGTCGAAAAACTGACGTTAGAAAACCTTTGGGAGGAAATCATGAAACACAAGATTCTAGGCGCAGTTTGCGCAGTGGCGATGATGGCTGGATCGACAGCCGGCATTGCGGCGGAAAAGGTCAACATCGGAGCGCCGGCCTGGACCGGCGCCCAGGCAATTGCCCACCTGATCAAGGAGATCGTGGTCACCCGGATCGGCGGTGAAGCGAACCTGGTGCCTGGCAACAATGCCAGCATTTTCCAGGCCATGGATCAGGGCAAGGGCGACATCGATGTGCACCCGGATGTCTGGCTACCGAACCAGGAGAGTTTTACCAAGAAGTATGTCGACGGTGCCGGTACTGTAGCACTGTCCACGAAACCCTATGAGGGCAAGCAGAGTTTCTGCGTGTCAAAGGCGTTTTCCGAGAAAAACAAGGTAACGTCAATCTTCGACCTGGCACGGCCTGAAGTCGCCAAGCTGATGGACAGCGACGGCAACGGCAAGGGCGAAATCTGGGTTGGTGCGCCGGGTTGGGCATCCGCCAATGTCAACGAAGTCAAGGTTCGCGATTACGGGTTGCTGCCCTTCATGGATCCGATCCGTGCCGACCAGGCGGTCATGACGGCGACCGTTGGCGACTCGATCAAGAAGGGCATGGGTTACGCATTCTATTGTTACTCGCCTCATGCCATCTGGTTCCAGCATGACATCGTTCGCCTCGAAGAACCGGCCTTCGATCCAGCCAAATACAAAGCGCTGCAACCATCCGATGATCCGGACTGGTACGCAAAGTCGAAAGTCATGACCGAAGATGCCCTCAAGAAGGTGCAGATCGCGTATTCCAAGTCACTCAAGGAACGGTCGCCGGCGATTGCCGATCTGCTTGCCAACATTCAGCTCGACGGTGAGACTGTGTCCGGATTCGCCTTTGAGATCGAAGGTGGGAAAGATGCAGCCGATGTGGCCAAGGCGTGGGTCGCCAAGAACACCAAGCGTGTCGATAGCTGGCTGGGTCTGTAAGATCTGATTTCACGCAATTAGGGACCCCGGTGTTTCGCCGTTCAGCTGAACACCGGGGTCCACACAAACAACGGGGGCGGGTGTCGTGGCAGGATCGGGAATGCACAGCGAAAATGCCATTGAACTCTCGGGAGTCTGGAAGATCTTTGGCGACCGGGCGACCGAAGCGCTGGCCGATATCCGTGCCAACGGAATCTCAAAAAAAGAGACACTTGAGAAATACAATTGCGTGGTCGGTGTCGCCGACACCGACATGTCGATTCGCTCGGGTGAAATCTTTTGTGTCATGGGCCTTTCCGGCAGCGGGAAATCGACACTGGTGCGCCATATCAACCGGCTGCTGGAACCCACCGACGGCCGCATCGTGGTCAACGGTGAAGACATCATGGCGATGCCGCCGGACGTTCTGAGCCGCTACCGCAACAAACACATTGCCATGGTGTTCCAGAATTTTGCCCTGATGCCGCATCGCTCGGTGCTCGACAACGTGGCCATGCCGCTCGAGATCCGTGGAATCAACAAGAACCAGCGCATGGCGGTGGCGGAGAAGACCATCGAGATGGTGGAACTCACCGGTTGGGGCAATAAGTTTGCCCACGAATTGTCCGGGGGCATGCAGCAGCGTGTCGGACTGGCGAGAGCGCTCGCGGCAGATCCGGAAATCCTGCTCATGGACGAGCCTTTCAGCGCCCTCGACCCGTTGATCAGACGCCAATTGCAGAACGAGTTCATGAAACTGGCTGCCGTGATGAAAAAAACCACCGTGTTCATTACCCACGATCTCGACGAGGCCGTTCGCATCGGCGACCGCATTGCGATCATGCGTGACGGGCGTGTGGTGCAGACCGGTACGCCGGAAGAAATTGTCATGCACCCGGCTGACGACTACGTGTCGGATTTCGTTGCCGGCATCTCCAGGCTCAAAGTGGTCCGCGCCCATGCCGTCATGCAACCGATCGCGGAATTCGAGAGCGCTCACGGCGGCCTGTCTTCAGACGCCAGGACGTTCCCCGAAGACGCTCACCTCGGGGTTCTGATCGAAAGCGCAATTTCCTCTGAACATCCCGTAGCGATCATCGACGCGTCCGGCAACCGGATCGGGGTTATCACCAGAGCAGACCTTCTTCGCACCGTCATCGAAGGCACGGAGACATCCTGATCATGTCCAGCCAGCACACAGAAGACCGAATTGAACTGCTCGAGCAGTTTGTTACCACCAATCCGGATTACTACAGCAAGCAATTCGAACGTATCGGCTCAACATCGCGTTTCGCCTGGACGTTCAACCCGGTTGCGGCCCTGCTCGGGCCGATCTGGTTCGGTATGCGCGGCCTGTGGAACTGGGGTCTGCCGTTCGTCATTCTCGAGGCGTTTGCCTTCATTCAACTCGGTCGCGGTCTCTGGGGCGACCTGGGCGCCGAGGCCCGTGACCGGATAGCCCAGATCGAGGGCACACTGAAGTTCCGCCACCAGCAACTGGAAGCGGCAATCAAGAAGGAAGCCGACAATGTCGATGTCTTCCGGCGCACGATAGACTCGCTGGAGGCCGCCATCGGCGACATCCGGGCGGAAGCCGTGCAGGCGGACGCCACTGCCGTCTGGGTGGCACTGTTCGGTCTGGGCATGCTCGTGCTGGTCAAACTTGCCGAAGGGGTTATGGCCAATCCTGTGCTGGAACGGCGATTTTCCAATTGGCTCTCGGACCGCACCATCAAGTGGGGGCTGGTACCGCTGCGCACCGCGCTGAGTGCCGGCTTCGTGCTTTTGATTTTCTGTGTTTGCATCATGCACTTCAGTTTTCCCGGCGCGATCGGCTGGCTGGCCAAGTTTCCCACCGATCCTAACATCAGGCTCACGGCAATTTCCTGGGTCGAGCAGTTTTTCGAATTCATCATTTCCAGCGGTCAGTGGCTCTTCAACATCATCACCTACGGCATTCGTGCAGTGCTGGACGGTCTGGAAGTCCTGTTCGTCTCGACACCGTGGCCGGTGATTGCCAGTTTTATCATCTTGCTGACCGGCCTTTCGGCAGGACCCCGCGCGGCCATCGCCGCGGGTGGTTTTCTGGCCTACATGGGATTTCTCGGTTTCTGGGAGAAAGCCATGACGACGCTGGCGCTGCTGGGTACGGCGGCCTGTATCTCGATCGCACTGGGCATACCGCTCGGGCTTTTCTGTGCCCGCCGCCCGCGGTTCTATTCCTTCATACGGCCGATCATGGACTTTATGCAGACCATGCCGGCCTTTGTTTTCATGATCCCGGTGATCGCATTCTTTGGCACCGGCAAACCGGCGGCCGTCGTCACGACGATGATCTTCGGCGGAACCCCTGTGGTGCGTCTCACGGTTCTGGGCTTGCGCGGCGTACCGGAATCGATCCGCGAAGCGGCGATCGCCTATGGCGGGTCGAAATGGTATCTGCTGACGAAAGTCGACCTGCCGCTGGCCGCCCCGTCCATCCTGGCGGGCATCAACCAGACCATCATGCTCAGTCTTGCCATGGTGGTGGTGGCCTCGCTAATCGGGGCGAAGGGGCTCGGGGAAGATGTGCTGGAAGCACTCCAGTATGCCTCGGTGGGGCAGGGGATTCTGGCCGGCTTTGCCATTCTGTTCTGTGCCATGATTCTCGACCGCGTGGTTCAGGGCAAACGCAGCTGAGATACCAGCGCGTCTCGGACTCGACACTTTTCCGAAATTTTTGACGCTTTTCTAACGCGGGAAATCACGTCGCCTATACGTCATTGGCACATATCCCGGCTGTCGAATTGAAAACAGCAGCCACAAAGGATAGACCGATGAACCGACAGCAGGACGGGCCACCGTCATTTCTTGCGCGAACGCGGCGAATCTTCAAACGCCTCATTGTCGCGATACCCCTGGCAATCGCCGCCGCGGGAACCATGACCGTTGCCGAAGGCATCGCCAAGGCACCGCCGGCGCACGCCTGGGGTCTTGGAAGTATCACCAAGGTCACCGACAAGTTTGCCGACGCTGCCAAAGCAGTCAGTGGGGCCATCCAGAAGGCTCAGGGAGCGGCAAAGGATGCCGCCAGGCGGGTCGGCAACGACATCAAGAATACTTCCAAGATCGTCGGCCGGAACGCTAAGGACTGGGGCACATCGGTCGGCGCCGGCGCCAGGGATGTGGCGAGAGTGGCGACCGGGGGCAGGCGCGGCACGCTGCGGAGTTACAACAATGGTGCCAGGTCGGCGACGGCCGGCAATCATGTTGTCCGTGGCCCGGCGTCCGCAAAGCGACCGGCATCTGCCACCCCGCCGCGCCGTCAGGTGACCCGTGATGTCAAACGCCCGGTCCTCAAGCGTCAGGAAAGACGGACAACGTCGACGCGGATTGCCGTCGGGAACCAGGGTATCGGGAAAAAGGACATCCAGATTCGCAAACGGATCGCCCGTGACAAATCCGTCAAAGGCCGACCCGCCAACGCTGGCCGTGCAAAAAAGAAGATCAAACGCCTTGGCCGTGATCGCAAGGACAAGCGGTTCAAGAAGCTCCGCCGGACACGGGACATCAAGAAAACTCGTGACAAGCGCAAGCGTCTAAGTCGTGGGTCTAACAAGAAGCGGTTGAAAAAAAGCCGCCGGGACCGTCGTTTCAAAAAGAAACGGAGCCATCGTCGCAGTTTCAACAAAGGACGGGACCGACGCGGTGTCAATCGCCGGTCAAAACCACTCAGAAGTTGATCTGCCGATGACGGCAAAGGACAGGGATGCACCGGATTTCCGGTGTGTCCCTGTCTGCGTTACAGAGTATACAAACGTCCGAATTCGGGCCGCTTGTCGTCGACGCCGGCAAGCCTCAGGCAATGCCAGGCCAGGGCGTGGTTGGACGATGTAACGGGTATGCCAATGCGTGCTTCCATGGCCGGCGCTACTTCCGCAAGCCTCAAGCTCGTACATGAGACGAAAACAGCGTCGACGTCGGCCAGCGATGCCAGTTCTTCCGCCGCCGTCACCAGCGAGTCGGTCGTGATCCTGGCAACAACCGGGTCGTTCTCTTCATTGAACGATCCCATGACGGCAACCTCGTAACCGTTCCCCTCGATGTAACGACGGACCACCTGATTGACGTCGTCGCGGTAAGGGGTGAGGACGGCGATGCGCTTGGCCTTGAAAGCGTCGAATGCGGCAAATGCGGCTGTAACCGGTGTGGTGAATGCGGCGTCGGGCTGGACCTTGCGCAACTGGGCAAACACGCCCTCCTCGCCGATCACCATCGAAGCCGAAGTGCAGCCAAACGCCATGACATCCATCGGGGTTCCCGGCAGAATGAGGCTTGCCGAATCGGCGAGGCGGGCTTCCATGGCTTTCAAGGTTTCAGGGGTAACCTGATTGTCGTTCTTGATCCGGCTCTCGTAGAAGGCGACGCCGGGGATGTCGAGGAGTTGTCTGAATTCGTGTTCGAGGGTGTAGTCCGATGACAGGACAATGACGCCGATAGCCGCCCGCTTGGCAATGCCGTCGTCGGTTTCGAAAGGCAGGTGATAGCGGGTGATGGGTTCGCCGGGCTGCCCCTGAGCGGGCTGTGTCATCTCGTTCATCGTGGTCTCCCTCGGATATCTTGTGCCAACCTACTTGCCGTAGAGCATGCCGTCCAGATCGATTGCAGGCGTCTTGCCCGCCATCAGATCGGCGCAGATACGGGCCGCCCCACATGACATCGTCCAGCCCATGTGGCCGTGGCCGGTGTTGAGCCAGAAGTTCTCGAAAGTACCTTGTCCAAAAATCGGCGAACCTTCCGGTGTCATCGGGCGCAGGCCCGCCCAGTATTCGGCTTTTGCGTAGTTGCCCGCCTTGGGGAACAGGGCCTTGGCAACGTCGGTCATGTGACGGAAGTCGGACGGCTTGTGCGTGGTGCTGTAACCGACGAACTCAGCCGTTGCAGTCAGGCGAACCCGGGCGCCCATGGGGCAGAAAGCCATCAGATTGTCCTCATCGACACCGCCCATGCGCGGTGCGCCGTCAGGATTTTCCATGGGCACTGTCATGGAATAACCCTTTACCGGGTAGATTGGCAGTTCGATCCTCAGTTTTTTCGCCAATTTTGGGCTGTAGACGCCCAAGGACAGGACTACTTGGTCGGCGACCTCCCGGCCCGACTTTGTCAGCACGCTGGTGATCCGGCGGCCGCTGGTCTCGAACCCGGTCACTTCGGTAGCAAATTTGAAAGTCGCCCCGAGCGAGCGGCAAACATCCGCCAGGCCTTGAGTAAACATCCTGGCGTCGCCGGACGCGTCGGATCTCGCATAGAGGGCCCCGGCGATCTGTTTCCGGATCTGGGGGGTGAACACCGGATCGACATCGCCAACCTCGTCGGGAGAAAGAAGCTCGATATCGGCGCCGGCGCTCTGGAGAATGACCGCCTTGTTCTTGCCGGCTTCGAACGTCTCGGGCGTGCGGTAGAGATAGAGCAGGCCATTTTCAAGTCCGTCGTACTTCACGCCGGTTGTTTCGGTGACCTCTTCCAGAAGAGATTGGGAATACCGACAGAGCAGAAACTTGCGCAATGTGTTGCGTCTGGCCTTGTCGGCCGTGCAGTTGGCAACGAACTTCCACATCCAGCGCCACAGGGCCGGGTCGAGGCTGGGCCGGAACCGAAGCGCCTGATCATTACGGTAAAGCGAATTCAGCAGGATCTTCGGCGCGGCTGGCGAGGACCAGGTGTAGGCGTGTCCGGGTGCTACCAACCCGGCATTGGCAAAACTCGTGAAAAGCGCCGGTTGCTCGAGCCGCTCAAGGACGGTGACGTCCCAGCCGTCCTTGAGCAATTCGTAAGCGGTCGTGACACCGGCGACACCGCCGCCAAGGACCAGCGCTTTCATCTCGGTCGTTCCAGGCTACTTTGCAGCGGTCACCATGATTTCCACGGTGAACTGAGGTGAGGCCAGACGGGCTTCCACGCAGGCGCGGCAGGGTGTGTTGCCGGGCGAGACCCAGGCATCCCAGACGCCATTCATTTCGGCGAAATCGTCCATGCTGGTGATCCAGATCGTGGCAGTCAGGATTTTGGATTTGTCAGTGCCGGCCTGGCCTAGAAGTTCGTCGATACGGTTCAGAATGTCCTGCGTCTGGGCTGCCACAGATTCTCCGGCGGCGCGCTGGGCGACCTGGCCTGCCGTGTAGACAGTGTCGCCGTGAATGGCGACCTGGCTCATGCGGTCGCCGACGTCGATACGTTGTATGCTCATTGTCTTTTTCTCCGTGAAAGGTTTGTTATGAGAAGATTTGTACACGAGCATGACGGTGTCTGAAAGTCGAGATAATCGCTAAGGCTCACGTTGTTTTCGAAACTTGATGTTGCTGCGGGCGAGATTCGATATACATGCCCCTAAATGACCGGCGACCGGTCGGAGCTGAATTTTGGTTGCAGGAGGAGGATCGCATATGCGGACGGATCGGCGGGTATCTGTTGGCGTCAATGTGGGCGGCGTCAGGGTCGGCGCCGATGCGCCGGTGGTGGTGCAGTCGATGACCAATACCGACACGGCGGATATCGATGGTACGGTGCAGCAGGTCGCGGACCTTGCGCGCGCCGGTTCGGAACTGGTGCGGATTACGGTTGACCGTCCGGAAGCCGCGGCTGCGGTGCCCCATATCCGGAACCGTCTTGATGCAATGGGCGTGAGCGTACCGCTGGTCGGTGACTTTCATTACATCGGTCACAAGCTGCTGACCGATTTTCCGGCCTGCGCGGAGGCCCTTGCAAAGTACCGCATCAACCCCGGCAATGTGGGGTTCCGGGAGAAACGCGACCGGCAGTTTTCGACAATGATCGAGATCGCTCTTCAATATGACCGCCCGGTACGTATCGGAGTCAACTGGGGCAGCCTCGATCAGGAACTGCTGACCCGCCTGATGGATGAGAACGCCGAACTGAAATCCCCTTTGCCGGCCTCCGAAGTCATGCACGAGGCCATCGTTCAATCGGCCCTGCTGAGTGCTGAACGGGCCCGGGCGTTGGGTATGGGCAAGGACCAGATCATCTTGTCAGCGAAGGTTTCCCAGGTGCAGGATCTGATTGCGGTCTATACCAAACTCGCCGAGCGTTGCGATCTGGCGCTTCATCTGGGCCTCACCGAAGCCGGTATGGGCACGAAAGGCATCGTGTCGTCGACCGCCGGCATGGCCATCCTGCTGCAACAAGGCATCGGCGATACGATCAGGGTTTCCCTGACGCCGGAACCCAACGGCGACCGGACGCGGGAAGTGGTGGTGGCTCAGGAAATTCTCCAGTCCCTGGGCCTGCGGTCTTTTGCGCCGGCGGTGGTGGCCTGTCCGGGGTGCGGGCGGACGACATCGACGGTGTTCCAGGAACTTGCCCAGGACATTCAGGGTTACGTGCGTGAGCGTATGCCAGCGTGGCGTAAAACCCATCATGGATTTGAAGAACTTCAGTTGGCCGTCATGGGATGTATCGTCAATGGTCCCGGTGAGAGCAAACATGCCGACATCGGCATCAGCCTGCCGGGCACCGGAGAGACGCCGGCCGCGCCGGTTTTCATCGACGGAGAAAAAGCCATGACCCTGCGGGGCGCCGACATTTCCGAACAGTTCAAGACAATCGTCGAGGACTATGTGGAGAAGCGCTATGGGCCGGGATCGGTTGTCTAGTCACGCCTTGCCTCCGACATGATCCAGTCGCGAAAATCCTTCAGGGCCGGATTGGAAAGCGCACCTTTCGGGTATGCCAGATAGTATCCGTAGTCGGTGAGTTCCACCGACGATACCTGGACCAACTGACCGGCTGCCAGTTCGGCGGCAACCAGGTCGTCGTTCAAGGCGATGCCCTGGCCGTCGACCACCGCCTGAACCCTGACATTGGGATCCGGGATTACGAGGTCATTTCGCACCGACCGGTTGTCCAGCCCCGCTGCCCTGTGCCAGTCGTCCCAGGCTTCGCTGCCGTCACGGTCGTTGAGCAAGGTCAGTATCGGCAGGGTTGCCGCAATTCCTGCAGTGTCGATCTGCCTGGCAAGGGCCGGGGACGCGGTTAGTTTTGCCGGACACCGAAACAGCAACTCTATTTCCATGTCGGCCCAGTTGCCCTTACCCCATCTTATTGCCAGATCGATGTTCTCCGTGTGCAATTCGATCAGGTCAATCAGGGGCTGTATCCGCAGCCCGATCTTAGGGTGAGCCGCGATGAACGTCATGAGTTTGGGTGAAAGCCATCGTGAGGCGAAGTAGGTCGACATGCCAATGGTGATGTGGCCGGCGTCTTCCTCGCGCAAACCCGCAATGGTCCGATCGAGATCCTGGAAGGCTGTCTGGGATGCCGCCCTGAGTTTCGCCCCCTTTTCGGTGAGTGCTATGCCTCGGTGGTGGCGCTCAAAGACCTGGAAGCCCAGGTCGCGCTCCAGCCGGTTGACCTGATAACTGATGGCGCCTTTTGTGAGGTTCAGCTCATTGGCCGCGGCTGTAAAACTCATATGGCGGGCAATGGCATCGAACAGACGCAGGCTGTCGTAGGATCGAAATCGCATTATTAGTGTTTAAATTATTTAAACGCATTGTGCAAACAATCTGGTTTGCCAAGCAGGCCGGTATCTTGTTTTCTGAGGTCAGTTGAACCCTTGCGACGGGAACAGCGAACAAAATTTCTGACAAGGGAGACTGGTGTTGCCTGATGCCGGCGTCACGCTGCGGAAAGAACAGACAGCCGCGTCCCGGGGGCGCCGTGGCGGGAGGTCGGCACGGATCGCACGACGGTGCGATCCGCAAAGGTTGCATATCCCCAGCGTCATAACGCGAAAAACACCGCTCTATGACCTTCTGGACGAAGGGGCGCTGGAAGAACTGGAGGCCCATGCCGACTGGATCCTGCAGGAGGTCGGTGTCGAGTTCCGTGGCGATGACGAAGCCCTGGCGTTGTTCAAGTGTGCCGGTGCGTCGGTTGATGGTGTCAGGGTCCGATTTGATCCAGGCCATGCACGATCGCTGTGTGCTACGGCACCACGACAGTTTCAGATGTTTGCCCGCAATCCGGCCCATACAATCACGGTTGGCGGGGACTCGGTTGTCTTCACGCCGGCTTACGGTCCGCCGTTCGTGTCCGATCTCGACCGTGGCCGCCGCTACGCCACGCTTGAAGATTTCGAGAATTTTGTAAAACTCGCTTACGCCTCCCCATGGCTGCATCACTCCGGCGGCACGGTGTGCGAACCGGTCGATATCCCGGTGAACAAGCGTCATCTGGACATGGTCTATGCCCACCTGCGCTATTCGACCAAGCCGTTCATGGGTGCTGTGACTTCTCCTGAACGGGCGGAAGACTCCATTGACATGGCACGGATCGTGTTCGGGGAGGGATTCCTGGAAGACCATTGCGTGATCCAGGGCAATATCAACGTCAATTCGCCGCTGGTGTTCGACGACATCATGACTGGCGCGCTCAAGGCCTATGCCCGGGCCAATCAGGGCATTGTTCTGTCACCGTTCATCCTGGGCGGCGCCATGGGGCCCGTGACCCAACCGGCCCTGATTGCCCAGGCCCATGCGGAGGCGATGGTCGGAATCGCTCTTGGACAGCTTGTGCGTCCTGGCTCGCCGGTGGTCTATGGCAATTTCCTTACCACCATGAATCTCAAGACCGGTGCACCCACTTTCGGAACCCCGGAGGCCAACCATTCGGCATACGCCATCGGACAATTGTGCCGGCGCCTGGGGCTGCCCTTACGCTGCGGCGGACATCTGACGGCATCGAAGGTGGCCGATGGCCAGGGAATGCAGGAATCAGCCGACAGTATGACAGCAGGGCTTATGGCTGGTGCCAACTACGTCTTGCATGCGGCTGGCTGGCTCGAAGGCGGCCTGACAATGGGATACGAAAAATTCGTCATGGATCTCGACCATTGCGGCATGATGCACAGGTTCCTGAGCGGTATGACGATCGATGAAAACACCCTCGGCGCACAAGCATATCGGGAGGCCGGGCCAGGCGAGAACTTTTTCGGTATCGGCCACACAATGGCGAATTTCGAGACCGCAAACTACATGTCCGATCTGGCGGACACGCATTCGTTCGAACAATGGACTGAAAACGGGTGCGAGACCCACGAGATGCGGGCCAACCGTCGCTGGAAGGACATGCTGGCTTCCTACGAAATGCCGGCAATGGACTCTGCCATCGACGAGGCTTTGCTGGACTACATGAACCGCAAGAAACAAAGCGCGGAAGACCAATGGTATTGAGCCCGCAATCGGGCTGAGACGACTTGATCAGGAGAGGAAAATCATCATGACAGAATCGCCACGCAGTTCAGCTCTGGCATCGCGCCATCGCGCCCTGGGATCGGGCCTGGAAGACTGGAATGGCATGGGGACGGCATGGAGCTACGACACCGATCCCAACGATGAACACGATGCTGTGCGTGAAGCGGCCGGTCTGTTCGACATGTCACCGCTGAAGAAGGTCTACCTGCGCGGCCCGGATGCGGCCCGGGTTGCAGATCATGTGATTTCCCGGGACTTGAGCAGAGTTGGTCCTGGGGCTTCCGTTTACGGATCTGTCCTGACAGACAACGGCACCGTGAGCGACGACGCGATCATTGCAAACAATGGCAACGATGAATGGCTGCTGTGCCACGGCTCCGGGGACAGCATGGCGCGGATCACGGAATCGGCTGCAGGGCTGAATGTGGATGTCGAGTTCGATGACGACCTGCATAATCTTTCCCTGCAGGGACCGGCCGCCCTTGCCCTGCTGGACAAGCACGCAAATGCCGACGTGGCGGCCCTGAAGTACTTTCAGCACCAGCCGGCAGAGCTGTTCGGTCACAAGTGCCGGATTTCACGCACCGGATACTCGGGCGAACGGGGCTATGAAATCCTGGCGGGAAGTGCCGTGGTTGGCGACATATGGGACCAGGTTCTGGGACACGGCAAGGATGCCGGCGTTCTGCCCTGTTCCTTCACGGCGCTGGACAAGGTGCGCGTCGAAGCAGGCCTCTTGTTCTTCGGCTACGACATGACAGACGAACACACCCCGTGGGAAGTCGGGTTGGGGTTCACCATAAACTCCAAGAAGGCGGATTATCGCGGCAAGGAAGCGGCGCTCGCAGCCAAGGGCCGCGAACGGTTTGTGCTGGCGGGAATTGCCGCTGATCATAGTGATGCCCTGGCCGGCGGTGAAAAGCTCACGCTGGAGGGCGAGGACGTTGGCGTGGTCAACAGTCCTGCCTGGTCGCACCGCCTGCAGAAGTCACTGGCCCTGGTTCATCTGCAACCCGGGGCAACGGCGCCCGGGACGCGACTGGATGTGTCAGGCGATGATTTTACGAGCACGGCAGTTGTCGAAACTGTGCCGTTCTATGATCCTGGGAAGTCACGGACGCACGCTTGAACAAGCCGCCTAGTTTATGACCGTGTTGGCGTAAAACAACTGTTCGCCGTTGCGCTTGTAACCGGAAATGGCGGCTTGCCCTTCCGGTGAAATCAACCAGTCGATGAAGGTCTGACCGTCCTTGTGCTTTATATGAGAGAATCGTTGCGGGTTGACCAGAATGACGCCGTAGGGGTTGAACAGGCGCTTGTCGCCGGCCACCAGAACGTCCAGTTCAGCCTTGTTGTTGAAGCTCAGCCACGTACCCCGGTCGGACATGGTGTAGGCGTTTTTCGCCGCCGCCATGTTGAGGGCAGCTCCCATGCCCAACCCGGTTTCAAGATACCAGCGGTCCTCCCTTTCCGGCAGCTTTCCGGTTGCCAGCCAGATCTCTCTTTCTTTCTTGTGGGTGCCGGATTTGTCTCCCCTTGACACGAAAACCGATTTCGCATTGGCGATCTTGGAAAATGCCGAGGCGGCGTCTATGGTATCCTTGATGCCGGCAGGGTCCATAGTTGGGCCGACCACGACAAAGTCGTTGTACATGACGTCGTGACGTTTAAGGCCGTAACCCTTGGCCACAAAGTCCTCCTCCGACTTGCGATGATGAACGAACAGGACATCGGCGTCGCCGTTCATTGCCAGCTTGAGGGCCTGGCCGGTTCCAACGGCGATAATCCTCACCTTGATGCCCGATTTCGCTTCAAACACAGGCAGGATATGGGCAAAAAGCCCGGAGTTTTCTGTCGACGTTGTTGAAGCAACGGTTATGAACCGTTCCTGGGCGATGGCGGGAAACAGGACAAGAATCCCCAACAACATCGCGATGATTAGTTCACTTATGCGTTGATACATCAGAGAATTCCGCTTGGATGTTGTATGGCTGTCGCCGGATCATGTCGTTATGTCGGCGTGAGCATAACGACATGTCAACACGTACGTGACGCAGATGGCAGGTGTCAATCCGTATCGTGGAAATCGTCGCATTGCCTTCACGATGGACACAGGGATAATGAGCGTTCACGGAGCGAAGGCGGACTATCTTGAACAAACCTACCTTGAGCATAAAGATCCGGCTGCCTGACGGGGTGATCGGTCCCGGCAAGATTACATTGCTCGAACATGTGGATAGGCTGGGGGGGATCTCGGCGGCGGCCCGTGAGATGGGCATGTCCTATCGGCGGGCGTGGCACCTGATCGATTCTCTGAACAAGGCACTGGGACAGCCGGTTGTTGAGACGGCGACAGGCGGTACAGGCGGAGGCGGGGCTCACTTGACGGGGTTCGGCCTAGAGCTTGTTCAGCGATATCGAACAACGATGCCGGCGCTTGAGACGGAAGCAGAGTCTCTGATTGATTGGCTTTCAAGCACACCTTCAAACGCCGAGCCCGTCGACTCCAACTGACCGGCTTTCACTGGTGTCAGTCAGTACTTTCGCTCAATGATGAACTTGGCAGCCTGCTTCAGTGCATCGCCTCTGTCGCCAAAAACAGCGAGGGCATTCACCGCATCATCAATCAGGTTTCTGGCGTGATGTCTGGCGTTCTCGGCCCCCATCAAACTCACAAAAGTTGCCTTGCCTGACTCCGCGTCTTTTCCAGTTTGCTTCCCCATGTCTTCAGCCGTGCTTTCAACGTCCAGGAGATCATCGGCCACCTGGAAGGCCAGACCGATTTTGGATGCGTAATTCCGGAGGGCTGCACATGCAGCCTCATCGGCGCCTCCCAGGATTGCACCGGACTGGCAGGCATATTCGAACAATCTGCCGGTCTTCAGACTTTGCATCGCGATGATGCCGTTGGTGTCCTGAGGTGTTTTCTCCGCCTCAAGGTCAAGCATCTGTCCGCCGACCATGCCGTTCGCGCCCGATGCCACGGCGAGATCGCGGATCAACCGGATGCGGATGGCCGGGTCCGGATGCGTCTCTTCGCCGGATAGAATTTCAAAGGCTAATGACAACAGCCCATCTCCCGCCAGGATCGCGGTTGCTTCATCAAACTTCACATGCGCAGTCGGACGTCCGCGCCTCAGATCGTCGTCGTCCATGGCCGGCAAATCGTCGTGAACCAGAGAATAACAATGAACGCATTCGAGAGCGGCGGCGATACGAAGAGCACCGGTCGGATCGGCGTTGGTCAGCCGGGCACATTCGACTACCAGAAAAGGACGCAACCGCTTGCCGCCGTTCAACACCGCGTATCGCATGGCGGTCATAACCCGTGGCGACCGGGCGGTCTGTTCATCGAGCAACGTATCAAGCACGGACTCTACATTTGCCGCGGTTTCCTCGAGGCGCTGTTTGAACAAACTATAGGGCATAGGGTCGGCGTCCTGGATGAATCTGCCGGCGCGGCAAGTTTTTGAATTCTAAGTCGGGCGATGTATAGACTGTAGCCCGGTGCGGTTAACGGCAATAAGTGTCAAAGCCGATCACGGCAGTATCGACAGACCGTGGGTGGTTTTAAGAAAAAAGCAGGTTTATGACCAGACGTAAATCTCGTGCCGGATTGAAGGTGTCCGCAAAACACATTTTCGCGCAGATTGCACGGGCAGGGGTCCTGAGCTTAGGAGGACTGCTCGCCCTGGTGTGTTTTCTGGTGTTGGTCTATTCGGTGGTGGCACCGCCGGCAAGTGCGACGATGGTCTGGCGTGCCTTTGAGGGACGCGGAATGGACTATCGGTGGGTTCCCATCGAGACCATGGCTGTTCCTGTTGTCCTTGCCGTGATCTCGTCCGAAGATGCCCGGTACTGCACGCACAATGGCGTTGACTGGCTCGCCATGGAATCGGTTTGGAAAGCGGTGATGGAGGACCGGACCGATCGTCCGAGGGGCGCCAGCACGATTGCCATGCAAACCGTCAAGAATCTGTTCCTTTGGCCCTGGCGCAGTTATCTGCGCAAGGCGCTGGAAATCCCCTTGGCCTATGTGGTGGACGCCGTTTGGTCAAAACGCCGGTTGCTTGAGATATATCTCAACATCGCGGAGTGGGGGCCTGGGATCTATGGTATTGAAGCTGCGGCGCGGCGCAATTTCGGCAGACCGGCAGGCGCGCTGAGTGCGTCGCAGGCAGCTCTGCTCGTTGCGGTCCTGCCTAATCCGATTGAACGCAGCGCCAGGAAGCCAAGCAACGCTGTCCGGCGCAAGGCCGGCGTCATTCGCCGGCGCATGAGGGGCGCTTCGCACTACACGCAATGTGTGTCGAAAGACCGGTAGAAAACTCTTGAGAGGGCTGACTGTCGGGACGGATTCTCTGGTGGGGACTCATCCAGATCTGGGTTGTAGATGCACCAGCCACCGTTTCTCGGCGACCCTGAATCCCTTGGCGATCAGCAGTACCAGGATCATATACAGAACCGCGGCAGTGATGAAACCTTCGTAGGCGACGTAATAGCGCCCGTTGAGCCATCGACCGACACCCAGAATGTCCTGCAATGTGATGGTCGAAGCGACCACCGAACCATGCAGCATGAAAATGACCTCGTTGGAATAGGCTGGGATGACCCGGCGCAGGGCGCCCGGCAGGATGATACGGCGCAGACGCATGCGATTCGAGTAGCCAACCGAGCGGGCAGCTTCAACTTCGCCTTGTGGTGTGGCCTCGATGGCGCCACGAAACAGTTCAGTCGAGTAGGCAGCCGTATTGAGTGTGAACGCGATCAGCGCACACCACCATGCAGACGACAGGAGCGGCTTCCACAGAAAACTGTCGCGCACGGCCTCGAACTGGCCAAGACCGTAATAGATCAGATAAGTCTGAACCAGAAGCGGCGTACCGCGGAACGTATAGGTGAAGCACCACACCGGCGTATTAAAAATCGGATGTCGTTGCGCTCTCACGACGGCCAGCGGTATGGCCAACAGTCCGCCGAAGACAAGGGCGAGGACGGTGAGTTCCAGTGTCACCCAGCAGCCGTAGAGAAACCGGTCCCAGTGATCGGCGATCAGCACCAGATCGAGAGGCGACCAGGCCTTAAACGCCTGTTGGAATGTGGCGATGAGGGATAGTTTTTCCTCAGCCATCAGGCGGCCCTCACGACGCCTTTGGAGTACTTTTTGTCCATAAACCGGAGGCCGGCATCGGAAATTGCGGTCAGGACCAGGTAGATTATCAGGGTCGCAAACATGAAGGTGAACAACTGCCGCGTCGAGCGGCCTGCGACGAAGGCGTTGTAAACCAGGTCCTGCAATCCGATGACGGAGACCAGCGCGGTTGCTTTCAATTGTACCAACCAATTATTTGAGAAAGCGGGCAGGGCGTAACGCACCAGTTGAGGCCAGGTCACACGGCGGAAAATCAACGACTTGCTCATGCCGCAAGCAATCGCGGCTTCGGTCTGACCTCGCGGAATAGCCATGATGGCGCCACGAAAGGTTTCGGTCATGTAGGCGCCGTAGATGAAACCAATGGTCAGCACGCCGGCGGTAAACTGATTGACTTCCACGTAGCCCCACAGGCCGGTGGCGCTGCCGAAAGAATTGAGCATCTGCTGGCCGCCATAAAAGACCAGCAGGATCAGCACCAGATCGGGTACACCGCGAACGATTGTCGTGTAGGTATCGGCGGTCCACATTGCGGGTCGGTTGCCGGACAATTTCGCAATGGCGCCTAACAAACCAAAAGTGACAGCAATGACCAGAGATCCGAGCGCCAGTTGTATGGTGACAGAAGTGCCCGCGAGCAATTGGCCACTATAGGCGATTAACTGATCCATCAGGCGCGCCGATCAAACTGTCTGGCAGAGGTAAGGGGATTGCGGGGCCGGTGATCCGGCCCCGCGCTGGATTTAGGCAGGCTGCTTATTCACCGCCGTAGATGCTGAAATCAAAGTATGCAGCATTGATTTTCTTGTAGGTGCCGTCGGCACGAATGGCCTTGATGGCGTCGTTGAAGGCATTGCGCAGGGCGTCCTCTCCCTTGCGGAGAGCAATTCCGGCGCCAATGCCGTAGCAGGGTATGTCATTCTGATCGCCACCGACGAACTCAAAGTCCTTGCCTGCGTCTACGGAAAGGAAACCTTCAAGTGTTTGTACCGAATCAGAGATCTGGGCATCGATGCGACCGGCTGCCAGATCCTGGAACACTTCTTCCTGGGTTCCATAGAGTACCAGTTCGGTTTTCGGGAAAAACTTCTCCATGTAGCACTGATGCGTGGTACCGCGCTGAACGCCAACGCGCTTTCCGGCCATGCCCTCTGCCGTCATGGTCAGGCCAGCACCTTTCTTGGCGGTGAACTTGGCCGGTGTCTGGTAATATTTGTCGGAGAAATCGACCTTTTTCTTGCGCTCTTCGGTCACCGACATTGACGCCACGATGGCATCGAACTTCTTGGCCAGCAGAGCCGGGATCATGCCATCCCAATCCTGTTCGACCAGTTCGCACTTCTTGCCCATCTTTTCGCAAAGGGCCAGAGCAATGTCGATATCGAAGCCCTTGAGCGTTCCATCGGCCTCTTTCCAGGAAAACGGCTTGTAGGCGCCTTCAACACCGATCCTGAGATCGGCGGCTCCTGCGGAAACGGCGGTCAAACCAAACGCCACGATCCCCGTGGCTGCGGCCATCACTATTTTCTTGAAACTCATTTTGTACTCCCTCTTAGATCAAAAACACGTTCACTGAACGGGTTCTTCTCGATTAACGTGCCCTTTGGGGCGATGACCTGTACGAACCAACCGACATTCTTTTCACTGGCGGGTTCGCAACAGAAATTGGTGAAATCTCTCGGACTTCTGAGCGTTGAACATTTGAGCTGGAGGCCCCTCTTCCTCCACAAGACCCTCGTGCAGGAAAACCACGTGCGAGGAGACATCCTTGGAAAATCCCATCTCATGGGTGACAACCAGCATGGTACGCCCCTCATCGGCAAGATCACGCATGACTTTCAGGACTTCGCCAACAAGTTCCGGATCAAGTGCCGAGGTCGGTTCGTCGAACAACATGACCTCCGGCTCCATGGCTAGCGCTCTGGCGATCGCCACCCTTTGCTGCTGACCTCCGGAAAGATGGGCCGGATAATAGTCCTGCCGCTCCAGAATGCCGACTTTGTCCATGAGCGCCTTGGCCTGTTCGATAGCTTCGGCTTTTGGCACCTTCAACAAGTGCACCGGAGCTTCGATTATATTCTCTAACACCGTCATGTGAGTCCAGAGGTTGAAGCTCTGGAACACCATGGCGAGCTTGGAGCGGAGGCGCTCCACCTGCTTGACATCGGTCGGCACGGTTTCGCCGCGCCGGTTCTGTGTCATGCCGATGGTCTCGCCGGCGACGGTAACTTTGCCTGAGTTGGGTGTTTCCAGCAGGTTGATGCAGCGAAGGAACGTGCTTTTGCCGGAGCCGGATGCGCCCAGAATGGAAATTACGTCACCCTTGTGGGCTTCCATCGATACGCCCTTGATGACTTCCAGCTCGCCGAAACTCTTGTGAAGATTCTCGACTTCCAATGCGGCGACGTCTGAGCCGTTCGCGCTCATAAACTCTCCTGCCTTGTGACGTTTGACAACCTCGTCAATTCTTCGAGTGTGACCGGTTTTGTAGGAAAACGCACCCCTTTATATTCGTACTGTTATGCAGACGCATTCACAAGGCCCACGAGTATTCTTGGTAAAACTCTAAGTCCCTCGATGTCAGTAATTGCAATTCTACCATAGTTTCTGCCAGATTCATCATGCGGTCGCGGACATAGCCCTGAGATTCCGTGATGCGGAACGATGTTTGTCAACTTCTCTGATGCTGAATTGGAGTGAAACAGGCCAGCACAATGGATTGATCGTCGTTGCCGGGATTGTGTACCTGTTTTTTTAACGACATGAACGGAGCGCGACGCCGTACTGCGGCCAAAGGTCATGGTGTATAGTTTTTCTGGTAATTTTCTGAAACAGCCAGTATAAGTCGCGCCAGAATTGCGACGGGTGACGGTTGTGAGACCGCATTGGCGTCCTTAATACCCAAATTTTGATGGAGAATGCACCATGGCAGTGCCAATGAAAAAAGTGTCGCGTTCCAAACGCGGCCACCGCCGGTCCACCGATGCGCTGAAACAGCCGGTCTATGTTGAAAACAAGGAATCCGGTGAATTGCACCGTCCTCATCACATCGATCTCAAAAGCGGAATGTACCGCGGACGTCAGATTCTTGAACCAAAAGACGATTATTGATTGTCTTTCGGCATACATTTTTGAAAAAGGCGGTGCGACATAGTTCGGATCGCCTTTTTTGTTGGGTAATGCCTGATCGTTACAAGGTGTGTATAGTTCGCCGCGACATGGCCATTCCAGATACGAATCAGAAAGGACGCCTTCGATGTTGCTCAGTATCCCGGTTCTCGTACTTGCTGTCATTGCCTACAACCTGCTGGTCTTTTTGGGCACCACGCCGCTCGAGGCAGAACTGTTTTCCATGACCATGGTCTCGGGCGGGTACTGGGCGTTTACGTTGTCGGATTTGCTGATCTGCGTGTCTCTGCTGTTCCTGTTTATAGAAATTCTCAAGGCAACGCGGACTGGCGCGGGGTCGATCGTCGACCATCTTCTGTCAACTTTCCTGTTCATCATCTGCCTGGTTGAATTCCTGCTGGTGCGTCAGGCGGCAACATCGACGTTCTTCATCATCATGGTGATTTGTCTGATCGACGTGATCGCGGGTTATTCGGTGACAATCCGCTCCGCGCGCCGGGATTTGAGCGTCGGTCATCAGAGTGGACCCTTCTAGAACCCGGCCGATATTCTCAGGTTTGATTGATGGCAACGGATGACATGTCAGGGCGCAAGGCCCTGGTGACCGGCGCGGCCGGCGGCATTGGCAAGGCTATTGTCGACCGACTGCGCGGGGCCGGCGTCCGTGTCGCTGCGGCCGACCGTGAAGGATCTGACCTTCGTGGCGATGTGGCGTTGCCGGGAGATCTGACGGACGGCGATTATTGCGACGGACTTGCCGGGCGGGCCGTTGCCGCGCTCGGTGGCCTCGACATCGTGATAAACAATGCCGGCATTATCCGGCGTGGCTCGGTTACGGAAGCGAGTGACCAGGATTACGCCTTGTCCATGGCGGTCAACGTCGAGGCGCCATTCCGGATCTGCCGGGCGGCAATTCCGATCATGGCCGCGGTCGGCGGCGGGGCGATTGTCAACACAGCGTCGTGCTGGGGGGTTCATCCCGGCGCCAATCACCCGATTTACTGCATGTCGAAAGCAGCCATCGCCTCATTGACCCAGTGCATGGGCCGGGATCATGCCCATCAGGGCATACGGATCAATGCGGTGTGCCCTAATGAGGTCGATACGCCGATGTTGCGCACGGGCTTTGAAATCCGTGGACTTGATCCACAAACCGCGATTGATGACCTCAACGCGACCGTGCCGCTTGGACGGATTGCAAATCCTGAAGATATTGCCGATGTGGTGGTGTTCCTGGTATCCGACAGTGCCCGGTACATGTGCGGGGCGCTGGTGGAAGTCAATGGCGGGAAGCCGGTCGGGTGAGCCGCTTCGAAGGCAAGGTTGCCCTGGTGACCGGCGGGCGGGCTGGCATCGGCCTCGCCTGCGCCCGCAGGCTGGCACAGGAAGGTGCGCGCGTCTTCACGGCCCAACGCGGTACTGCGGATGGTTTTGAAACGATCACCGCTGACCTGGGCGATCCTGAAGCGCCGTTGAAGATCATTGATGAAATCGCCGGCCGCGCAGGAACCCTGGACATTCTTGTCAACAATGCCGGCGTCATGATCGAAGGAACGGTCGAGGAGACCGGGCTTGACGACTGGGACCGAACCCTGTCGGTTAATCTGCGTGCGCCTTTCCTGCTCATCAAACACGCGGTTCCGTACCTTCGCGACGGTGGCGCGGTCGTAAACATCGGATCAATCGAGGGGTTGGGGTCCAATCCGCGACATCCGGCCTATTGTGCATCGAAGGCCGGCTTGCACGGTTTGACCCGGGCAGTGGCCGTCGACCACGGCCCGGACGGCATACGGTGCAATGCGGTGGCACCGGGATGGATCGACACCGACCTCAACGTTGACTTTATCGAGTCGATGGACGATCCGGCAGCGTTCCGGCGCGACATCGGGGGCATTCATCCTGTCGGCCGGACCGGATCGCCTGAAGAGGTGGCCGCCCTCGTCGCCTGGCTCTCATCGGAGGACGCGTCATTCGTCACCGGGCAAGTTTATACCGTCGACGGCGGCCGGATGGCGAAACTCAGTCTGCCCTGACAGTCTTGTTGAATATGCGGCTGTTTCCAAAGGCACATACCGCCGGAAAAAGACGGTGTGTCGGAATCTGCCCACAAGCGTCGGAATTCTCGTTCAGTCGGGTAACGTTGGTATTATCGTGTGCCAAATTTCTGCAGATCTATGTGCAAGGGGTTCTATGCCATGAAAACGCATGCGCGGGTGGTGGTTATCGGTGGTGGTGTCGTCGGGGTTTCAACCCTTTATCATCTGGCCAAGAAAGGCTGGTCGGATGTTGTCCTGGTTGAACGCAACGAACTGACGTCCGGATCGACATGGCACGCGGCCGGATTGCTGCCCCTGTTCAACATGAGCTATTCGGTCGGGCAGATTCACAAGTACTCCGTGGCGCTCTACGAAAACCTCGAACAGGAAACCGGCCAGCATGTGGGTTTGCGCCAAGTGTCGAATATCCGTCTGGCCTGTACGCCTGACCGGATGGATGAGTTTCGTTACTACGCAGGTGTTGCCAAGACAATCGGCATTGACGTCAATTTCCTGACCCCTGATGAAGTGCGTGAAGCCTGGCCACTGTGCAATGCGGAAGGTCTGATCGGTGCAATTCAGCATCCGCGCGACGGTTATGTGCAGCCCGCCGACCTGACACAGGCCATGGCAAAGGGTGCGCGCGACATGGGCGCCGAAATCTACCGCAACACGCGAGTTACGGCGATCGAGCAGACACCTAGCGGAGAGTGGCTGATCAAGACTGACAAAGGGGACATCACGTGTGAGCACGTTGTCTCGGCGACCGGTAACTTCGTGCGCCAGACCGGCACCATGGTTGGCCTCGACATTCCGGTAATCCCGGTCGAACACCAGTATATCGTCACCGAACCGCACCCGGACATCGTTGCCCGCCATGAGCTGGGCCTGCCGGAGATGGGCGTGCTGCGTGAAGCCGACGCGTCGTGGTACATGCGCGAGGAAAGCAAGGGCCTGCTGCTGGGCCCATACGAGGTCGGCGCGCCGTGCTGCTATGTGGACGGGCCTGATGAGAAGGCTGAATACGAGCTTTTCCAGGAGGATCTGGAACGCCTTGAGCCACACATTGAAGCGGCGATCAACCGGGTGCCGGCCTTTGGCGAGGTCGGTATCAAGAAGTGCTACAACGGCGCGATCTGTTACACGCCTGATGGTTCGCCGATTATCGGCCCGGCCTGGGACAAGCGCAACTTCTGGCTCAATGAAGGTCACAGCTTCGGTATCACGGCGGCCGGCGGCGCCGGCTGGCAGATCGCCGAATGGATGGTCGAGGGTGAGCCTTCGATCGATATGATGGGCGTCGATCCGCGCCGATTTGGCCCCTACGCGTCGCGGGGTTATCTCAAGGCGAAGAACGAGGAAGCCTATCGCAACGTGTTCACGGTCCACTACCCCGATGAAGAACGCGCCGAGGCCCGACCGCTCAAGAAGGCTCCGTGTTATGACCGCATGAAAGCCAGGGGCGCTGTCTTCGGGTCCGTGTTCGGCTGGGAGCGGCCGAACTGGTTTGCCCCCGAAGGTTATGGTTTCGATGAAGCCGATCTGAGTAAGCCGGATGTCATCATGAACGACAATCATGCGCCGGTTGTCGAGGGTGAAAAGATCAAGGAACTGTGGAGCTTCCGCCGGTCCAACTATTTCGAACATGTGGGCAACGAGTGCCGTCATGTGCATGAGAAGGTCGGCCTGCTCGACATGTCCGCGTTCTCCAAGTTCGAGGTCTCAGGGCCAGATGCCGAGGACTGGCTCGACAGCCTTGTGGCCAACCGAATCCCGAAGACCGTTGGTCGCATCGGTCTTTGCCACATGCTGTCGAAAAACGGCGGCGTTCGTGCCGAGTTCACCATCTACCGGACCGGCAAACAGTCGTTCTACCTGGTCTCCGCGGGCGCCATGGAGCGCCACGACTATGACTATCTGAAACAGAACCTGCCCGAGAGCGGTGTTCATTTGCAAAAGATCACCTCGCAGTACGGTGTATTGGTACTGGCTGGTCCGGACTCCCGGAAACTTCTCCAGAAGATCACGGATACGGATCTCTCCAACGACAGCTTCAAATGGTTGACAGGCAAGTTCATCAATGTGGGCTGGGCACAGGCCCACGCTATTCGCGTGAACTTCGTTGGTGAACTGGGCTGGGAACTGCATCACCCGATTGAAATGCAGAACTA
Organism: Hyphomicrobiales bacterium; assembly: GCA_021775835.1. Next base: position 3,297 of record JAJFHC010000229.1, on the reverse strand, counting down.
CATCTACGACCTGCTGTTTGAAGCCGGCGAAGAATTCGATCTCAAGCCGTTCGGTATCCGCGCCATGGACAGCCTTCGGATCGAGAAATCCTACCGCCTCATCCCCCGCGAGCTATCAATCGAGTACTCAGCCCTCGAGTCCGGTCTCGATCGGTTCGTCCACCTCAACAAGGGCGAATTCATCGGGCGCGACGCGCTGGTGGAGTGGCAGCAGAAGGGTTTTTCCAATGCCCTGGTGACGCTCGAAGTTCATAACGTCACCCATTCCGATGCACGCGGCAACGAGCCGATCTACAAGGACGGCAAGATGGTTGGCCGCGCAACATCGGGCAACTACGGCTGGCGGCTCGGCAAGTCCCTCGCCATCGCGATGGTGCCTCCGGCCATGGCCAAGGAAGGCGAGACGTTTGAAATCGAGATCCTCGGCGAGCGTTATCCAGCGACAGTTGTACCGGATTCACCGTTCGACACGGAAAACGAACGACTACGCGGCTGATAAGGTCTGACGGTTCATGCCGGTGTCAGTTCTTTCGGGTCACCCGAAAGATCACACCGGCATAATCGTCCGACACATAGATCGTGCCGCCGGGGCCTTCAATCGTATCCACGGGGCGGCCAATAACGTCCTCGTTTTTCTCGAAGCCGACAATGAAGGGCTTGTGCGATATGCGCCCGGAGTCGTCCCAGTGAACGGAAATCACCTGATATCCGGCGGGTATCTCCCGGTTCCAGGACCCATGAAGGCCGACCAACGCGGCGTTCCGGTAGTCCGGGCTCTTCTGGTGTCTCAGGAAGCGGATGCTGAGGGGTGCCATGTGGGCGCCGAACGTATGCACCGGGGGCAGCGGGGTTACTGATCTGGCGCGCTTGTGCGTGCCGTAGTCGGGGTCAGGAATGTTGTCGCCATTGAAAAATGGCCAACCATAAAACCCGCCCTTCTCGATCCGGTTCAATTCCTCAGGTGGAAAGTCGTCGCCTAGCCAGTCCCGACCGTTGTTGACACCGTAAAGGGCACCGGTGCCAGGCTGCCAGTCAAAGCCGACCGTGTTGCGCAGGCCTTCTGCGAAGAGTTCGACATCGGAGTCACCCTTCCGGAAACGGACGATTGCGGATCGCCAGGGATGTTTCTCGATGCAGACATTGCAACTGGAGCCGACCGAAACATAGAGCCAGCCGTCAGGTCCCCGCGATATAGTCCGCGTGCTATGACCTTCGCCTGCGGGAATGCCCTTGAGGATGGTCTTCCTGCCGGACAGGGTCTTGTTTGACGGATCGAACTGAAATGTCGATACACGATCTTCTTCGGCGACAAAAAGTGTTCCAGCCTCAAGGTGCAAACCATGAGGGCCGTTCAGTTTTCTGGCAATTATGCGGACACCGTCAGAGCGGCCGTCCTGGTTGCGGTCGGCCAGAACCAGCCGTATCACGTCGTTCCTCGGATCGCTGACCAATATGTCTCCCGCATCGGTCATTGCCATCACGCGCGCCTTGCCGAGATCCGTTGCAAAAAGGTTTATCTTGTAGCCTTCAGCCAGCTTCAGGCGGGCCTTGATTGCTGCGTCGTCGGCAAAACCGGTTCCGGTTCCGAACAAAGTGCCGATGACGGGAAGGTTGACGGGAATCGGTGCCAGCGTGACGACGGCCGCCAGACCGGCAGCAGCACAAACGGCGATGGCGATTAGTTTCCGGCCCATGAGGGATCTCCATTGCGGAGTGTTGAAGGTGTTAGACTATCTGGCGCACCGCGTGATGTCGGTCAAGTGCCAGGCGGCGTCTGCCAACTATGCACGAACCTATCCCGTGAATGGGGTCAACAAAGGGCAATGTCGTCGACGGGCGGTCAGAACAGGCCCGCAACATTGCCGTCGGCATCAAGGCCGATATTCTCAGCTGCCGGTATCCGCGGCAGGCCCGGCATGGTCATGATGTCACCGCAGACGGCCACGATGAATTCAGCGCCGGCGGCTAGCCGGATTTCGCGTACCGGTACCACGTGATTGCTGGGAGCGCCCTTGAGATTGGGATCGGTGGAGAAGCTGTACTGGGTCTTGGCCATGCAGATGGGGAAGTGGCCGTAGCCTGCATCCTGGAATTCACGGTACTGGTCGCGAACCCGCTGGTCGGCGATGATGTCATCGGCGTGATAAATCTGCCGGGCAATCTGGCGGGTCTTTTCCCACAGGTCGAGGCCATCTTCATAGAGCGGCCGGAACTGGCTTGTGCCCGACGCCACGATGTCGACAATCGATCGGGCCAGATTTTTCGTGCCGGCACCGCCGTCCGCCCAATGGGTGCAGACGTGGGCCTTGACGCCGAAGTCCTCGCAATAGGCGACAATCTCGGCGTGCTCGGCGGGAGTGTCAGACGAAAAGCCGTTGATGGCAACCGCGACCGGTACGCCAAACTGGCTTACGTTGCGGATGTGGCGGCCAAGATTGGCAAGACCGGTCTTGACGGCGTCGGTATTCTCGACAGCCGGGTCTTCTTTGGCAATCCCGCCATGCATCTTGAGCGCCCGTACGGTTGCCACGATCACGGCGGCATCGGGCTTCAACCCCGCCTTGCGGCACTTGATGTCGAAGAATTTCTCAGCACCCAGGTCAGCGCCGAAACCGGCTTCGGTGACGACAAAATCAGCCAGCTTGAGGGCAAGCTTTGTCGCCATGACCGAATTGCAACCATGGGCGATGTTGGCGAACGGCCCGCCGTGAATGAAGGCCGGGTTGTTTTCAAGCGTCTGGACCAGGTTGGGCAGAAGAGCGTCCTTGAGCAGGACCGCCATGGCGCCGGATGCCTTCAGGTCCCGGGCGGTCACAGGCGCGCGGTCGCGGGTGAAGCCGACGACGATGTTACCCAACCGCCGCTCGAGGTCTGCGAGGCCGGTTGCCAGGCAGAGAATGGCCATGATCTCCGACGCCACGGTAATGTCGTAGCCGGTCTGGCGGGGGAAGCCGTTCGCAATACCTCCAAGGGAAGCTACGACGTCACGCAAAGACCGGTCGTTCATGTCGACGACCCGACGCCAGGTGATACGGCGGGCATCGAGGGCCAGATCGTTACCCCAGTGGATGTGATTGTCGATCATCGCGGACAATAGATTGTGAGCTGCCGAGATCGCGTGGAAGTCGCCGGTAAAATGAAGGTTAATGTCTTCCCTCGGGATGACTTGCGCATAGCCGCCGCCGGCGGCGCCGCCTTTCATGCCAAAGCATGGGCCGAGACTGGGCTCGCGCAGGCAGATCGCCGTCTTCCTGCCGATCCGGTTCAATCCGTCGCCGAGGCCGACCGTAGTGGTCG
>JAJFHC010000228.1 GCA_021775835.1 Hyphomicrobiales bacterium | reverse complement strand
GGCGACACGGGTGGCAGGGGCGACGGCGCGGAATTGTCCCCCGCGATCGACCCAAGAGGTTCCCGTTGAGTGGATGCTCTGTCAACACCAAATGGGTTGGCTTTGAGTGCTTCGCTCGCCATCTCTCCGCCGCCACGCCATCGCGTGACAACGTCGTGCAGGAAGTTTGCATCGTTGACGTCGTGGCTCCATTGTTGGCTGAAGCGGGCAGAGTCACCTTTTGGCAGGGCATGTTCCGGCAATCGGTCAAACCTTATCCGACCTGGCAGCGATATGCCTTCTCCGAAGGCAATCGCCTCACCGGTACTCATTGACGGCAGAAAGTCAAGAAGGCTCGCCGCCGCGTCCGAGATTGCCGCCTTGACGATTTCCTGATCGAGTTCGTTCGACATGCGCATGGCGAAAATTGTATTGCACTGGGAAAGTATGGTCGGGTCCAGTTCCGATGGCCTCTGGCTTACGACGCATAAGGAAACACCATATTTGCGGCCTTCTTTTGCAATCCTGGATAAGGCACGTTTGGCCGGCTCGAATCCGGTGTTCACGTCCCGCGGGATATACCTGTGAGCTTCCTCACAAACCAGATGGACCGGGACGGCGCCGGCGCTCCACAAGCCAAAGTCGAAAGTCATACGGCAGATAACTGAGACCACCACACTGACAATGTCAGATGGCAGGCCGGTGAGTTCAAAGATTGTTATGGGCTTTCCGTTTACCGGTACCCTGAATAATTGCCCCAGTATTTCCGACATCTTGTCTTCGATTGTCAGGTTGCCGAACATGAAGGCGAATCGTGGGTCCATGGAAAGCGACTCTAGCCGTGATTTGAGGCGTGTGAAGGGCGCCCGGTCACGTCGCATGTCCAGCCTTCCAATGTGATCCTGAATCAACCCGATCAGATCGGAGATCTTGTAGGGAACAGGTGTGTCGACCGATATGCCGCCGACATCAGCCAGTCTGCGCTGGATCAGAGAGGTCCTCTCCTTGCCGCGCTGCGACGCATATTGATGTTTTGCGATCGGAATGAGCTCGCACAGGATTTCTATCTCTGCCTGCTTGTCGGCCTGGTTGCCGATCACCACTTCGATCAATTCCTCGAATGTGAACAGCCAGAACGGCAATGTCAGATTCGATGGTGTGATGACTTCGGCATATCCTGAAAATGAAGTTGCGTACTCATTGTGCGGATCCAGCAACAAGACGTGGGCCTGAGGATTGTTTGCCAGAATCTGGCGTAAGATCAGCGCGACTGTGCACGATTTCCCGGTACCGGTGGAGCCAAGAACGGAGAAATGCTTGCCGAGCAACTCATCGACGTCGACTAGGGCGGGAATGGTTGCGTCTTGCTGCAGGGCTCCGACACGAATTGTTGTAGCACCGGGCTTTGAATAAGCCTGCTCAAGCTGAGCCCTGGTTGCCAGGCTAACAAGATCCCCCAATACCGGGTAGGTAGATACGCCGCGGCTGAAATCCGGTACTCCGGACTCGCTCTTGATCAGTTCTCCTACCAGTTCGAGTTCAGCAATGCGAATTTCCCGTTCCCCGGGTTGTTGCGCTGGAACCGGAACGCTGAGCGCGGAAACCAGACCCAAAACTGTGCTCGACGACGTATCGATAGTGAGGACCGTCCCCATCTCCGCCGTCTGCCGGCCTTCGTTATGGAGTTCATCTTCAAGAACCACGATTGCTTGCGATCCGGTCACTGAAACCACACGGCCGACATTGGATTGTGCGGGCAGGAGAAAATCTTGTTGAGATACTGTGGAAAGGGTCATGACGGCCTCTGTGGCTGGGTGGGGACCGGACGATCTTTGTCACCGGGACTGACGGCGGGAAGGAGCAAAGTGACGCTGGTACCGGAATTTGGCTGACTTTCGACTGTGAGCCGGCCATTTTGAAGTTCGATCAGCGCTTTGGCTATTGGGAGACCAAGACCGTTGCCGTCGTATCGGCGGTTGAGGCCGGAATCGATTTGGCCGAAACGGGAAAGAGCAAGGTCAATGTCGGATTCCGACATCCCAATGCCAACGTCTTTGATGACAATTCGCACACGATTGCTGGGGACTCTGGATACTGTAACGTCGATCGAACCGTTCGGCTCGGAGAACTTGACAGCATTGTCGATGACATTGAACAGAACCTGGCGGGACTTCGACTGATCTGCATAAACCGCGTTCAGACCCGGTTCCGTGTTGCGTTTCATAGTGATGTTTGAATTGGCTGCCTTTGCTGACAGTTCTGAAAAACAAACATCGATGATTTCGTTGATATCAATAACATCTGGGTTGATCGAAACTGCGCCGCTTTGAATTTTTGTCAATTCGAGCAACCGATTGATCATACTCAGGAGGTCGACGGCGGAATCGTTGATGTAGCCACAGAATTCCGACACCTGTTCTGTGGGAAGGGCGTCGGTTTCATGTACCTTCAGCACGTCGGAAAAGCCGATTATCGCGTTGAGAGGCGTGCGCAGTTCATGGCTCATGTTGGCAATGAACGCGGCACGAGCCCGGTTTGCCAATTCGGCTTCGACATTGGACGCGCGCAATGCAATTTCTGCCCGGTGCCGGTGGACAGCGTTGCCGAGGCTGTCGGTGTATCGCGACATCAATGAGATCCGTCCGCGATTGCGCGCGGCGCGGTATGACATCATGGTTGCCTCCGAATCCGTCAGAAGTGCCGCTTTAATGATGCATTGCAATTCATAATTTGCGGTTAATTTGGTGGTATTTGAGGTGATGTCTTACTGAAAATTGTCTTTCGAAAATGTCGCGCTCAAACTTTTTGTCTGGGAGGCGCGAAGATCGCGGTGGGCGTAGGAGTGCCCCGCAATACCTGGGCACCCAGACTGCGCCAGGCCACATCAACTTTATTGGCAAACATTTCGGTAGCAAGGACGTTTTCACCCAGAGCCTTCGTTAGGTCTTCTAAACGGCTGACTTCATTGACCGTTGCTCCAATTACCGTAAACGAGAGCCGTTCCGCGACACCAATATTACCGAACACGGCTTGTCCCAAATGTAAGGCTATCCCGAAGTGCAAAGGAGCGTCGCCATTCGATTGGCGTTTCCGGTTAATCTGCTGAAGGCGGTCGCGAGCCAGTTCATGTGCCTGATAAGCATGAATACACGCTTGGTCTGCGCCGGTCCCGTCGCTCTCAAACGGGAAGACAGCGAGAACGCCGTCGCCAATGAAGCTGAGCACCTCGCCTCCCTTTTCCAGAACCGCGCCCGCTGAAGCTTCGAAGTACGTATTGAGGATCGCAATAAAGGCCTCCGGCGCCAGTGTGTCGGCAAGTTCGGTTGAACCGCGCAAGTCGCTGTACCAGAACGCGGCGTGAATTGTCTCCCCATCACCCCGACGAATTTGTCCGTTGAGAACCCGCAGGCCTGCGTTTGGTCCAAGGTAGGTCGAGACTACGTTTTCCGCGATTTGGTCACGCAACCGCATCTTGCAGGCGACACCAAGGCGATACTGAATTCGCTGCAGACTCCGGATATGCGCATTGCTGAATCCGTTTTCGTTGTCAACGGTCCAGGATCCGATCATGCCGTCCATTTCACCACCTCCAAATTCGATGAGATAGGCGAAGTAGTCTGTGGCACCATTCGCGCGAAGCTCTTCCAGGAAGGGAAAGTCAAGCAGGGCATCATCTCCGGATAGAGGACGTCTGAGAAAAGGAAGCCGTTGTTTCAGCATGTAGAAGACCGGACTGCGCAGAAACCGGTCCGGGTAATCTCCTTCGGTATCCACGTGTGAATGTTCGTTCCGTTCGATACCAACTCCCCTTATCCAGGTAAGACTGATACTGGCAGATTGTGTTGCAAAAGTCGGTTGAGCATTTTTGCGAACAGTGATTCTATTTCCCTAGTGCATCAGCTTTGGAGACGGTGTGATGATGGGGCGTCAGACACGAGGTCAGGAACAGCTTTTCTACGAATTCAACCTT
>JAJFHC010000227.1 GCA_021775835.1 Hyphomicrobiales bacterium | reverse complement strand
GGCTACCAGCAATGAAAAAATTGCGGTCCATGCAAGGAAGAGCTTTGCGGACTGGCGGATGAAATCACGCAAGGCGGCAATGGAGTAAAGGCCGAATGACTGGAACACCAGAGGCGCCAGGGCGGCGGTCAGCAGAATGACAGCGTAGTAACCGTTGTTGGTGTTGTCGTTCGTGGCTCCCAGATAGAACCCCCAAATATTGAAGCCGACTGCCGCGACAATGACGAGTTCGAGAGCGCGAACCACACCCAGCAGGATGGTTGGGGTCAACCAGTGATCGGATTCGCTGCGGTCGGGCACATGAACGCTTTCAGCGACCTGTTCGTCGGGCGCCGTAATTCCCACGGCTTTCAGAAGCTCCTCGGCTGCGACCAGTGAAGACTGTTCCTGTTGTTCTTTTTGCATAGCGTTCTACGTGAAGGCCTGGACTTCACGTTCCAATCATTCGGCTGCAGGGGTTATGGGACGTGTTTGTTTGGCTGATGCGTCGCTCGCGGAGTTGCGTGCATGTGCGTGATAGAATGAAACGACATCACGGACCATCCGGTCGATGGTGAATTCCTGGGCAACGCGCGCCTTTAGGGCAACGGTTACGGAATGCTGTCGTTCAGGAGCGTCGAGAAAACTTTGCAGTGCGGTTGTCAAGGCGTCGACATCTCCGGGCGCTATCAGGTTTGATGATTGATCGCCAAAAATTTCCGGTATGCCACCTACATCGGTGGCGACGAGCGGAAGGCCTGCAGCGGCGGCTTCCAGGACGATGTAGGGAAATGATTCCGCGCGCGACGGTACAATCAGCATCCGCGCTTTTGAAAACATCCCCCGTGCCGGCCGGGCGCCTGCGAACGTCACGGCGTCATCCAGTCCGAGTGACGTGCAGAGTGTTCTGAACTCCTGCTCGTCGGGTCCGGAGCCGACGATCACGGCGTTGACATTTTGCTGCGCCTGCACTCTTGCCAGGGCATGAAGGAGGACGTCGACACCTTTCAGGTGCCGAAGTTCACCGACAAAGAGAAAGTCGCCTGCATCGTCTTCAGTCTCGACTGGTGAGAACTCTTCTTCGGCGAGGCCGTTCGGGATTACTTTCACCGGGGCTCTGGGAGGTCCAATCTTGTCTGAATAGGCTGCCAGTCCGAAGGCGCTCTCGAAGATGAATCCATCGGTCCGGGCAGCGAGAGCTTGTTCCAGGCTGAGAAAGACAAATCCCACCGGTGTTCGCCGGGAGTAGTGCAGGCTGCCGCCGTGCGGCGTGTAGAATGCAGAAGCGCTTGAAAACAGCGAAGCAATCCTTGCATAGGCGCCACCCTTGGCACCATGCCCGTGAACCACGTCCGCCTGACATGAGCGAAGAAGGTTCAGAAGGGATCTCGATGCAGTGAAGTCCGAGAGACTTATGGTACGGCTCATGGGCAGTCGTTCGACACCGAGGGCACAGACATGACTGATTTCCTCAAGCCTATCTGTGGCTGCCTCGCCACCGGTCGAGGAATCGCAGATCAGACCGACTTCGATGCCCGAAGCTGATTGTCCTCGTGCAAGGTCGCAAACATGGCGAAACAGTCCGCCGACCGGAGCGCGGAAGCAATGAATTACACGCATCGGACGTGGCATCATCTGTCTCCTTGGGCCAAAACGTGGATCAGAAATATCGTTCGGCCACAGTGATCGTGTCGCCGGGCATGACTTTTGCGGTGGGTTTGAGGAGGAGTTTCTCGGTTTCCGAACCACGGTTTCTGACGACCTTGAACTTGCTCTTTCGCGCGCGTGGCGAAAATCCACCGGCAATGGCGACGGCGGTTTCAACCGTCATGCCTGCAACATAGGGGTATTGTCCGGAGCGCTGGACTTCTCCCAGAATGAAGAACGGCCGGTAGGTGATCACCTGAACCGCGACGTCGGGATTGCGGAGATATCCCTGTCTCAACTTGTCTGTAATCACGGATTGTGCCTGGGAGGTCGTCATTCCGCCAACCCTGACTTGTGAGATCAGAGGCATGGAGATATAGCCGGTTCCGTCGACCAGGTACTGGCCGGTCAAACCTGCCTCTCCGAAAACGGTGATGCGAAGCCGGTCCCCGTTGCCCAGCCGATAGCTAGGCCGGGACGATGACGCAACATCGCCATAAGCCACCCGGTTTGAGTTTGACGCCAATTGCCGTGCGTCGCCCTGGGCTACCAGAGTTCCTGGAAAGTAGACCTGGCCGTTGGATCCCATGGGAATAGTTGTCTGTTCCTGTTCCAGGCTGGTGGTGCTTGACTCTGCGCTGGAGACGAGCGTCGTGCGTTTTGGCACCGCTGTACAGGATGCAAGAATGATCGCTACCATTGTAATGGCAACGGCATTTCGGGACGGCAGACAATATTGGTTCGGCATGAGGTTCACATACGCCCACTACAAATCAACTCATCACCGAATACCGGTTATTGGTTAAGATTTCTTAAGGATGATATCGGGGCGCATTAAGAAATTGGTTACCAAAAAAGCCGATTTTAGACGCCGGTACCTTTGTCACTGAATCGATGTAACGATGAGTCTCTCTTCACCACCTCCTCAGCACCCTGGTTATGCCGGTGCCGGAACCGATGTGGCACACTCTGCAGACGGTATCGATATCATTGGTCTGGCAATTGGCGTGTGGCGCAGGAAGTTCCTGATCGGCTCCGTCGTTGCCATCGCGGTTATCGGTGCCGCAGTACTCCTGACACTCGCAACACCGAAATTCACATCAGAAGCAAGGGTTCTGGTCGAAGACCGGGAATCCGGATTTTCCAGAATCTCAGCTGATCAGGCCCGCGCGGCCCCGCCCGACAACCTGGCCATTCGCAGCCAGGTCGAGGTCCTGTTGTCGGAAGACCTTGCGCTCGGCGTAATTGACAAGCTCGACCTGACCCGGAATTTCCTGTTCAATCCAGACGCGAAACCTTCCCTGACATCCCGGCTTCTTTCGATGGTCGGGCTCGGTTCGACGCAACCTTCAGCTGCTGGCAGAGAAGGTGTGCTGAATGTGTATTTTGAAAACCTCACAGTCTATCCCATCCCCCAGTCCCGTGTGATTTCGGTTGGGTTCACGTCGCCCGATCCCAAGGTTGCGGCTGCCGTCGTCAACACGTTGGTTGAGCATTATGTTGAGGCCACGCGCGAAGCCAAATTCGAAACAACGAAACGGGCGACCGAGTGGCTTGCCCGGCAAATCGAGAACCTGAGACGAAAGGTTGCGTCCTCTGAAGCTGCCGTGGAGGAGTTCCGGGCCAGTTCCGGACTGACCGAAGGGGCGCTCACAACCTTGAACCGCCAGGAACTTTCTGAAATCAACACACAGATCTCCGTCGCTGCCGCCGCCAAGAGCGACGCCCAGTCCCGGGCAAGTTCCATCCGGAACATGCTGAAAACGCAAGGCGGCGTTGATGCGGCTCCGGAGGTCTTGAGTTCTCGTCTCATTCAACGCCTGGGCGAACAGCAGGCTGCCCTTCGCCGGCGAATTGCTGACCTCAGCGTCACCTATCTGCCCGAACATCCCAACATGAAGCGTCTTAGCGCCGAACTCATCGGTCTTGACCGTCAGGTTCGGCGGGAGGCTCTCAAAATTGTCGAGGGACTGGAAGAGGAAGCCCGTGCTGCAGGTGATCGCGAACAATCCGTACGTGAAAAGCTCAACAAGCTAAAGACCCAGGCTGCCCTGAGCAGCCAGGACGGTATTAGATTGAAGGCCCTGGAACGGGACGCTACCGCCAACCGGCAGCTCTTTGAGTCTTTCCTGAACAGGTACCGGGAGGCCAGCACACGCGAAAGCATCACGTCGCTGCCCGCGGGCGCCCGGATCATATCGAGAGCACAGGTTCGCAATACCCCCAGTTCGCCCAAGAAAATGCCAATCATGATCCTGGCATTCGTCGGTGCACTGACCCTGGGTATCCTGATTGCTTTTCTAGCGGAATGTTTCGGTCCGGTTTCCGGGCGGAGACCCGGCCAGTTGGCTGGCAATGGTGACCGTTACAACCCTGTGGGAGTCGGTGTAGCGGGAACGACACCTGTTCAGTCATCCGTTGCAGCTCCAGCTCCAATACCAACTCCCATGGCAGGGAGTGCCCGGTTGCATGAGGCCGCGCCGATGCCTGCTCGCTCTGTGCCGCCGCAGGCGCATATGCAAGCTTCTGCGCCACCAGCCGCCGCACCAACGGGTCCTTCGGTTGCTCCCGGTTTGAGAATGCCGAATGTCAACGGAGTTCGCGATGCCTCGGAGCTTCCCCGAGAAGTTGTCTATGATGACCGTTCTGTATTCTCCGAGGCAATTCTTGCACTCCATGAAACCATTGCCGGACGCCTTGAGGCAAAGGCCAGAAAGCGCGTGGCCGTTACCGCGGCAAGATCTGGGCAGGGGCGCACAACGGTGAGTGCTGGCTTGGCGCGTTCGTTCGCGCGTTCCGGTTTTCGGACTCTGGTGATCGACGCGGATTTCGGGGCACCATCCCTGATGGAGGCTTTCAATATTCCACGTACAGGTGGCCTCTCTGAATTGCTACTAGGGCAGACATCATTCAGGGACATCGTCCAAAGAGATGTGGCAAGCGGTGCCGATGTTCTCGGTGCCGGGTTCTTGTGTCAGCAGACGCGGGAACTGCTCGCGTCGCAACGCATGGACATCATTCTGGAGGCTTTGGACAATGCCTATGACCGGATTGTGATTGATGCGCCAACACTGCTCGACACCAACGAAGGCTCGATCGTCGGTCGCTTCTCATCTTCAGTAGTCCTGTTGCTGAATGTCGCCGATGTTCAGGAAATCGACCGGGCTGCCATGATGTTGGCTGGATGTGGCTGTGATGACATCATGCCGGTTCACACCCACGTGCTCGGCCAGGAAAAGGTCCAGGGCTTCGGTCAGGCGGCGTAGTTCTATATTGCCGCGTGATCTTTTCCGCGTGTCGTGAAGGATGGCAGATTGGACGGTGCGTCCCTACGTCAACCGTTTCACGGTTTTTCGTATGAACGTCGCCAGTGTGAAGAGTGCAGGGGTCTTCTTAACTTTCCTCTTCAATGCGAGAAAGCAACGCATGCTCAGGGCATATATGTGACCCAAAGCGGTAACTCCCACAATGGAGTCGAAAAGCTCGATCTTCCTGTCGGCCCAGGTCGATTTGTAGGCCGCTTCGCCTTGTGAGAAATCAAAAGTTGTCAGGCCTGATCGGCAACAGGCTTCAATCGTCATGCGCAGCGCCAGATCGCCGGGCGAATGGCGGGCGTGTGATCCTGCGGCCATGGCCAGGACCAGGCCATAATAGTGCCCCCTGAAGGCGACTCCGAATACGGTTGCGACGATGTCATCCCCGCACATCAGTTGATTGCACATCAGGTGCAAACCCGAATTGGTTCTCTCATGACCAATCGATCGGATGAAGTCGGGAAAATTGCGACCGAACAGATCGCCGACACCCAGTGCCTCCATCTGAATACGTTTCTGGGCCAGCAACTGGTCGACAAAGACGTCAAGCTCAGCTGACGTTTTGACGGTGTGCATCCTAATAGCGCCGCCGGCCTCCAGTCGCTTGTCCCGCTTTCGGGCACTTCGGCGTGTCGATGAAGAACGCTTCCTCTCATACAGATCTTCGTAGCCCGGCTGCAGGTCCAGCACATAGGATTCATTGACGGAAGACTGGTGTGAAAACTGATAGAATGGATTGCGCTGCCCATCCCATGTCGTTGGCTGGTCGGACAGATGGATTGCGTCGCAGTCTGGCAACCGTTTGAGGATCTCCCTCATGAGTGCGGACATTGATTCAAGTGTCTGATTTTCGATCCAGGCGTTGGTGTAGAGGCCCATATTGTAGTTGCTGTGGCGCCCACCCAGCCAGTGAAGGACGCGAACCGGGCCTTTTTCAGTGATGCCCAATGGCAGGATGCAGATAGTGTGCCCTGCGGTACTGGTAATAGTAACGATCTGAGGCGTTGTGTTCTCATCAGAACCGAGTGTGGTGAACCAGGCGTGGAGCCAGTCATACGACTGAAAGGCCGTGCAGATGCCGGTCTCTTCGAGGGACCTCCAGCGATCCTCAACGAGTTCGAGGTCCTGATAGACGTCGATTGTGCCGATTGCGGTTTTTGCCAAGGACGGATCGCAGATCAACCCGACCGATGAAGACCGGTTCCGGGATCCGCGTAATTGTAACGGCGACATTTCCATCCGTCGGGGCTCCGGCCTGGCAATGACATTCCTGTCGAACAGGGTGCCAGGTGGTTTGATACTGCAGAAGGTGAACTATGGCAGCAAAACCACAATAATTCGTTTCGTCCTGGCTATGAAAATGTCGTGAGGATACCGTTACTTGCACACCGTCAGGTCATTTTGTCGGTGTGTTACCAGTGCATCACTCGGGATCGGGGCGCTGCATCCATTTGATCAGGACACCAGCCGGGATCACCCAAGCGAGTCCTGCAAAAGCATAAAACAGTCCTTGTCCGAGTTTTGAGGCGTCGTGGACCTTGGTGCCACCGATAACCATCATGACAAGGGCGTAGAGTACGATGAACGCCAACAACAGCACCATGCCAATCAGCTTGCGGAGTCGGATAGGTATAGCCGGCATCTGGCTTTGTTCCTGATCATTTGCGCGCAAACCTGAATAGCATCGTGTACGGCGGAACCAAAGGTAAACCGTCGCGACGCCGTGTCACGGTGTCCAGGCCGGGATATACCATAAGAATTGGCCAACCTTGTTTAAGCGCAAAAACGCACGCGCTTGACGGTGCCATAACTCGGTGAATTGTTGTTTGTCGTGGCATTGTCGCAATGAAACGGTTCAGACACGACCTGGTGCTTGACACGACGTTCCGAATGGACAAATAGCGTTGCCAACATGAATGCAATTTCGACATCGATGGTGAACAAGTCTTCACGGCGAAGCGGGGTGGGAGTTGTGCGGTTCTGGCTGCTGTGCATGGCCGGTCTGATCCTTGCCATGGTGATCGTGGGCGGCGCCACGAGGCTGACTGACTCAGGACTATCGATAACCGAATGGCAACCGATACTCGGCGCGATACCGCCAATGTCGGAAACCGACTGGCAGGATGCCTTCGCCAAATACAAACAGATTCCCGAATTCAAAATTGTCAACAAGGACATGTCATTGTCCGGCTTCAAGGCAATTTACTGGTGGGAATGGGCACACCGGTTTCTCGGGCGAATTGTCGGCCTGGCGTTTCTTGTACCTCTTCTGCTGTTCTGGTGGCGAGGGCTGATCGATGGGCCCCTCAGGCGACGTTTGATCGTGGTGTTCATTCTGGGTGGGCTTCAGGGCGCGCTGGGCTGGTACATGGTGATGAGCGGTCTTGTGGACCGGGTCGATGTCAGTCAGTACCGGCTGTCGGCGCATCTGGGTCTGGCCGTGTTGCTGTTCGGTTATGTTTTCTGGTTGTTTCTGGCGCTCGGATCAAACGCCAAACAAGAACAACCGGACGGTATGTCTGGAAACCTGGGGACGACCGGCGCCGCACTGCTGGTCGGTCTGGTTTTCTTGCAGGTATTACTGGGGGGATTGGTCGCCGGGCTTGACGCGGGGATCGGCTACAACACCTGGCCCGCTATGGGGGATGGCCTGGTGCCGTTGGGATTGATGGACCTGGAGCCGTGGTATCTGAATCTGTTTGAGAACTCGACGACGGTGCAGTTCGATCACCGGCTTCTGGCCTACGCGATCGTTGTCTTTGCTGCAGTGCATGCTGTCCGAATTCTGGTAAGGAATTGCGAACCCCGCGCCAAGATGTCGGCTATCGCGATGCTGCTCGCGATTTTGGCGCAGGCAGGTCTTGGCATCTGGACACTGGTGGCGATCGTGCCGTTTGATCTGGCCCTGGGTCATCAAGCCGGGGCGGTTCTGGCTCTGGCGGTTTGCCTCTGGCACCTTCATTCGCTCAGGTCGGTACCTTAGGAAAAACAGAACTAGAAACAAGTAACCCGGCGATTGCTCGCCGGGTTTGAAAAGTGCCGACTGCCCCTGTTTCGCTAAATCGTTTTCAGGGCCTGTTCGAGATCGGCGATAATGTCTTCCTTATTTTCGATACCAATCGACAACCTGATGACATCCGGACCGGCGCCGGCGGCAATTTGCTGGGGTTCCGGCAATTGACGATGGGTAGTGGATGCCGGGTGAATGATCAGGCTGCGGGTGTCGCCGATATTGGCCAAGTGGCTCAGCAGATTTACGTTGCTGACAACCTTGACGCCAGCGTCGTAACCGCCCTTGACGCCAAAGGTGAAGACGGCGCCGGCGCCGTTCGGTGCATATTTCTGCTGCAGGTTGTGATGACGGTGGCCTGAAAGGCCCGAGTAGTTGATCCACGCGACCTTGTCATGGTTGTTCAGGTACTCTGCGACTGCGAGCGCGTTGTCACAGTGGCGCTGCATTCTGAGCGACAGGGTTTCCATGCCAGTCAGGATCAGGAAAGAGTTTTGCGGCGACAGGGCGGGGCCCAGGTCACGCAAGCCTAGAACACGGCAAGCAATGGCAAAGGCCATGTTACCGAAGGTCTCGTGGAGTTTGATGCCCTGGTAGCTCTCGCAAGGCTCCGACAGGGTCGGGTAGCGGCCTTCACGCGACCAGTTGAATGTGCCGGCATCGACAATCACGCCGCCCATGGAATTACCGTGACCCCCCATGAATTTTGTCAGCGAGTGCAGGACGATGTCAGCGCCATGTTCGATCGGGCGACACAGGTAAGGGGTTGCAAGCGTGTTGTCGCAGATCAGAGGAACACCGGCCCGGCGCGCAATACGCGACACGGCTTCGATGTCAGTGACGCCGCCACCGGGATTGGCCAGGGACTCGATGAAGATGGCCTTGGTCTTGGGACTGATCGCCCGTTCGATGCTTTCCATGTCGTCGGCATCGGCCCAGACAACCTGCCAGTCGAACTTCTTGAATGAATGATTGAACTGGTTGATCGACCCACCATAGAGCTGACGCACGGCGACAAACTCATCTCCGGGCTCCAGGATGGTATGGAATGCCACCAACTGAGCCGCATGCCCCGACGCCACGGCAAGGGCCGCTGTCCCGCCCTCGAGGGCTGCAACCTTGGTTTCGAGAACGGCTGTGGTCGGGTTCGTTATGCGGGTATAGATATTGCCGAAGGCCTGAAGGCCGAACAGGCTGGCCGCATGATCGACATCTTCAAACACGAAGGCGGTTGTCTGAAAAATCGGCGTTGCGCGGGCACCTGTTGCCGGATCTGGCTGCGCGCCCGCATGTATCGCCAGGGTATCGAAGCCCGGTGTGTCGTCGTTACTCATGAACCGTTTCCTTTACTGAAATCCGCCGTGAATCCCGCAACCGATGGTCTTTCGGGACCCTATAAACCAAATTCTCTTCCGGACCCTAGTTTTGAACCGTGATGCAGGCAATACGGTCCGGATTGTTAGGTTAATGCGTTTGTCCGTCTCATTCCTTGAATCTGGATATGGACAGGCTCTGAACCTGATCGCGCATTATTCCCGGACGGCGCGATGATACCCTGCCTGTATTGATGCCCATCCACGTGCTTTCTCCTGAAAGCCGGCCGTACTCGACCTTGGGACACCGGTCCATCACCACCTTCAGGCCCGCGGCCTCGGCACGGGCCGCCGCGGCGTCGTTCCTCACTTTGAACTGCATCCAGACTACCTTGGCGCCAATCGCTATGGCGTCGTCGGTCAGGGCGCCGGCGGCTTCTGAGTTCCGGAATATGTCGACCATGTCGACCGGGGCCTCGACGTCCTTCAGCTCGGCGTAAACCGTCTGGTCGAGAATCTCGCCGCCGGCCTCGCGCGGGTTGACGGGGATCACCGTGTAACCCTTCTGAAGCAGGTACTTCAT
This sequence comes from Hyphomicrobiales bacterium, assembly GCA_021775835.1. The sequence goes on along the minus strand of JAJFHC010000227.1, from coordinate 12 downwards.
GGCAAAGTAGCT
>JAJFHC010000226.1 GCA_021775835.1 Hyphomicrobiales bacterium | reverse complement strand
ACTTGAATTATGAAAATTCGAGCTGTTTTCACCACGTGTCCGCGTCCGGTAAAACGCGTACACCCCTCATTTTCAGTCCACGATCAACGCGGCAGGGCTCATCCAACCACCAAGCCCGGGGCGATGCAATTGAAGAAATTTCATGGCGTCCCCGAACCTGAATCCGCCTTCTTCCCCTTCAATCGGAGCGCTTCATTTTCCTCCACCACATAACGCATATGCGTCATGCGGCAAAAATTCCGAACGTCTATGCTCGTCACTGTGATGCCCTACCCGCTTGCAATTGCACTTGTCGGTGGGCCGGTGTTCAACTGAAGATGGGGGGTTCTTCGATGGTCAAAACTTTGTCTCCCGGCTTCGGGGCCTTGCCCTTTCTGAGTGTGGTCCTCGCAGTGGCCTGGGCCGCTGTCTTGTGGACCGCCCAGCCGGCAACGGCCGCAACGGATCTGCGCATTACCAAAACCGCCGTGGATCCGGTCTGCGAATTCAGGAAAATCTGTCGCGTCAACATGGTGATCCGGAACCAAGGCAGAAACTTTTATCGTGGTCCCGTTGCCTTTACGGATGTCACAACGCCTGGCCTTGGACCGCTGACGTCCTATCGCCCGGCACCACCGTGGTCCTGTAGAAGAGCCGGCGCGAAGTACCGGTGCGTCAACGCCAATGCCTCCCTGCCGCCGCGCGGTCGGGTCACCGTCACCCTCGAATACCGGGTTCGCAACAAGAATGCCCGGGCTGCCAGAAGTTGTGCGGCCCTTGAATCAGACGGTTCCGATAGGACCGGTTACTCGGTGACCGCCGCACAGCAGGCTCTTGCGGCCCGGGGCTTCCGCCCGGGCGTGGCCGATGGGCAGGCAGGGCCAAGCACACGGCGTGCCGTGCGAGCCTTTCAACGCCGGCAGGGGTTGACCGTCACGGGCCGTTTCGACGAGGCGACGTTTGCCGCACTGCTTGGCGCCAGACAGCAGGTTGGCGGCAAGATCGTGCGCGGCAGGAGCTGCGTCACGATCCAGATCCAAAACGCGCAGGATGGATTTGACCTGCCTACACTCGGCAAATGCTCCATTCCCGGGTTCTTCCATAACGAGAGCACGGACGAGTGCGAGCGCGTCGAGTGTACTGGTGGGACAGTTCGCAACGGAGCCTGTGTGTGTCCAGAAGGAAAACAGAACCTGGGAGGTGTGTGCGGGAACCTTCCAGGGTCGATCAGCGGTGAATGCACTGGCGGTCGCGAACGGCAGTTTGGCCTGTGCCGCTGCCCGGCAGGCACGCTCTGGAATCAGGGCACGGAAGTCTGCGAAAACATCCGGCATGATTGTCCACAAGGCCAGACATGGGATGTGGACCAACTCCGCTGCATTTCGATCTGCCCGCGCGGGCTGCCATGGAACGGCGAGACATGCGTCTGTCCCGGAGACAAGTTCTGGGACCGAAAGACCGGGCGATGTCTGGACGAGGAACCCGAAGTCGAGCTCCGCTCCTGCCCGCTCCCCGGGCAGGTACGCAATCGCAACTCTGGTCGTTGTGAATTCAAGGAGCCGGTGAAGTGCCGGGGCGGGACGGTGCGCGACGGCAGATGCGTGTGCCCTGAAGGCAAGCAGAACTGGGGCGGCGTGTGTGGACCCCGTCTCCCAACCGGCTCATGTACCGGCGGGCGCGAACGCAAGAACTTCAGTTGCCAATGTCCGGCCGGCACCGCATGGAACCCGGTTGCCGAACAATGCAGGAACGTTACACGCGCCTGCCCGTTCGGCCAGACCTACGATGCCGACCAACAACGGTGCGCCAGGATATGTGTCCGGGGCAAGCACTGGAACGGGCGTCGGTGTGTGGTCTGCAAGCCGGGATCGCAATGGAATCAACGCACCCGACGCTGCGCCAAGCCAAAAGGCGTAACACCTGGCCAATGCCGCGACGTCAAGCGCCGGTTGCCAGATGGCCGTTGCTGCGCAAAGGGCACTGTTGCGCGTGGTAGTGGTTGCGTGAAGCCGAGGCCGACAGGATTGAACTGTCCAGCCGGAGCAAAGAAGTCCGGCAACCGCTGCATCTGCCGTCGCCCGGCCCGATGGTCGGCTGTACGCAATACCTGCCAATGTCCCAAAGGGTCGAGCTATTATCGAGGACGGTGCGTGACAAACTGACGGGACGGATACGCGGGCCGCGCAACAGACTGGCACAATCTATCCAATCTCGAGCGCGACCATGCCCTCCTCGACAACATCGCCTTCAGCAATGTTGAGGGCGGTGACTTGACCGCCCATCGGTGCGTCATAGGGCACTTCCATCTTCATCACTTCCATGATGAACAACTCCTGGCCTTCCGACACCCGGTCGTCTTGCGCAACCAGGACCCGCCAAACCGAGCCGCCTGTTTCCAGTTTTATCTGCGTTGCCAATGTCTCGATCCTCTTTTGTATATTTTAGGGTCTGACGGAAAAACCACTCGGCCCCAGTAGAGGCGGCAGAAGGGGCTGAATGCGCTCAATCCAGCGGCACAGTTTGGGGCGGGTTTCGCGCGGGTCGATCAGCTCGTGAACGGAGAAGGCCTCGGCCCGGGGAAACGGCGACTGCTTGGCCGCCATCAGTTCTTCCAGCTCCCGGCGCCTGGCATCGGGGTCATCGGCCTGGGCAATCTCACGATGAAAGGCAACCGCAACCCCGCCCTCGACAGGCAGCGCACCACGTTCAGCCGACGGCCAGGCCAGCACATAGGCGTCCGGTCCGTAATGTGCTGTCTGAGCGACGCCGAAGGATCGCCTGACCATGATCGAAGCCCATGGTATCGAACACATGGCGACCGTCAGAGCGGCGTTCGTACCATGGCGAATGGTGGCGTCGCGCTCGGCCTGAGAGCCGATCATGAAGCCCGGTTCATCGACAAAGCTCAGGACAGGCAGATGAAAGGTTTCGCACAGCTCGACGAAGCGGCGCACCTTGTGGGCGCCGTCTGCGGTCATGGCGCCGGCCAGGTGACGGCCGTCATTGGCCCAGACACCGACGGGCTGGCCGTTCAGGCGGGCAAGGCCGGTGATCTGGCTTCTGCCGTAACCCTTGCCAATCTCGAAAAACGTCTCCCGATCAAGAACCATGCCCAAAAGGCGTCGCATGTCGAAGGCCCGACGCCGGTCACGGGGGACGACCTCCAGCAGAGCTTCGTCACGGCGGTCCACCGGGTCGTCGCATGCGTTCACCGGTGGAAGCTCCCAGACATTGCCGGGCAGGTAGTGAAGAAAGCGCCGGATCTGGGCCAGCGCATCGGGCTCGTCCTCGCCGGCATTGTCGACCGTGCCATTGCGGGTGTGCACGTCGGCGCCGCCGAGCTCTTCCTTGGTGATCTTCTCCCCCATGGCACGCTGGACGACCGCGGGACCGGCGATCAGGACCTGTGCCGACCGCGACATGACGGAAAAGTGGGCTGCTACCAACCGCGCCGCCGGCATGCCGGCAACCGCACCCAAGGCTGCTGTTGCCACGGGAACGCTTGCCATGGCCTGGGCCACGGAGCGGAATCGCGGGGCGTCGTAAACCGGGGCGCTGATGCTGTCCTTCTTCGGTCCGCTGACACTCCCACCGGCGCCTTCGTGCAACCGGATGAGCGGGAGTTTGTATTTGACCGCAAGCTCTTCGGTGTAGACGCTCTTGCGAACGCCGGCTTCAGAAGGAGAGCCGCCCTTGAGAGTGAAGTCCTCGCCCCCTACCACACAGGCGCGCCCGTCGATCCTGCCGAAACCCAGCACATAGTTTGCCGGCGTGAAGGACGTCAGAGCACCGGATTCATCGTGTTCCGCCTCACCGGCGCCGATACCAACCTCGTCGAAAGACCCCTCATCCAGGAGTGCCTCGATGCGCTCCCGAATGGTCAACCGGCCCTTGTTGTGATGGCGGGAAACCGCTTCCGCACCACCCTGTTCCATAGCCCGTTGGCGGCGTTCATGGATCTTGTCCGTTTCGTCTTTCCAGCTCATTGCCCCTCTCAACCGCCCGTCAACACCCAAGGGCGTCGGCCACACCGTTCATGCTGTCGGCAACCACATCCCAGTCCTCTTCCGCTTTAAGATCGATGGCCTGGCCGGAACCGTGTTCACTGGGCCTGAGGACGAAAGCCGTGCGCATGCCAAGCGCGGCGGCGGCGTACAGGTCACTGTTGTGGGCTGCCACCATCATGCATTGAGACGGTTCGAGATCGAGAAGCGCAATATTCCGCAGGTAGGCGTCAGGCAGCGGCTTGTAAGCTTTGGCGGATTCGGCGCCGAGTACCACGTCCCAGGGCAGTCCGGCGCGCTTGGCCATGTTCACCAGCAAGGCGGTATTGCCGTTGGACAATGTCGACAGGATGAAACGTTGCTTGAGACGGGTTAGCCCTTCGACGCTGTCCGGCCACGGATCAAGACGGTGCCAGGCCCGGTTCAGGTGCGCAATGTCGGTTTCGCTCAGCCCCTCGATGCCGAACCGGCCCAGCAGGTCTACAAGGCTTTCGCGATGGAGTGTGTCGAGGATTGTCCACGACCGCGCACCACTGCGGACCTGTTCCATGGCCGGCTGATAGCAGTCGCGCCATGCGTCGGCAAAGGCCGGCCAGTCTGCGTCCAACCCCTTGTTTTCGCCGAAGTGAGTCAGCTCACGAATGATGCTGGTACGCCAGTCAACGACTGTGCCGAAGATGTCGAAATAAAGTGCCGTCACGGAATTCATGCGTGGGATTCATACAGAGTGTGCCGCATTTTGGTAGCGAAAAGTCGACGGAAGACAAAGAAGAACCCCCGGCGCGGTTTGCCCCGGGGGTCCAGATTGCGATGCTGCTTATTCAGCAGGCTGTGTGGCTGGTTGCGCGGTCCCGCCCTTTTCGCGCTGGCCATCCCTGAACAGCGCCTTGGCGAGCGAGATGCACATCAGTGCCATGATCACCGTGAAGGGCAAGGCCCCGATGATCATAGCGTTCTTCAGCGCATCCAGTCCGCCGCCGCCGGCCAGCAAAAGCGTGCCGATGACCAGGGTCAGCAGAACACCCCAGATGATGCGGTGCTTGATGCCGGTTTCCGTGGAGCCGCCCGACATGATCGTGTTCATGACGAGAATGCCGGAGTCTGCCGATGTGACGAGAAACGTCATGATCAGCACCACGCACATGACAGTGATGGCCGAAAGGAACCCGCCGCTCAGCATCTGATCCAGAGTGACGAACAGTTTTGCGGTCGTCGATGCGCCGATGATCGCGCCGTTGGCGCCCCCGGTCAGTTCCAGATCAATGGCGGTCGCCCCGAGGATGGTCATCCAGGCAAAGCACACCAGGGCCGGTGCGATAACCGCGCCGAGAACGAATTCACGGACACTGCGACCCTTGGAAATGCGCGCCAGGAAGAGACCGACGAACGGGGAGAACGCGATCCACCAGGCCCAGTAGAAGGTGGTCCAGGCCGACTGCCAGCCGAAAAGACGGCCCTGTTCGGTGGACTGCCAGAGTGCGGCAGCCGTTGCGTCAAAACCTTCCTGCTGCTTGAGGACCTCGGGAAGCCCGTCCTTGAACGCCTGGAACGATCCCCAGGGACCGGTTGCGTAGATCTTCTGGGAGAGCGTTTCGAGCTCGGCTGCCGGCAATGTCTTGATGGCCGCCGGCAGGGTCTGTTGGAAGGCCTCGTATGCCGGTGTCGAATAACTCACGAACGACAGCGAGACGAAGTTGATGATGTAGTCAACGAACGCCGTTGCATATGTGGTCATCGCGAACAGGAACGATCCGAAGAAGACAAAGGTCAACAGCAGGATCAGGGACAATACGAGGTTCAGGTTCGACAGGTACTTGACGCCCCGGCCGACACCGGACACGGCAGACAGGATCGACATGCCCATGATGACAACCAGGGCCACGATCAGCCCGACCGTACTGGGTACCGGTTTGGTGTCCAGATCCTTCATCATCCATTCCATGCCCGAGATGGCGTAGAGACCGTCAACCAGCTGGCTGACACCGAACCCGATTGTCACGGAGACGCCCAGGATGGTGGCGACAACGCCCAGGACATCGACCAGATGTCCAAGCGGGCCATTGAGCGCCTTGCCGAAGATCGGCGTCAGGGCCGATCGGATGGTCAGAGGCATGTCGCGGGTATAGGCGTAATAGGCCAGCGAGAGGCCGGTCACCACATAGATGGCCCAGGCATGGAAGCCGTAGTGGGCAAATGTGTAGCGGTATGCGGACTCAACAGCAGCAGCTGTATTTGGCTCCGCCCCACCCATGAGAAGGACCGGGTTGGATCCCCAAAGACCTAGAGGTTCCGCTGTGGCGTAGACCATGAGACCGACACCCAGGCCCGCCCCAAACATCATCGAAAACCACGAGAAGTTGGAAAACTCCGGCTTTTCGCCTTCCCGTCCAAGGACGCGCTTCCCGGTTGAAGGGATAACCGCCACGATGAAACAGAAGAATGCAAAGAGGCCGACGACAATTATGTAAAACGAATTGAAGCCGACCAGAAGGGCGCCGTTGACCTTGGATAGAACGCCATTGGCACCAAGCGGCCAGATGAGGGCCCAGAGGACCAGAAGCGTCATGCTGATCTTGCTGATCAGCGCGATTGGAAGGCTGTAGCCTTCGTAGAAACCGGATGGAGCTTTCGGAATCTCCAACTCGGTAAATGGAGGTTTAATCGCCATTTCGTTTCCTCAGATATGTTGTTGGAATTTTTTCAGATGTTGTGAGTGTTCTGCCGCACTCCTGAACCTGGTGTTCAACCCTCTCCCAAGAACCTGCCCCGCTGCAGGCGTTCTCCACCAAGGTCCCATATACTATGGACCCACAAGTCGTTTTCAGTCAAAGTGTAATTTCTTTATTTTAATGAAGAAAAACTGAAGTCAAATCGTGAGTTCTGAATGGTACTTTGGGCGACTTCGGTGACGGGATGCAGATTTTTGTCGGCAGGACAGAAGAACTCAGGGTGAACGAACCATGGACAACCCCATTGATAACCTTGTCGATGCCCTACCGAAGGCGGAGTTGCATCTGCACATTGAAGGAACCCTCGAGCCGGAAATGATGCTGGCCCTGGCCAAGCGCAACAATGTCCAATTGCCCTATGGTTCCGCCGAGGAAATCCGCAAGGCCTACGAGTTCGACTGCCTTCAAGATTTTCTCGATGTCTATTATCTGGGAATGTCGGTGCTGATCAACGAGCGCGACTTTCGCGACCTGACGTTTGCCTACCTGGAAAAGGTCGCGGCCCAGGGCGTTTCCCATGTGGAGATCTTCTTCGACCCTCAGGCCCACACGGAACGCGGCATCACTTTCGAGACGGTTATCGACGGCATCTGGACCGGACTGGACGCCGGACGTCGTGAACTGGGGATCACGTCCAAACTGATCATGTGTTTTCTGCGACACCTGCCGGAGGAACAGGCCTTCGACGCCCTGTCGTGTGCCTGCAGACACAAGGAGGATATTTTCGGGGTGGGCCTCGACTCATCGGAAAATGGGCATCCCCCTTCGGATTTTTCCCGCGTCTTTGCCGAAGCCCGCGCCCAAGGATTCGTGCCGGTGGCCCATGCCGGCGAAGAAGGGCCGGCAGCCTATGTGGCGCAGGCGCTCGACGACCTTCTGGTCGAACGGATCGATCACGGCAACCGTGCGCTGGAGGACCCCGACCTGGTGGCTCGTCTCGTGCGCCAGCAGACGCCCCTGACCATGTGTCCCCTGTCCAACCTGCGGCTCAAGGGCATACCGTCGCTCGAAGCAAGCCCGGTCAAGACAGCCCTCGATGCGGGTTTGCTGGTTACGGTGAACTCGGACGACCCGTCCTATTTTGGTGGCTATATCAACGATAACTACAAAGCGGTTCGCCAGGCGCTTGACCTCGATGAGAATGACATCATCACGCTGGCCAGGAATTCCTTCGCCGGATCGTTTCTGAGTGATACGGAAAAACAGGCGAACCTGGATGAGGTCGATCGGCAGGCGGAATCATTCAGGCGGCGTTGAAACGACGGGTCAGGTGGACCGAAACCCGCATTCCATGCAAGGCACCGATCTGCGTCAAAACACGACCAAACATGAGAAAGCGCAGGAGCCGTTAGTGTACGATTATATTGTCGTTGGAGCGGGGTCGGCCGGGGCCGTGCTTGCCAATCGCCTGACCGCAAGCGGCCGCTACAAGGTTCTGCTGCTGGAAGCCGGCGGTGACGATCGCCGTTTCTGGCTCCAGGTGCCGATTGGATACGGCAAGTCCTTCTACGACGCAGCCGTCAACTGGATGTACATGACGGAACCGGTCGAAACCGCTGGCGGGCGGGCAAGCTACTGGCCACGCGGGAAAGTCCTGGGCGGCTCGAGTTCGATCAATGCCATGGTCTATGTTCGCGGGCAGGCCGAGGACTACGAGGACTGGCGGGCGGCAGGCAATCCCGGATGGGGATGGGATGACGTGCTTCCCGCTTTCAAACGTCTCGAGAGTCATGCGTGGGGCGAGAGCGCGTTTCATGGTGGCAGCGGACCGCTCCACATCGAGGTGCCGTCCCGTGACCTTCACCCGACCTGTGCCCGTTACATCGAAGCCTGCGAGGAAGCGGGCCTCGCGTACAACCACGACTTCAACGGCGATGCCCAGGAAGGCGTCGGCACCTATCACATCACGGTCAGGAACGGGTTGCGCATGTCAGCGGCGCGCGCCTACCTGTGGCCCGCCCGCAACCGCGGCAACCTGGAGATCGAGACCCACGCGCATGTATCGCGCCTCCTGTTCGAAGGCACGCGGGCAGTCGGGGTCGAGTACACCAGGAACGGCAAAGCCCGTATCGCCCGTGCCGGCGGCGAAGTTATCCTTTCCGCCGGTGCGGTGAACTCGCCGCAATTGCTGTTGCAATCAGGCGTTGGCCCGGCGGCCGAGTTATCGGCGCTCGGTATCGACGTCGTCCACGACAGCCCCGCCGTCGGCCACCACCTGCAGGACCATTACGGGGTTGATCATGTCTACCGGTCTGTGGTGCCGACCCTCAACAACCAGCTCTATCCCTGGTGGGGCAAGCTTTGGGCAGGCATGAAATACATTCTGGCGCGGCGAGGCCCGCTCGCCTTGAGTCTCAATCAGGGCGGTGGTTTCTTTCGCACGAGGCCGGCGTTGACCAGACCGAACATGCAGCTCTATTTCTCGCCCTTGAGTTATCTGAAGGCGCCTCCGGGCGTCCGGCCCTTGATGAACCCCGATCCCTACCCGGCCTTTCAAATCGGCATCTCCCAGTGCCGGCCCACGAGTAGGGGGTATCTGCGGCTGAAATCGCCCGATCCGCTGACGCCGCCGGAAATTCAACCCAACTATCTCTCGACCGCCTTCGATCTGCAGGAAAACCTGGAGGCCGTGAAATTCCTGCGCACGCTCGCCGGGACACCAACCATGAAGAGTCTCATCGACCTGGAGATCGAACCGGGTCCGGACGCCGTGGACGATAACGCATTGACGGCCCATTTCCGCGAACGGGGCGGTACCGTGTTTCATCCCTCCTGCACCTGCCGCATGGGACCGGATCCGCGCGAAAACGTGGTGGACGCGGCGTTGAAAGTCCACGGACTGGAGGGCATACGCGTTGCCGACGCCTCGATCTTCCCGACTTTAACCTCCGGCAACACCAACGCGCCGTCAATCATGGTCGGTGAGAAGGCAAGCGAGATTGTTCTGGGGGCAGCGACCAACACCCAGACCGGTTCCGTTGCAAAGTGAACGGGACAATTTCCGACACCAGCCTTACATAAGGTCCAAGAACGGTGTTTGTGCCGTCGACATTCCGATTTCTGAAATGTTGCCGCACATTTTTCACTTCATCGCCTTATGGTGAGTGGCGGTTGGTTCTCCGATGCAGGCATTCGGGATCGATTGGCGGCAAAAAACGGCTTAAATCGCAGCTTGCACGATATTGGCTAAGACACGAAAAGACTGGGACACATTGTGAGGAGAGTCAGGATGCTGAGGCCACGACCACCAAGAATCACCGCAGTGGGCATTGCCATGACACTTTCGCTCGCAACGCTGGACCTGATGAGTGGAGATGCGTCCGCGGGTACGCAGGAAAGCGAAACACAGAAGCAATCCGATGCCGCGTGTTCGAATCCCGGTCAGTGGCTGGATGCGCGCGACGGCCGTCGGTTGGTCACGAAGAGCATGGCCGACGGCATCGCCGGGAAGGCCATTGTGCTCCTCGGCGAAACCCACGACAATGCCGAGCATCATCGCTGGCAGCTACACACGCTTGCGGCCCTTCATGGCCGGACAAAAAAGCTCATCCTCGGTTTTGAGATGTTTCCGCGCAATGCACAGGATCATCTCGACCGCTGGGTCAGCGGCGAGATATCTGAAAAGGCGTTTCTGAAGGCGGTCAAATGGAACCAGACCTGGGGATTCGATCCAGACCTGTACATGCCGCTGTTCCACTACGCGCGCATGCACCGTTTGCCGATGGTTGCTCTCAACGTGGAGCGCCAGTTTATCTCCCGGGTGGGTGCGGAAGGTTGGGATGCCATTCCAGCCGATGAACGCCTGGGGCTGACCGATCCTGCACAAGCAACACCGGAATATCTGCGATCGCTGGCTGAGGTGTATGCGGCAAAGCTAAGGCTTACAAAAGGAACCGTCTCAAGCAGCGGGCATGGATCGAAGGCGACCGGCGACACGGCCTCTTCGCCATCGATTGACGACATCCTGGCGCTTCCAAGATTCAAGCTGTTTGTCGGTGCCCAGCTGACCTGGGACCGGGCTATGGCCGAAGCGCTTTCCACGGCCCAAAAGAAAGACCCGAAGGCCCTCGTTGTCGGGATCATGGGGAGCGGCCACGTGTCATATTTTCATGGGGTTCCCCATCAATTGAAGGACCTTGGGCAAGCTGGCGCCGCCGTGCTGATGCCGGTCAATGCGAACGCCGCATGCGCCCTCGTCGGTGTCGGCTACGCCGATGCGCTTTTTACGGTCGAGCAACGCGACCAGTTGGAGCCAAAGCCCAAACGCCCCCGTCTTGGTGTTTTCCTGCAGCAGGATAAGACAGGTGTACGTGTGGAGCGAGTCGTGCCGGACAGTGTTGCCGCAAACGCAAAGATACAAACCGGGGACCGGATCCTGCGGGCCGCCGGCGTGGAGATTTCGGATACCGACAGCCTGATCGCGGTGATTGTCCGCCAGGCTCCGGGAACGTGGTTACCGCTGCTGGTTGAGCGTTCAGGCTCCAAGCTCGAGCTGATCGCCCGGTTCCCTGTGAACAAGGAAGATGGCCAATGAAATGGATCGCTGTTCGGCGGACGGGTGCTGTCCTCATTGCTATTTTGGGCCTGATGTTGGCAGCCGCAGGCGTTCAATCCAGTCCAGCCATCGACCACGAACTCAAGCTCGTCATCGAGCCCGATGATGCAAGCATCGCGATTCAGGATCGCTTCGCCGTTTCCGGACAGGCCAACCTCGCGTTGCGCGTCACAGACTGGATGACCATCAGCGAGATTCGCGTGAACGATGCGCCTGTTGAATGGACCAGGTCCGGCAGACTCTACAAGCTGGTGCTACCCGATCGGGGGACACATAAAATCGTTGTGACGGCGTCTGGTGTGGTTGAAAAACTCGACTTGAAGAAAGGCCGGCATCGCAGCGGCGGGTCAGCTGTCGCCGGACAAGGCGGGATCTATCTCCCGGGTTGGTCAGGCTGGCTTCCCGAAGTCGCTGGCTTCAATTCAGCGTATTCCCTATCAGTCGTCACTCCAGCGACCTATCGGGCAACAGCCACCGGCGCCTTGAAATCCGAGACGCTTGGCGAGACAAGCAATGTCAGCGTCTTTGCCGTACGGGCCAGCAATGAACACCCTTCAGTGTTTGCGGGACCCTACGTGGTCAATGAAATGAAGGCCGGTAAAATCCGCATCCGGACCTACTTTCACCAGGACAGCGTTCGGTTGGCGCAGGCCTATCTGGACGGTGCACTGGACTACATCCGAAAGTTCGAACAACAGATCGGGCCTTACCCTTTCGATGACTTTTCCATGGTGTCGGCGCCGATACCGGTCGGGCTTGGGTTTCCGAACCTGACCTATGTTCACCGGAGAATTCTGCCATTACCGTTCATGCGGCGGCGTTCCCTGGCGCACGAAGTCGCACACAACTGGTGGGGTAACGGGGTCTACGCAGATTACGCATCGGGAAACTGGTCGGAGGGACTGACAACCTACATGGCCGACTATGCCCTGGCGGAAGACACCGGCCCGGACCGTGCACGGGAGATGCGGCTTGGCTGGCTTCGCGATTATGCGGCGTTGTCGCCAAATCTGGACAGCGCCGTGAAGAGCTTTGTTTCAAAGAGGCATGATGCAAGCCAGGTGATCGGTTATGGCAAGGTTGCCTACATTTTTCACATGCTGAAGCATGAAGTGGGCGCGGAACAGTTCGCCGCGTCAATCAAGCGGCTTTGGAGAGAGCACAAGTTCACCACGGCAAGCTGGCAGGACATCCAGGCCACATTCGAAGCAACCGCCTCACGCCAACTGGACTGGTTTTTTGATCAGTGGATCCGCCGCATCGGTGCGCCTCAACTGAGGTTGAAAGACGTTCAGGTTTCGCAGAACGGCAGCATTCATCAGGTGCAGTTCACGTTGGCACAGAGCACAGAGGCGTATCGACTGAAGGTGCCGGTTCTGATTGAGACTGAATCGGGCATGGAAAGATTTGAAATCGGTATCGATACTGCAGAAAAGACCGTAAAGCTCGACGTTCAGGGGCGCCCGGTCGTTCTCCATATCGATCCGGACAACACCGTCTTCAGGCGCCTGCTGCCGGGCGAGGCGCCCCCGATTGCCCGGGATATTCTACTCAATCGGGCGGCCGGAGCGATCATGCTGCACCAGCAAAGCGATCTGCAAAATGCTTCGCGTGCGTTGACGGAGCGCCTCCTTGGACGCATGCCCGGTTTCCTTGAGGCTGATCAGGTCGACCGGACAGAAGAAGTGCCTCTCGTGGTGCAGGGCACAAAGACGCAGGTTGATGCCTTCATCAAGTCCGCACACCTGCCGGCCCGCCCGGCCCAGATCTCGGACATTGGCGACGCAAGGGCGTGGACTGCGCGGGAGCCTGGTGGAAACGCAATTTTGTTCGTGGAAGCTGAAACACCGGCGATGCTGCGCGCAATGATGCGGTCGCTGCCGCACTACCGGTCCAAGAGTTTTGTGATCTTTGAAGGCGGCCGCGCGGTGGGCAATGGTGTCTGGCCACTCACTGCAGGACCGCTTACGAAGAAACTGAAGCAGTAAATTGAGTTGGGAAGGGTGTTGCTGGCGGTGGACGCAGTCTTGTGCGAACTCGTCTCTGTTCGCTGCATTCCCTGTTCTGCTGTATTCTGGCAGTCTCCGGTCATTTGTTCGGGATTTCTGCTGAATGTACGCGCAATGTCAGAGAGTTAGGGTTGTTTTCCCTGTTCTCGGTATCAGGGAATATTCATTGGACACGAAACACACGCGGATCAGATTTCAGTACTCATCAAGTATATCGCGTGGTTTTTCGATCCTTGTCCGCGAGTTCGCGCGGCAGGTTCCGGCAAGCTCCGACCGAATTGTGGGATTCTTGACACGAATTGCGGGATTCACGGACGTCAAACCGGGATCCCGGGTCAACAAAGCGGGATCCGTCGTCATCGGAGCGGTTTCGGGGCCTTTTCTATCGGGCGGGCGGTGTCGGTTCGGTGGGAATCGAGTTCGGGCGCATTTTGATACACGGCATCGCCCACGTTTAACTGACAGAAGTCTTCTTGACGCGCCTGTGCACACTGCCTCGAAGTCAATTTTTCGAATGTTGCTTGTCTGCTCGAATTCCGAAATTCTTTAAACGCCTCTTTAAACCCCATTTAAAGGGCATTTAAAGCCAGGCACATTTTTTCGCATGGCGCACGGATTTCTGGGCCTCCTGATAATCTATGGATGATTGGAATATACACATACTATACTGAGATATTTTGTGATTTATATTGTTAAACTGGTGTTTAAAAGCACTTCGATGCGTGGTTTTGTTAGTATTGTTGGAATTGATTATTGTATTTTTTTCGTGTCACCTACTTGGTAATGTTGATTCGTTCCATGAGGTGACATAGTGACTTCCCCGACCTACGCACAGAACATTGAGATGCGTTCTGCTGCTTGCCTGAAACCCCATGTTCGAAACGCACGGACCCATTCCAGGCGGCAGGTCAAGCAGATTGCGGCGAGTATCGAGCGTTTTGGGTTCACCAACCCTGTGCTCGTCTCCGACGACGACGTCATCATTGCGGGTCACGGGCGGGTCGCTGCAGCCAAGATATTGGGCCTTGATGAGATACCGACCATCCGGCTCTCGCACCTGAGCGAAGCTGAGCGGCGGGCATACGTTCTTGCTGACAACAAGCTCGCCCTTAATGCCGGCTGGGATGACGATCTGCTTGCCATTGAACTGCAAGGATTGATCGATCTAGAGTTCGATGTCTCGTTGACGGGATTTTCCGTGGCCGAGATTGATCTGGTAATTGACGGAGCAAGCGAGCGTTCAAGTGAAAGCGATGCGCAAACGCCTGCCGACCAAATTCCGACAGTGCCCGAGGTTGCAGTATCGAAGCCTGGCGACTGCTGGGAACTTGGACGTCATCGGCTCGTATGTGGGGACGCCAGGAACAGGTCGGATTTTGAAACCCTTCTGCAAGGCGAGATGGTGGATCTCGTCTTTACGGATCCGCCCTACAATGTTGCAATTGATGGTCATGTCTGTGGTTCCGGTTCCGTTCGGCATCAGGAGTTCGCGTGCGCATCGGGTGAGATGAGTTCGCAGGAGTTCACCGGCTTTCTTACATCGACCCTCTCCAACTGCCGGGCTTTCTGCCGAAACGGTGCCATAGCCTTTGTCTGCATGGATTGGCGCCACATGCGTGAATTGCTGGATGCGGGGTCGGCTGCCTTCACAGAACTCAAGAACCTGTGTGTCTGGAACAAGACCAATGGGGGAATGGGAACATTTTATCGTTCAAAACACGAACTGGTTTTTGTCTTCAAGGTCGGCGATGCACCCCACACGAACACGTTCTCCCTTGGTGAGACCGGGCGTTATCGCACCAATGTCTGGGATTATGCCGGCATCAACAGCTTTCGAAGTGACCGCATGGAGGAACTTGCCATGCATCCGACAGTCAAGCCTGTAGCCCTTGTGGCTGACGCCATTCGCGATTGTTCAAAACGCGGTGAGATCGTCCTCGACGCGTTCGGCGGGTCCGGTTCGACACTCATAGCGGCAGAGACCTGCGGGCGACACGCACGCCTCATCGAGTTCGATCCAAGATACTGCGACACGATCATTCAGCGGTGGCAGGACTATACCGGACAGCATGCCGTACGGCGATCGACCGGAGAAGTTTTCGAAGATTTGGTCGACGCTGGATATGACCAAGCAAGTGTCGCTTAACGCATATTGCAACGGGCAAACGGAATTGACCTCAAGCCCCTCTCCTACAAGCAATCTTCACATCTAAAGGCGACAAACCAGAACATGAGCGACCAAACCGACGATACTGACAAACATTCATCCAAACGGTGCCAAATTTGGGGGTCTGCGAAACCGACCAAGGAGGGCCTCATCCACGGATACGATGTAGGCTATGGAAAACCTCCTCGCGAGACGCAATTCAAGAAGGGGCAGTCCGGCAACCCTGCAGGCCGGCCTCGAAAGAACAGCAGCAGATCCGGCTCGGCGCATCGCACCGGGGTGTCGAACAGCCGTTCAGAGTCGATCCGGAAGGAATTGCTGCGAGAGATCACGGTGCAAGACGGCGGCAAGCCCAAGAAGATGTCGTTGGAACAGGCAGCGATACGCAGCCAGACCAAACTGGCTTTCTCCGGAAGCCCCATGGCCACCCGGGAGATGATCAAGATTACGAGGCAAGCGCGTGAAGAGCTTGAGGAAGAAATTGCAGATGACAATGACTTTTGGACTGGGTATTGCGAAAAATTCCATGCGGTCGAGAAAGCTCGTGAGGTTCAATGCGATCCGCTCCCCCAATGGTGGCCAAGGCCTGAAGACATAACCGTTCGGCACGGCGAAGAGACGGTTATCCATGGACCATCTTCTGAGGAAGAATTCGAAGGTTATCTACAAATTGCCCGGGTGCGCGATCTCTTCATTGCCCATTGGGCCTACCAGGCGGTCATGTTCAGGTCGCCAAAGCGCGCTCACACCTCCGATCAAGATGAATCGGATCTCCTAATCATTGCTTATCTCATGAACCAGATGCAGCCACAAAGGTTAAGGCTGGGGCCTGATGAGATCGACAGGCGATTGTTCGATGGCTTGATCCAATCACGGAGCGTGGTCACGGCACGTTTCGAGGAAGCTTGTAAACAGGCGGGTCTGGACCCTGCAACTGACCAGCCCCCATCAATGCTGGGGCAAAGTTGCGATCTGCCTGGCATTGACGTCAACGCTGTCCGCGTCTGGTTGGCCGAGGCCAAGGACAGACACAGGGCCAAGCAACAACGCAAGTCTTGACGCCTTTGAACCTGCAGGCGTGTGGGTTCGCGAAGCTACAGTCAAATTTGAACAATGGTGTTGACTGCATACGGCAATCGAGCGTTCGTACGCTGGAAACTTATAACGTCAATCGCCTTTATGGCTGGAGGAATGATGACCGGCGCTATCGATGACGATGATTTTCTCAACAGATGCAAATGGGTTCGCATCATGTGCGACACCCTCTGCTTCGGTGTCTGGGATCGTAAAGGGCGTAGCTGCGATGTCGATTGCCTGCCGGTAACTCAGGATCTTCGTGACAGATTGTTGGAGTGGCAGGACCATTACAACCTCTTGGATGATGCCGTCTTTGAAGGAGAAACCGTTGACTGGCGTGAGTTCTCGACCGAAGGTCTCCAGGTTGCGCGCGACGTCAAGGAAGCTTTGCCCGACTGGACGGTCATTTATCACGATGAGCACGAGGCAATGCAGACGAGAGGCACACGAGACCGGCCTCGGGACAAATATGAGTATGAAGTTACAAAGTAAAAATTCAATCATCTGTCAACGCCGGAGCAAAACTCCACCACTTGGCCGGAGCAAAAATACACCAGTTAGGCGTTGCGGAAGATTGTCCATAGACCTCGCACCAGGGTGTGCCCCAGATTCCCGGCAGCTCATCCCTTCAATCAAAACTGCTCGCCTTACCCGCGCATAAAGTTCCACGCCCTTCATCCCCGCCCTCCGCCAAAGGGTCGAATGCCTACCACTAGTGGAGTTTTACTCCGGCCAACAGCCAGACAATCCGGCCGCTCTTTTGGTGGATTAATGCTCCGGTGCTCACACGCGCTCATAGCAATACAGCAAGGGGTAAAAAGGGCGGGGAGTGTGAATTCGCTGCATCTGCGAAAAGACGAGTTAAACTTCAGGAAAGCGGATGTTCGCCGCTCCCGCATCAACCTCCGTTCTACCTGGCCTGATACTCGTCACGAAGTTCTCTCCGGTCAAACATCCGGAA
>JAJFHC010000225.1 GCA_021775835.1 Hyphomicrobiales bacterium | reverse complement strand
ATCAGCCGTCATGTGCGCGGTCTTGAAGACCTGCTTGGCGTCTCCCTGTTTGAACGACAGGGCAGACAGATCTCCCTGACCGAACAGGGACGCTACTTTCATGACGCAGTAATTGGTGGGCTGGACATGATCGATGCCGCGATCGACGACATGAAAGCCGTCGAGCCCGTCAGTCATTGCATCATTGCCTGCAGTCACGAAGTCTCCCACCTGTTTGTCATGCCCAGGTTTGACAGGCTGCAGAATGCTGTAGGACCGGATACTGAAGTGAGAATTCTGACATCCGAATACGATCACCAGGAAACTTTGGCCAGTAGTGAATTCGACATGCGCTTGGCATTTCGGTCATCCCAGAGTGTGCCGGGAAAGTCGAGGCTGCTGTTCGCCGAAGAGGCGTCGCCGGTTTGCTCGCCGGTATTTCTGGAACAGCACTACGACACGCTTTCGCGACCGCCAGCGCAGTGGCACGGACTTTCGTTGTTGGAACTTTCAAAGCCAAACCTGGGATGGATGGACTGGAAGCAGTGGTGCCACGAGCACGGCAAGTCCGTCCCCGAAGACACCAAATTCAAGCGACTCAACAACTACGTGTATCTGCTGGAAGCCGCCACGGCCGGCAAGGGGCTGGCTCTTGGCTGGGCCGGACTGGTAGACAGATATCTGGAGAACGGCACGCTCGTTGCCGCCCCAGCCAAGAAGGTTCGAACAGGCAGCGGTCTTTATGCAATTCTGTCACCCGATCACCGCCGAAAAGATATCATGAAGAAGGTTCTTGCAGCTCTTGCGTGAAGTCCAGGCGGCACGCGTATTTTGATCTGGTGCCGGCGCCGGCTTCCGGAAGAGAATTGAAGTTCAGCATTGGGAGTGGAACATGTCCAGAGTAACGGAAAAGATCAATGCACTGGGACTCGAGTTGCCACAACCGTTGGCTGTGCCCGAGGGGGTTGTCCTACCGTTTCCCTGGATAAGCGTTCGCGGTGAACGTGTTTTCATATCCGGCCACGGACCACAGAATGCCGACGGATCGCTTGCGGGTCCCTTCGGCAAGGTCGGGGCTGATGTGAGTATCGACGAAGCTTACGATCTGGCGAGGAAAACCGGACTTGCGATCCTATCAAATCTGGAGCGCGAACTGGGCGATCTCGACCGTATTACAGGTTGGTGTCGTGCCTTCGGAATGGTCAACGCAGCACAGGGTTTCAATCAGATGCCAGCGGTCATCAACGGTTTCACCGATCTCATCCATTCCGTGTTTGCGGAAGATGTAGCCCGGCACACCCGTTCTGCGGTCGGTATGGCGTCCCTTCCTTTTGACATTGCCGTGGAAATTGAGGCCGAGCTGTTTATCTCGGTCTGAAGTTGAACCGGGGGACATTCACAATCGGTCCAACTCTATCGTAATCTATTCATGGTCTCCGGCGGCAGGTGAATGTCGAACGCCTCCCGTAGCCGGGCATCCGCGTCCTTGGGAATGTGTTTTGGGAAGTGTTGAGCGAGGATCTCCAACGTCTTCGCCCGAGCCGTCTCGCGGACATCCGGCGCACCGGCTTCAAACCATTCGGCCACTGATCGCCGGTCTGCAACTTCAGGATAAACATAATCCGTCTGCATACGGGCAAGCGTGTCCTGGCTGCCCAGGAAGTGTCCGTCGCCGTGAACGACATCCGAAATGATTTCGTCCGCGAGAGTGTCCTCGTCGACTTCGATACCGCGTACCGACCTCAGAATTGCGCCCAGCATGTCGTTGTCAATCACGTAGCCTTCCTGCGAACACCCCATAAGGCTGGCCAGCATGCCGGCAGCCTGCGTGATCATGTTGCACCCGGCGTGGGCTGCAAGCGACACCGTAAGGGCCTTTTCATATCCGCTTTGGGCGTCCGGCAGTTTGCTGTCTGTCGCGCCGGCTATACAGGAGTTTGGCAGCCCGTAGAACTGGGCCATTTGGGCGGCCCCCGCCATGACCACCGCCTGTTCGCCGCATCCGCCTGTCATGGCCCCCGTGCGGAGGTCGGTCACAAGCGGCCGGGGGCCGAAGACTGCCTGGCAATTTGGGTTGACGACCCAGGTGAAGACCATGCCTGCCAGGGTTTCAACGACCGATTGCATGATCGAACCGGCAAGGCTCGCCGGGCTGGACGCGCCGGACTGTCCAAGCGAATTCACATGGAACGGAATGCCGAGCACGGCAGCCCTTTCCATGACAGCGCAGGCATCATGGGCAAACCGCATTGGCGGAACGACATGGTTGATGTTTATCGACAGGAATGGCTTTGAACGGAAAGATTCGCTGCTGCCGGCGAGCATGAAGCACATGTCGGCGATGGGTTGAACATTTTCACCGAGCGTTGCGCTGACCGACACGTGCTTTCTGGTCCCTGCGAGGCAGGCGTAGGCCGTGTTTACATCAAGATCCAGGGGTGTGGACATGTCGCGTGCAATCACCGAACGGCTGAAAAAATGCACATTGTCGAGCGCGTCGACAATCCGGGCCGCGTCGTAGAGGTCTCTCAAGGTCGCATCCCGGTAAAGGCCCGTCTCCAGATCGACAACGCTGGGTGCGGCGCCACCGGAGCCCATGTAAGTCCGTGTTCCGGAGAGATCGAGTTCGTGTCCGCTTTCCTGGCCAAACAGAACGATGTCGCGGCGGAACCCAGCAATAGCGTCTTCGACCAGGGCTTTGGGAAACAGAAGCCGGCCCTGTTCTGTCAAACGACCTCCCTTGGCCACGATGCGTTCAACCACAAAGTCTGGCGCCTCCGACATGCCGATCGTGTCCAGAACATGGAGTGCCGCCCGATTGATGCGTTGCAAGTCTGGTTCGCTGAGTGGCCGGTAGGCGCCACCCGGAACACCGGGCCAGATGGGCGGGGAGGCGGGTTCAGTCGTCGCTCCACCTCCGGCACCCCTCCGTCGGTTCTTGCGGGCGCGGGTTTCGCGTGAAGCTTCACGTGTGGTCATTTGGCTGATGCATGCCTTTGCAGATGTGAACCCATTGGTCTTGCGAAAAGATTATCGCAACATGGGTGGCCATCGACAAATGCATAATGGGCGCCTTATAGATATAATTTGTTTTATCCATAAAAGGGTATCCTCAGTCCAATGCGCCACAAGAGACTCCCACTAACGGCGCTGCGCACGTTTGAAGCCGCAATCCGTCATTGCAGCTTCAAACAGGCAGCACATGAGCTTGGTGTGACGCCGACGACAGTCAGCAACCAGATCCGTCACCTGGAAGCCGAACTCGGGTGCAGACTGTTTGTACGCAAGACCAGGCAAGTTGTGCCGACGGAGGTTGGAAATACACTGGGAGCCACGGTACGCACGGCTTTTGGGTCGATCAGCGATGCCTTTGAGTTGGTTGAGCGGGAGGGTGCGTTCATCGTGAATCTGGCTGTGGGTCCGATCCTGGCGTCCCGATGGCTAACTCCACGGCTGACGGACTTCCGGGCAGCGCACCCGGATATCGATCTCCGGATTCACCATGGACCCCGCATTTCTGATGCTGAGAACCTGAATGCGGAAATGGCGATTGACTGGGGGCATGGAGGCTGGCCGGGTCTTCACGCCGATAAGTTGCTGTCGATTACGTATGCACCAATTGTCAGCCCGGCATTGCTGAGTCAACGTGGCGCACTTAATCTTGTGAGCGACCTCAGCCGGTTTCCCGTGATTCATCAGAAAGATCGCAGCGAGTGGAAGTCCTGGCTGGCGCTTGCCGGACAACCCGATCTGCCGATTGCCGATGAGATCGTCATCGAAGATTCCAACGTCATCACCCAGGCAGTCATGGACGGGCAGGGTGTGGCCCTTGGTATATTTCCCTTTGTGTCCGGAGATGTGGCAGACGGCCGGATCGTTGTACCGTTCGACGTGTTCCTGCAGCCTGACAGGGCATACTACCTGCTGACGAGACCAGGCGCGCAAAAGGGTCGGCGCGTAAAAGCTGTGCGCGACTGGTTGCGGGCACAAGCGTCATCGTTTCAGGCGTAACACCGGCTTTGCGTTTGGCTGGAATTGAGATTGGTCATATTCGCCGGCCGTTCCTTCAACCTTCCAGAACATTCAATTCCGAATAGTTGTCTAGCCGATCCCCAAGAAAGGTGTAATCCGACCGAACTGACTGCAACAGGTCAGGGTCGACGTCGAGCACAAGGAAGGCTTCGTCGTGTTCAGGGAACCGGGTTGGCGGGTGATCGTTGTCGATCCAGGGTGGGCAGAACAGGCTCGCGCCGAAGTCGGGGCCCGCCCTATTGAGACTCAGGAAGAAGACCTGGTTCTCAACAGCCCGCGTGACAACAAAGTCGTGCCAGCTGTCGAAAGACTCGTCGCGGGCATAAGCACCGCAATGCAGGATCAGCTGGACACCATGATCGACTGCCAAGGTGCGCGTCAGTTCCGGCACACGGATGTCGTAGCAGATGATCGGTGCGATCTTGACGCCATTGACATCGAACGCAAACAGGTGACTGCCTCGTGTGAAATACTCCTTTTCCATCGAGGCACCGAACTGGGCAATATGCAGTTTGTCGTAATGCCCGAGAAGGCCGCCATCAGGCCCTACAGCCACATGGCAGATATGAAACCCACCGTCGCTACCGATCCGTGGCATGCCGAAAATGACTGTAGCGTCACAGCGCCTGGCCAGCTTGCTGAACACGTTCACCGTCGTGCCGTCCAGGGATTCGGCGAGGTCGCTCAACCCGTCGAAAGTCTGCCTTGAATAGTCCACAGCGGACAATTCAGGCAAAACGATAAGATCAACCGGTTGATCCTGGCACTTCGTTTCGATCGCGTGGGCGATCCGCAGCACATGCCGGTCACGTTCCTCGACCGAAGGCGTTGGCGGAATCGTGATCTGGCAGGCGAGAAGTCGAAGTCGGTCTGATGGCATGATGGCGCCTCATGAGCTTTCGGCGACGGGGCGACCCTGTCAATCCGGCAGCGTTCCCTCATAGGCCTGTTCATAAAGCCGCACGACGGCAGGGACTTCAAGGGCAATCGGATTGCCGCCTGCGGTCGGGTCAACCACGGCCATTTCCGACATCAGCTCAAATTTCGTATCGTCGACGCCGATTTTGTCGATGGAATGGGCGATACCCAGTTCTTCGCGCATGGCAAGGACTGTATCGACGAAACCGTTGAAGCCGCCGGTTATCCCGAGCCAGGAAGAAAGCCGTTCGATCTTGTCCTCGATCACGGAACGGTTGAACATCAGGATGTAGGGCATGAAGACTGCGTTGGTGAGACCGTGATGTGTGTCGTACAGCGCGCCCACCGGATGGGACAGCGAATGAATCGCACCAAGGCCCTTCTGGAAGGCAACGGCCCCCATAGCGGCTGCCGACATCATTTGTCCACGTGCCTCGATGTCCGAGCCTTGCGAATAGGCGGTCGGCAGGTAGTCCTTGACCAGACGAAGCCCCTCGACCGCAATGCCTTCGCACATTGGATGATAGCTCGGCGCACAATAGGCTTCGAGGCAATGGGCAAACGCATCCATTCCTGTGCCTGCGGTGATGTGCGGCGGCAGCCCGACAGTCAATTCGGGATCGCAGATAACGGTTTCGGGTAGCATCTTGGGATGGAAAATGACCTTCTTGGTATGGGTCTCCTCGTTGGTGATGACGCCGGCGCGTCCTACCTCCGAGCCGGTGCCGGCCGTGGTCGGCACGGCGACAACGGGGGCAATACCGTCAGGGTCCGCGCGGGTCCACCAGTCGCCCACATCCTCGAAATCCCACATCGGGCGGGTCTGTCCCTTCATGAAGGCGATGGTCTTGGCGGCATCGAGCCCAGAGCCGCCGCCAAATGCAATGACACCGTCATGGCCGCCCGATTTGTAGACCTCGACGCCGGCTTCAACGTTCGAGGCCGTGGGATTCGGTTTGACGTCTGAAAACACCGCCACTTCGAGCCCGGCAGCGGTCACCACATCCACGGCTTTTTGTGTAATCGGCAAGGGGGCAATGCCTGGGTCCGTGACGAGGAGAGGGCGTTTGATGCCGGATGCCGTGCAGGCTTCGGCCAATTCGTCGATGCGGCCCGCACCGAACCGGATGGCGGTGGGGAAGGACCAGTTTGTGCTGACAGTGCTCATGGGCGTCGTTCCTGTTTGGAGACTTATCGTCTGATCGGTTTAGTGTGTATTGGTTCTGAGATGAAAACTCTTCGGTCTCGTCAGGGCTTCATACCCCATTGACGACAACGTGCAACCGCGTCCGGTATTTTTGACGCCGGTCCAGGCAAGGGCCGGATCAAGATAGTCGCACCGATTCATGAAGACCGTACCGGTCTCCAGTTGAGCGCCGATCTGTTCGGCAGCATCGGCGTCCTCTGTCCAGATTGCGGCTGTCAGCCCCAGATCCGAGTCGTTCATCAGGGCAATCGCTTCTTCGTCGTCCGAAACGGCCATGACGCCGACAACCGGCCCAAAACTCTCTTCGGTCATGACCGACATGTCATGTGTAACACCGGTCAGGACCTGCGGAGCGAGATAGGCAGACCCGGGCTCGTCCATGGCGAACGCCGAAGTATCGATGTGAGCTGTTGCGCCGGAGGCAACCGCTTGTGAGATCTGGTTGCGAACAAAATCTGCCGCGGCTGGTTTGACCAGCGGCCCAAGCGTTGTGGCCTCGTCAAGCGGGTTGCCAAGAACGTACTGGCGGGTGAGATCTGCAAGGCCTGTTACGAATTCATCGTGTACGGATTGATCGACATAGATCCGTTCAATGCCGCAACAAGACTGCCCGGAATTGAAGAACGCGCCGTCGGCGAGGTTTTCGATGGCGTGAGCCATGTTGCAATCCGCTCTGACATAGGCCGGATCCTTGCCGCCGAGTTCAAGCCCGACAGGAATGAACTGCCCGGCCGCGGAATGCTCCATGGTGCGCCCGGCGGGTACCGAACCGGTAAAGCAGACCATGTCGACCAGACCGTCAGAAATGATCTTTCCGGTCTGCTCATGATCAAGCACCAGATGCTGGAAGAGCCCGTCAGGGAGACCGGCTGCATCAAAGGCTTTTTGAAAACGCTCCGCCACGAGCAGGGTGCTCGAAGCATGTTTGAGGACAACGGCATTGCCCGCCATCAATGCCGGTACCACTGAATTGACCGTCGTCAGATAAGGGAAATTCCATGGCGCGATCGTGAACACCGTGCCGATCGGTTCGCGTCTGATGAAACGCTTGAAACCTGCTTTGTCGCCCGGATCGACGTCGTGAAGCGCAGCGCTAGCGATCGAGATCATATGACGGGCACGTTCCTCGAAACCGCCCAGTTCGCCTTTCCCGAACCGGACAGGGCGGCCCATCTGCCAGGCCAGTTCGGGGACGATGTCATCGGCCATCGCCAGCATGGCGTCGACCGCAGCGGTACAATATCCCGCGCGCTCGGCGATGGATGTCTGCCTCCAGGCCCGTTGGGCCGTCTTTGAGTTGGCGAAAGCATTCTGGATTTCGGAATCCGATGCCGTAGCGCGCTCGGCATAGACGCTGCCGTCAATCGGAGAGATACAATTGATCGTGGACATGAGAGTTGTACTTTTCTCTGTTTGCTCAATATTGCTTCGTCATGCACGTTCAAAACCGCGGGCGACTTCCCAGTCCGTGACCCGTCGGTCATACTCGAATTGCTCCCACTTCGCGGCATGCACATAGTGGTCGATGACATCATCGCCCATGGCCGCCCTAAGCATCTTGGATTTGTTCAGCGTGGCGGTCGCGTCCCGCAGAGTTTCTGGGATGCCACGGGCCTTTTGCGCCCCGTAGGCATCGCCCTTGAATTCGGGCTCCAATTCCATCTTGTTCTCGATGCCGTCGATGCCCGCTGCGATCTGTGCGGCCATGGCCAGATAGGGATTGAGATCGGAGCCGCCGACACGACATTCGACCCGAATAGCCTTGGTACCTTCGCCACATAGCCTGTAACCGGCGGTACGGTTGTCCTTCGACCAGATCGCCTTGGTCGGTGCGAAAGTGCCGGCCTGAAACCGCTTGTAGGAATTTATGTAAGGGGCAAGAAAACAGGTAACTTCACTGGCGTGAGCGAGGAGGCCCGCCATGTAGTGACGCATGGTATCGGACATGCCGTACTGTCCCTTGGGATCGTGAAACAGGGGTTTGCCTTTCAGCGACCAGAGCGACTGGTGAATGTGCGACGAACTGCCGGCGGCGTTGTAGTCCCATTTGGCCAGGAAAGTCAGCGCCCGGCCCTTGGCCCAGGCGATTTCCTTGCAGCCGTTCTTGATGATCACGTGGTTGTCGGCCATGTCGAGCGCGTCGGAATAGTGGACATTGATCTCTTCCTGCCCGGCATCGGCTTCGCCCTTTGAATTCTCCACCGGAATGCCGGCGCCCTGCAGGCCGTTCCGGATGGCCCGCATGACGTCTTCTTCCTTGGTCGTCTGGAAGATGTGGTAATCCTCATTGTAGGCACTGATCGGTGAAATGCCCCGATAGCCTTTGCCCACGGCCTCTTCATAGGTTTCCTTGAAGAGGAAGAATTCAAGTTCCGTGGCCATCATGGCGCGCATGCCCATGGCCTCCAGCCGCGCAACTTGTTTCTTGAGAATTGCGCGCGGCGAGTGCGCAACATCCTCGTGGGTATGATGGTCGAGCATGTCGCAAAGCACCAGCGCCGTGCCCTCGAGCCAGGGTATCCGCCGCAAGGTCGTCAGGTCCGGCTTCATGGTGTAGTCGCCGTAACCCGCTTTCCAACTGGTGGCCTTGTAGCCCTCGACCGTATCCATCTCCATGTCGGTTGCGAGCAGATAATTGCAGCTGTGGGTTTCCTTCCAGGCGCTATCGACAAAGAACTCTGCCTGGAACCTCTTGCCCATAAGCCGTCCCTGCATGTCGATCTGCACGGCAAGAACGGTATCGATCTCACCGCTTTTCACGGCCTTTTTCAGTTCATCAAGGGACAGGTTGCCGGGCATTCAGGGGATCTCCAGGAAAATGTGCAATGTCAAAGATGCAAAGTCTGGGAGAAGCACCGGAGGAACCGGTGCTTCTCATTATTGTTGGCGCTTGCCTCAACCGTAACGGTAGGGGCGGCCTGCCTTCTGCATGTCGTCATTATATTTGCGGAAGATCTTGACCACCTTGGCCTTGGTTTCCGATTCCGAAGCGATCTCGTCCCAGAACTTGACGCCCGCGGCCTCGACTTGTGCCCACTCTGCATCCGGAATGGAGGTGAGCTTCATCTTGGTGCCGTTGACCCGAAGGTCGGCTTCGCCGCCCCAGTACCACCACTGGCGATAGTAGTGGCTCTGGTCCATGCAGACCTTGAGCAATTCCTTCATGTTTTCAGGGAGTTCGTTCCACCGGTCCATGTTGGCGAAGAACGACCCGGCCCAGGCGCCGGAGATGTTGTTGGTGAGGAAGTAGTTCGTCACATCCGCCCAACCGACGGTGTAGTCCTCCGTGATACCGGACCAGGCAACACCATCCAGCTCGCCGGTCTGCACGGCGACTTCGATGTCTTCCCAGGGAAGCGTAACCGGGACCACACCGAACTGGGTGAGGAAGCGCCCGGCAGTCGGGAACGTGAAGACCCGTTTGCCTTTGAGGTCTGCCAGACTGTTGATCGGGTCCTTGGTGGCAAAGTGGCACGGGTCCCATGCGCCGGCGGAAATGTGCTTGACGCCTACGGCTGAGTACTCCTTGTCCCAGATTTCGCCCAGGCCATACTGGTTGAACAGCACCGGCACGTCGAGAGAATAACGGCTGCCGAAGGGGAAGTATCCGCCAAACACGGTCACTTCGGTTGGGGAAGCCATGGAGTCGTCGTCCGATTGAACGGCGTCAATCGTGCCTTTCTGCATGGCGCGGAACAATTCCCCGGTGGGCACAAGCTGGTCAGCAAACGACAGCTCGATTTCCATCTGGTCGCCGGCAATCTTGTTAAAGCTGTCGATTGCAGGCTTGACCACATGGGCCGCCAGTGCTGCACCGGCATAGGTCTGCATGCGCCATTTGATCTTCGACTGCGCGATGGCGGGGGTTGCCAATGCGGCGACCGGTACGGTGGCTGCGGCGCCTTTGATGAAGGTACGTCTTGAAGTCATAATATCCTCCCATTGGATTTTTCGGCGTTGAAAGTTGCATTCATTATTGATGACGGTATTTTCTCTCTCCTTCCACTTTTGTGTTCACTTTCCGTAGACATAGTCAGGCAGCCACAGCGCGATCTGTGGGAAGGTCATGATCAGGACCAACGCCACCACCATCACGCCAACGAACGGCAGAATGGAGCTGTATATGTCTTTCAGACTGATCTCCGGCGGGGCCATTGCCCGCATCAGGAATAGGTTGTAACCGAACGGCGGCGTCATGTAGGCGATCTGGGTTGTGATCGTGTAGAGCACCCCATACCAAATCAGGTCGAAGCCAAGCGCCCCCACAAGCGGCACGTAAAGCGGGGCAACAATCACCAGCATGGCGGTGTCGTCGAGAAATGTCCCCATCAGGATGAAGGAGAGCTGCATCAGGATAAGGATCGTCCAGGGGTCAAGACCAAGTTGGTCCGTGAACAGATTGTCAATCGCCCGGACGGCACCAAGGCCGTCGAATACCGCACCGAACCCGGTTGCCGCGAGAATGATCCACATGAACATGCACGATATGGCGAGCGTCTGGCGCACGGAAACCTCAAGCACCTTACGAGTCATGCGACCCTTGAGGACAGCAGCGGCGAACGCCGTCATGGCACCGATTGCGGAGCTTTCAACCAATGACGTCCAGCCGTTCACGAAGGGAATCATCATGGCAAGGAAGATGAGGATCGGCAGTAAACCAGCCCGCAAAAGCCGCAGCTTTTCGGACATGGGCACATTACGTTCCTTTTCCGAGAGCGGCGGTCCGAGCTCGGGTTGCAGATGGCAGCGGATGGCGATGTAGAGAACGAACATTCCAGCCATCATCAACCCGGGAAGCACACCGGCCAGCCAAAGTTGGCCAACC
>JAJFHC010000224.1 GCA_021775835.1 Hyphomicrobiales bacterium | reverse complement strand
GCCGATTTCATCCAGAAAGAGGGTTCCTCCTTCTGCCTGTTCGAACCTGCCGGCAGAACGGCTGGCCGCACCGGTGAATGCACCTTTCTCATGTCCAAACAATTCCGACTCGATCAGTTCTTTCGGAATTGCCGCCATGTTGACCGCAACGAAAGGTCCATTCCGCCGTTTGCCGTATTCGTGCAGTGCCCGGCTGACAAGTTCCTTGCCGGTCCCTGACTCGCCAGACACCATGACCGTGAGATCCGTCTGCATCAACCTTGCGAGAACCCGGTAGATGTCCTGCATCGCCTGTGACCGGCCGATCAGCGGCATGCGGTCCGGGCCGGCATCGCCGTCGTCTTGCAAGGCGGCCGCCGGTTGCCGGTTTTGATTGAGGCCCCGATTGACCACCGCAAGCAGTTCATTCAGGTCGAAGGGCTTGGGCAAATACTCATAGGCCCCTTGTTCCGCCGCGGTAATGGCTGTCATCAGTGTGTTCTGTGCGCTCATCACGATGATGGGGAGATCGGGTCGTAGTTTGCGTATGCGCGGGAGCATATCGAAAGCGTTTTCGTCCGGCATTACGACGTCGGTGACCACAAGATCGCCTTCGCCGCCGCTGATCCAACGCCATAATGTTGCAGCATTGCTGGTTGACCTGACGGCGTATCCGGCCCTTGCGAGGGCTTGGTTCAGCACCGTCCTGATGGCTGCATCGTCGTCGGCGAGAAGGACAGTTTCCCCACTCATGATACCTTGTTTCCCATGGCCTTTTGCGGAACCAGGGCATTATGCATGGGCAATAGAATCCTGAATGTCGTGCGCGGCGGGCCACCTTCACATTCCACGATTCCGCCATGATCGCCGATAATCTTGGCAACGAGAGCCAGCCCCAGTCCGGTACCGGACATCTTGGTGGTTACGAACGGGTCGAACAGGTGTTCCCTGAGGTCGTCGGCCACCCCTGCCCCATTATCTCGGATACAGATCTCGAGAGGCAGACTGACGCGGTCGGACGCGCCGGCGATGGAAAGGCGCACGCCTGGCCGGAAAGCGGTCGACAAAACAATTTCACCGTGTTCACCGCGCTCGGCAGTGGCCGCCTCTGCCGCGTTCTTCACAAGGTTCAGGAACACCTGGATGAGTTGGTCGCGATCCCCCAACACAGGCGGCAAGGACGGATCGTAGTCTTCAACAAATTTCACATTGAGGGCGAATCCGGTGGCGGCAAGCGTTTTGACGTGCCCCAGCACGGCGTGAATGTTCACCGGTTCGGGATCAATAGGACGGCTGTCGCTGAAAATCTCCATTCGGTCGACCAAGGTACAGATCCGGTCTGTCTCATCGCAGATCAACTGCGTGAGTGTTCGATCGTCCTCGCTGACTGTCGGTTCCAGCAGTTGTGCCGCGCCCCTGATGCCCGAGAGCGGATTTTTTATTTCATGGGCGAGGATAGCGGCCATGGCCGACACGGAACGGGCAGCGCTGCGATGAGTGAGTTGGCGGTCGATCTTTCGCGCTATAGAGCGTTCCTGAAAGATGACGAGGACGGAACCGGGATTATCCGACACCGGCGCCACCTGAACGTCGGCCAGGCGTTCACCGCCGTTTCGCGGTGTGCCCAGATCGACGGCATATTCGGTTACAGGTGCCTGTCGTTCTCTAACCTGGGCAACGAGTGAAAGGATCGGACAGCCGAACGGTACGTAGTCATCGATGCGATGGCGCTTCAGGACGCTGGCACCGGCGCGAAAGAACGTTTCCGCTGCAACATTGGCATAGGATAAGCGGTTTTCCGTATCCACCGTGACCACCGGGTGCGGCAAGGCGTTCAGGATGCTGTCGGCCTCCATCAGAAGACCACTTGCAGGCAGATCAGATTTCTCCAGGAGGCTGTTCATGCAACCAGGTCCCGAGACCGCTGCGTATAGAAGACTTCAAGCGTATCCAGGACTTCATTCCCGTCAGTCGCCCGAAACACCTGCCCGCGGGTCTGATTGACTTCTGTCCTTGAACCGGGATCGCATTGTTTTGCCGCGTGCTCGAGATACCAGCCGAGATGTTTGCGCGCGCATCGGACGCCCTGGTCGTGGCCGTAGTGCTCCAGCATGCCGGCATAATGCCTTGAGATGATGTTCCACTGCTCAGGAAGGCCGGGCTCATCCGGCTTCTGTCCGGATTTCAGGTAACGCACGACATTGCCCGCAAACCAGGGCCTGCCATAAGCACCCCGGCCGATCATGATACCATCGGCGCCAGATTGTCTGAGCGCGTCGGTCGCATCGGCGTAGGTGCAGATATCGCCGTTGGCAATGACCGGAATGGAGACTGCATTCTTGACGTCGCCAATCGCCTTCCAATCGGCAATGCCGTTGTAGAACTGACAGCGGGTGCGGCCGTGTACAGTTACCATCCGGATGCCGGCAAGTTCTGCCCGCCGGGCCAATTCAGGCGCACTGCGCGTGGCTTCGTCCCAGCCAAGCCGCATCTTCAATGTGACTGGACAATCGACCGCGCCAACAGTCGCCTCAATGAGTTCAACCGCATGGTCGAGGTCCCTCATAAGGGCGGAACCTGACAATCCATTTGTCACTTTTCGCGCCGGGCATCCCATGTTTATGTCGATGATATCGGCGCCCAGATCACGGGCAAACCGCGCGCCCTCCGCCATCCACTTGGCTTCGCGGCCTGCCAATTGCACAACGTTGGGAAATACGCGGGCCGCTGCCTTGGCGCGAAGCAGGGACTCTTCTTTCTCCAGCAGGAGTTCGTGGCTTGCCACCATCTCGGAGACAACAAGACCTGCACCGTGATCATGCGCCAATTCGCGAAATGGTGCATCGGTCACGCCAGACATCGGCGCGAGGAACACCGGGCTCGGGATATCTATGGTTCCAATTGAGATGCCCACAATTTAGGCTTCCTGAAAGCTGCACAAATTTCGGGCAACCTATCGTATCGCCCGGCTGTACCGCAATAACAATCTCGTCGGCATAAACCGTGTCGTCGCCGGTGGCCTTGCGGCGCCGGGATTATTTATTCATAACCTCCCTGCCGGTACTTCGGCGTCCTTAAGAAATTGTGGTGTCGCGTTGATATGAGCATAGCCGCCGTGATTGTCGCGGCCGGTCGAGGCCACAGAGCCGGCGACGGGCTGCCGAAGCAATATCGCAACGTGGGCGACCGCAGCGTCCTCGCGCGTACGCTTGAGATATTTGACACACATCCGGCGATAAACCGCTGCGTTGTTGTCATCCATTGCGATGATGACGCGCATTATCGTGCTGCCGTTCCATTTTGGGAATCGATGGAACCTCCCGTCCCCGGCGGCGACACACGTCAACAGTCGGTCCTGAACGGACTGTCTGCGTTGGAAAATTCACCTCCGGAACTTGTCCTTATTCACGACGCCGCCAGGCCGTTCCCTACACCGGATCTGCTAAACCGTCTCATCGAAAGACTTGGAGAAACCGACGCCGTCATACCGGCACTAAGAGTGACGGAAACCGTCAAACGCGTACAGCAGGACCAGATCGCCGACACTGTTGACCGGACCGAGTTGTGGACCGCCCAAACACCGCAAGGCTTTGCCTATGAGAAGATCCTCAAAGCTCACGAACAAGCGCACAAGGACAATCCGGCGCAATTCACGGATGACGCTTCGATTGCGGAATGGGCCGGCCTCGCGGTCGACGTCATTGATGGTGAACCCGGCAATACAAAGCTTACAACCGCGCAAGACTTCAGGGAGGCTGAGCAACGATTGATGTCAAAAACCACAGAAGTCGACATCAGGGTTGGGACTGGTTTCGATGTACATGCCTTCGAGCCAGGAACTTCAGTGATCTTGTGTGGCGTGAGCATCCCCTTCGACCGATCCCTGAAGGGACATTCTGATGCCGACGTCGCGATGCACGCGGCAACCGACGCACTCTATGGCGCGCTCGCCGACGGCGATATAGGCACGCATTTCCCCCCTTCAGACGATCAGTGGAAGGGAGCGGCGTCAGATATCTTCCTGTCTCACGCCTGCGAGTTAATGCGAAAACGCAGCGGAACCTTGGTCAATCTCGATGTGACGATTATTTGCGAAGCGCCCAAGATCGCCCCCCACACTGCCCAGATGCGACAGCGCCTGTCTGAAATCATGGGGGTTTCCCAGGACCGGATCAGCGTCAAGGCAACAACCACTGAACGGTTGGGTTTCACGGGGCGCGGTGAAGGCATTGCAGCACAAGCATCGGTATCGCTCAAGTTGCCCTTTGCCCCGGACACAGGCACCTACGACAACAGAACATCTTGAAGGAGAACCGTTATGGATCATCTGGATCAGTCGACCAGGCTTCTTGAGCGCGCTCGGTCCCTCGGCCTCAAAATTGTGACGGCCGAGTCCTGCACAGGCGGCATGATTGCGGCGGCTTTGACGGATGTCGCCGGATCGTCCGATGTGTTCGAACGGGGGTTTGTCACTTATTCCAACGAAGCAAAGGCAGAACTTCTGCATGTTGCGCCAGACCTGATCCAGACCGATGGTGCGGTGAGTGAGCGGGTCGCCCGGGCCATGGCCGAAGGTGCGCTGGCCAATTCGAGGGCCGATGTTGCTGTGGCTGTGACCGGCGTCGCAGGCCCGGGCGGCGGTACTGAGGACAAACCTGTCGGCCTCGTGCACGTTGCGTGCGCGCGCTCGCAGGAGCCGACGACGCATATCAGATGCCTTTTCAGCGGTTCTGACCGTCAGGCCGTCCGCAGCCGGACAGTAACGGCGGCACTGGACCTGATTGAGGACCGGCTGTCGGAACCCACCGTGGCATGATAGGGCGTGGAACGGATCTGCACGTTGAATAGAGGCCACCACAACAGCAAATACATCACCTCATTGAGGAAGAAGTCATGATACCCCTGTCAAGCCTGCCTGGCGCCCAGTGGCCTGCGGTGCCTCATCCCGACAACGCAATGCTCCTGTCAATTCTGGGACAACTGCAGGAGACACAATGGTGGACGCCTGAGAAACTCCGGCATCACCAGTTCATACAACTGACTGAACTGCTCCGGCACGCGGCCGAAACGGTCCCCTACTACAAATCGATACTTGGCTCACTGAACCTGACGGATGGAAATGTGGATCAGGACATGTGGGAGTCAATTCCCCTGCTCCAGCGCCACGACATCCAGCGCCACGCTGACCAGTTGATGAGTAACGCCATACCGACTGCCCACGGCGAAACGGATGTCATTCAAACCACCGGGTCCACCGGCGAGCCCATAAGAGTGACCAGGACCGCCTTGAACGATCTCATGTGGAAGGTGCTCACCTTGCGCGACCATGTCTGGCATGACCGTGACATGTCGCAAAAACTTGCCGGCCTGCGCGACTCCGACGATCCGGATGCAGCTTATCCGAATGGTCAGGCAGGCAGCGGCTGGGGAGACTCGGCACGGGTTTTTGCGCCACACGGCCCCGCTGCTTTGCTTCAGATGAAGACGCCCCCGGCTCAACAACTCGAATGGCTGGCACGCCAGGACCCGGCATATATCATCACCTTCCCCTCCAATCTTTATGCCATCCTGACGGAGGCACGACAGACGAACACGCGACTCCCCAGCCTGAAGTCGGTCATGACTCTGTCCGAAGTTGTCTATCCGGAATTGCGGGATTTGTGCCGGGACGTCTGGGCGGCCCCCATTCAAGACATGTATTCAAGCCGCGAGGCCGGTTACCTCGCCCTGCAATGCCCCGAGACCGAGCACTATCACGTGCAATCTGAAGGTGTTCTGCTTGAAGTCCTCGATGATAACGGCCGTCCGTGCGAGGCCGGACAAGTCGGACGTGTGGTCGTCACCAACCTGGCGAATTTCGCCATGCCGTTGATCCGATATTCTATCGGTGATCTTGCCCAAGTCGGGCCGCCGTGCAGTTGTGGCAGAGGACTTCCGGTCCTGACGCAGATCATGGGCCGGGTGCACAATGTCATCGTCCTGCCATCCGGAGACCGGCATTTTCCGCAGACAACCAAATACGGATTGTCGGAGATCGCGCCGATTCGCCAGTTCAAGCTGATTCAGAAATCGCTGAGTCGGATTGTATTGCATCTGTCCGTCTACCGCCCTCTCACACGCGATGAAAAAGAAGGACTGCGCCGCCGCCTTGTGGATAAGATTGGTCACCCTTTTGACGTCGACGTCATATATTGTGACCAAATTGTGGCAGGACCCGGCGGAAAACATCAGTTTTTTGTCTCCGAAGTGCCGGTGTCGTAAATTTCTGCATGTTGCGCAACAGCAACACAATACCGCAAAAAAACGTTAACACTTTAACTTTGCTACGTTTTTTTCTTGACGCCTTGTTGCATGGGGACCATGGTCGCATACGGCTGGAGACCGATCTGATATTTTATTAATAAATCGTCAAAAAAGACGGTGCCTCAATTAAGTCAGATTCTCATTAAACTCACTCCAGCCAACAGGGTTTCGGGACCAGCCGATTGCGGGTGT
Organism: Hyphomicrobiales bacterium; assembly: GCA_021775835.1. The sequence continues at coordinate 19,364 of JAJFHC010000224.1, read as the reverse complement.
GCTGGTCACGTAGGCAAATTCAAGAGGCCGAACGTTAGGTCGCTGACTTTCATCACAGAAAGTCGCAAACAGGGCTGGTATTATGAAGACATCTGTATCTGAACGGCACTCCCCTGCCGTCAATTTCAAGTCATTTAGACATGCGATGTTGTCCAGTGTCGCCATCAGTGCCCTGGCACTGGCGTCACCGGCTTATGCGCAGAAAGCCGACAAGTGGGTGCCCCACGTTGATATCGTCGCGAAGCCCGGAACCGAACGGCACCTGGGTGAGACGGAGCTCTTCTGGCCGCTGTTCCAGAACGATACGTCCATGGTGTTCACCGATATCCGCGGCTTTATCGATGACGATAACAACAAGGAAGGTAACTTCGCGCTCGGCTATCGTTCGATGATCGGTGGCGGCTGGATACTCGGTGCCTTCGGGTCCTTCGACGTACGCGGCACGGAAAACAAGAACACGTTCTATCAGGGTACGCTGGGCCTCGAAGCACTGACCGAAGACCTTGACCTCAGGGCAAACCTTTACATTCCCGAAGGCGGCAAGCAAGCGGCTCCAGTCGTTGGCGCGGCGGTATTCTCAGGAGCGACGGTGTCGGTTCGGCCTGGCTTTGAACGGGCCTTGTGGGGCTTTGACGCCGAAGTCGGCTATAGACTGCCATTCGATATCGAAACCCGGGTTTATGTGGGTGGCTTCTACTTCGATGCCAAGGATGCCAAGACGGTTGCGGGTCCCCGCGCCCGGTTTGAAACCAGACTTTATGAGTTTGCGCCGGGCAGTTCACGCATAACCATCGGTGGCGAAATCCAGTACGACAAGGTCCGCAAGACCGACGCGTCGGCCATGTTGCGGTTCCGTATTCCTCTAGGGTTCGGCAATTACCCGAGCGAATCCCAGCTCTCGGCCCTTGACCGGCGCATGGTCGATCCGATCCGCCGTGACCCGGACATCGTTTCAGGTTCCTTCCAGGGCGCGCCGGAGGCCGCCATCAATCCCGAAACCGGACAGCAGATCGGCGAATTGAAGTTTGTCGATAATTCCACCGGCGGTACGGGCACATTGGAGGATCCACAAAACTTCAACGGTCAGCATTTCGAAAATAATGACCTCATCGTTGTCATCGACAAGACCGGCGATGTGGCCAATGCGCAGGCATCCCTCAAAGACGGCCAGATCCTTGCTGGCGGCGGCACACCGATTACACTAATCGGCGTTGGCAGCGGCCAGAGGGTGACAGGTACTCTTCCCGGAACAGCGCCAAAACTGCTGCAAGGTGGCAGCAGCCGCACTGCCCAGGTCACATTGGCAAATGGAAATACCGTCCGCGGCCTGACGTTCGAGGGCGGCGAGGGCATCAGAAGCGGCGGCGACACGACCGGGACGACTACTCTCAAGAATCTTCGTTTCACATCTCTTGTCGGCAGCGACAAGACCGGCATCAAGGTCGATGGCGGCGAAACCGGCAAAGTCGGCAACAGGGTCGGCAATGTGACGATCAGGAATGTCATCACTGAAGGTGTCGACGGTGCCGAAGGCAACAAGATCGAAGTCAAGAACTTCAATACCGCCAGTGTCCACGAGATCACTGGAGACGGGTCCGGAAACAAGGGCTTTGACCTGAAGGTCGAAAAGGGAAACGTGGCGACGGTCGGGTCCGTCACAGTTGAAGGCGGCGAAGGCAAGGTCGAAGTCAAAAAGACCGAGGATATTACGGTTACCAATATTTCGATCACCGGCAATGGTAACAAATCCAAGGTCAAGGTTGAGGGGGCCGAAGGCGGTACGTCGACGGCAACTGTGAGCAACGTCACCGTGGAAGGTGCGGAAGGCAAGTTTGAACTCAAGAAGCTTGCCAGTGGGTCTGTTTCGAATGTCACTGTAAGAACGCAAGACGGCCACGACACGAAGGGCGGCGTGAAAATCGAAGACGTGTTCAACACGACATTGTCCGATGTCAACGTTGAAGGCGGCGAAGGTGTCTTCACCAAGAAATCGATCGTCACGCTGAACAACTTCAACGTGACCAAAGTAACAAACGGCCAGGTCGCCTATGAATTCGAAGACGGCCAGGTTTCCGGAACGGGCAATCTCCATGACCTGCCTGACCAGGTCCGGACCTGCATCTTCAACGGCATGGCTGCCGGACCGATTACCATCAATGACATCATCCGCACGGACAACGCGCAGTGTCCGGACCCTACCCCGTAGGATACGGTTAAGGGCCATAACAATTTTGAGGCGTGAACGACAGGTGTTGTTCACGCCTTTTCCATTGTTGGATTTTACACAATCACTTAGAAGTTGAGCCTTGCCAAACGGCTTGTTTCATGTGGCTATTGCGCTGACATGTTTCTCCGCTGACAATTGAAACCGGATGGCCCAGCGATGGCATCGACAATGAACAGTGACTGGGCGCATGGATACCGGACCGATATCGAGTATGTCTCGAATTTCTACGCCACCCTCAATCCGGATCAGCTTCTGCTTAAAACTGTTTTATCGGGTTTCCGGCCCCCTGCCCCAGTCGTGGCGACAGCACCTGGCGCGAGACAGATAACCTACTGCGAACTGGGATTTGGTCAGGGGGTGACGCTCAACTACATGGCGGCAAGAGACCCGGACGGACACTATTACGGAATCGACCACAACCCGATACATGCTGCCAACGCCCGCGCGCTCGCCGATGCTGCCGGATTGGACAATCTGACAATTATCGAAGAGAGTTTCTCCGATCTGGAAACACTGGACCTGCCGGATTTTGACATCGTCGTGCTGCACGGGGTGTATTCCTGGATCACCGACGACATCCGGGCGGATGTGCGGCAATTCCTGAAACGGAAACTCAAACCAGGCGGGTTGGTCTACGTCTCCTACAATTGCTCCGTAGGCCGGATCAGCGAAATGCCTTTTCGTCAGCTGTTGATTGAATCGGAGAAACTCTTTTCCGGAGAGCCGGCCCAAAATGTCGCCCAGGCGTTCAATCTGGTGGACACGATTGCCGACAGCGGCGCCAAATATTTCCAGAAACATCCCTCAATTCGCAAACGACTGGACGCCCTTGGCAATGCTGATCCGGCCTATGTGATTCACGAATATCTCAATGAGAACTGGCGTCCGTTCTTCTTCCATGAAGTGGCGGATGAATTGTCTGAGGCCAAGCTGTCCTTTGTCGGATCCGCAGACCTCCTCATGAATGTGAAGGATCTCTGCCTGCCCCCAAGGGCCCATGCAAATTTGGATAACTATCGTGGAACCGCCGCGAAAGAACTCTACAAGGACGTCTGGCACAACCAGAAGTTTCGCCAGGACATCTTTGTCAAAGGCGTCGCAAAACTGACTGAAGCCCAACAGTTGCAGATTCTGTCCGCCATGCGGTTTTGCCTCATCCGAAACAGGAGCACCTGCGCCCTGAATATCGAGGCACCAGCGGGTGAAGCAACTCTTGCCGACGATCCCTATGCCCTGTTGCTCGATGCCCTGGCCGACGGCATCAAGACAGGTGCGGAGCTGGGCGGGGTGTTAGAGGCCGCGTCGGACGGTGGAACCAGCCTGGTTTATGCCCTCCGTGTCCTTATGGCCATCGGCTATGTCGTCCAGGCCGTGTCGGTGGAGACCCAGTCTCGCATCGCAGAGTCGATGGGCCGGCTGGATGATGCGATCGCCGTAGAAGTCGACAAAGGTGAGCCCCTTTATCTGGCGAGTGCGCCTGTGATCGGTTCGGTTCATGAAATGTCAGCACCTAATTATGTGCTCATGAGAATACACAAAAGCGGCGTACAGGACGTTCCGAGGGTGGTTTACGATAAGCTGACCGCAGCCGGTCATTCCGTCAACATGGGCGGTGAAGACATCACGGACGAAGCAGAGGCCTTGGCGGCACTCGAAGAACTCAACCGGCAATTCGAAAGTTCGATTGCCCCGATGCTCCGTCGCGTCGGCACGTTGTAATTCTCAGGTCACGCCTCAACCCTTGATGTTCATCAGATGCGGCGCATCGCCCATGTCGAAGAACACTTCAGCACCCGCAGCTTCCAGAGTTTCAGCTTTCGTAAACGGATCACCCGCGTAAGCCAGCACCCTGGCCCCGGCGGTCAGGCCTGCCTGAATGCCGGATACTGAATCTTCGATTATCACCGCACGGTCGCACGAAATGTTCATGGCCTGTGCGGCCGCCAGAAAAACATCCGGGTGCGGTTTTCCGCGTCCGACGTCCTGGGCACTGAACAGCACATGTTCCAAACGGTCGAGCAGGCCGGTCTTGCCCAGGGTCATGTGCATCTTCCTGACCGAACCTGACGATGCCACACAGTAAGGAATCTGCCGGTCAATGATCGCATCGACCAGTTCGGATGCACCAGGGATGATCGTCACCTCGTCTGCGACCGCTGCCTCGATCTGATCCCGGACATGCAGCATTAAATCCGGATCGGGCTTCATGCCGAGGTTTTTGTGAACATGATGACAGAGGTCCTCAAGGGTCTGGCCCTCGTAGAGATCACGACACTCGTGGAGCGTCATGGCGTAGCCAACTTCCGTGAATACGTCCGCCATGCGCTGATGAGCCACTGTCTCGGTGTCCACGAGAACGCCGTCGCAATCGAATATAACGAGGTCGGGGGTCATGATCCGGACACTCTTGCATCAGGTGCCGCAGCCAGTGGCTGACCGTAAACTTCGTCGGCGCGGGCCTCAAAGGCTTCTGCAAATTTACGGAACGCCTTGTCGAACATGGTGCCCATCAGAACCTTCAGCGCAAGGTTCTTGAATTCGTAATCCAGATCAAACGAAATGATGCAGCCGCCCGCATCGCGCGCAGAAAACTGCCAGCGGTTTTCCAGATGCTTGATAGGACCATCGATGTAACGTGCCACAATCAATTTCTGCCCTCGGTCTGCTTCTACCCTGCTGCGAAAGGTCTCCCGGATTGCCCGGTAACCGATCGTCATGTCGGCGACAACCGTCTCGCCACTGACGGTGGCCTCCCGGTCGATAACCTTCAGGCTCTCACATAAAGGTAAAAATTCGGGATAGCGTTCCACATCCATGATCAGATCGAACATTTGCTCGGGGGAATGGCGCACGAAACGCCGCGTCTCAAATCTCGGCATGGCTCAGGTCCGCAAGACTAAACCGTTCCGCATCATGCGGAGCGACGCAGGTGCTCTTCACGAGCCTGCCGCAGGCGATTGAAATCATCGCCGGCATGGTGCGAAGAACGTGTCAGCGGGCTTGATGATACGAGCAGGAACCCCTTGGAATAGGCGTTCGTCTCGAAGGACTTGAATTCGTCCGGGGTCACAAATCGATCAAGCTGGTGATGTTTGCGGCTGGGCTGCAGGTACTGCCCGATGGTCAGGAAGTCGATGTCGGCGGCCCGCATGTCGTCCATGACCTGGAGCACTTCGAGCCGCTTTTCTCCCAGGCCGACCATCAGACCGGATTTGGTGAACATCGACGGGTCCAGTTCCTTGACCTGCTGAAGGATGCGCAGAGAATGAAAATACCTGGCACCGGGACGCACGGTCAGATACAGCGACGGTACGGTTTCAAGATTGTGATTGAAGACATCCGGTTTGGCGGCCACCACCATTTCAAGTGCGCCATCCTTGCGCAGGAAATCAGGTGTCAGCACTTCGATGGTGGTTGCCGGCGACCGGTTGCGAATGGCCGTGATGACATTGGCAAAGTGCCCCGCCCCGCCATCGTCGAGGTCGTCACGGTCTACCGATGTGATGACCACGTGATTCAACCCAAGTTTGGCCACCGCGTCGGCAACGTTGTTCGGTTCCTCGAGGTCGACGTCGCCGGGCAGGCCTGTCTTGACGTTGCAGAACGCGCAGGCGCGTGTGCATGTGTCGCCCAGGATCATCATGGTCGCGTGTTTCTTCGACCAACATTCGCCGATGTTGGGACAGCCGGCTTCCTCGCACACCGTGACCAGATTGTTATCGCGAACAATTTTCCTGGTTTCCTGATAGACGTGCGATCCAGGCGCCTTGACCCTGATCCAGTCAGGTTTCCGCAATATTTTCGTGTCCGGCCGGTGTGCCTTTTCAGGATGCCTGGGACGGGTCTCGGATACGGTGTCGATCAAGGTTGTCATCGCAATTTCCAAACAGGAGTTACAGCATCATAAATGGCTGTTTCTTCGCAAGAAATCAAGAAATTTGCAGTTTATTCGGTTGCATTCACCGAGCCCGTTGTCGATGTCTCAATTCAATCCGGACTTTGGCAGTCCGTGGCATGGACCTTGCGTCTGAGAGACCAACAAACACTTAAGTATCGCTGGGGTGTGTCAAAATGAGACTGTCAGACTATATCGGAACGCGGGACAACAACTTTAATCTTCTGAGATTTTTGGCGGCAACAGCGGTTGTGATCACTCATTCCAACCCCGCGGTCCTCGGGCTCGATGCGGTGGAACCGTTGCAGGTGGAGACCGGCTATACACTGGGCCACCTTGCGGTGAATGTGTTTTTCATCATCAGCGGCTTCCTGATTGCAAAAAGCCTGTTGTCGGACAACGATATGTTCGACTTCGTGGCGGCAAGAACCCTGCGCCTCATCCCCGGTCTTCTGGTGGCGACGATCGTGACTGCCTTTGTCATAGGGCCGCTGGTCACGACCGTGACGATGGGCGCCTATTTCTCCGACTGGAAGACGTGGCTTTATGTGCCCCTGACCGCGGGGCTGGTTCTTGATAACCTTGGTTTGTACGGCGTCTTTACGACAGTGCCGTCACATGACGAAATCAATACACCTCTGTGGACGCTACGCTGGGAAGCGATGGCCTATGTGGGGCTTGCCGGGCTGGGCGTACTCGGGTTGCTTGCCAGCCGGTGGAAGTTTGCCCTTGTTGCCGTGGCCTTTTTCGGCGCTTACCTTGCCGTTACGGTGTTCTCTGATCTACGGCAGCAGATTGGCGCCGTGGATCACCTTGCGCGCTTCGGTTTGTGTTTCCTCACCGGTGCGGCATTCTATGTCTACCGTGACAGCATTCCTCTCAGCATACTGCTGGTCGTGCCTCTGTGGATTGGCGTCTATTTTGCCAGTGCCACGCCTGGCTATCAGGCCGTGCTGGTTCTTGCGATGGCGTATACGATCTTCTGGCTGGGCTTTGTTCCCGCCGGTTTCATCCGGGAATTTAACGGTCTGGGCGATGCCTCATACGGCATCTACATCTACGGATTTCTGATCCAGCAGACGGTCATCCTGTTCATGCCGTCACTCACACCGGCCGGACTGTTCTTGGTGGTGTTGCCGATCGTGCTGCCGGCGGCCTATCTGTCATTCTATCTGATTGAGAAACCGGCGCTGTCTCAACGCTATAAACTGGCAGCCTGGATGAGATGGCAGGTTCAGTCGTTCATGAACCAACGCCGGAGCGAGGCCACACGCCCACAGGCAACGCCAATCGTCTAGCGCTGTGGCGCTGTGGCGTAGCCTTGCTCTACTGACCCCAATCCGCACGATCGCCTGTATCCAGCCCGATCGTGCGTTTCCGGTGCAGGACTATTTTTTCAGGGCTTGCAGGACAAACAGTAAAATCAAGGCGCCCACCGTGGCCACGACCAGGGAGCCAATCAGCCCGCCGGCAATCTGAAGCCCGAGAACACCGGCCAGGAACCCGCCAAGGACACCGCCGACGATTCCGACGACAATGTTCATCAGGAGGCCGTGATTGCTCTTTGTGACTTTTTCGGCGATCCAGCCGGCGATCCCGCCGATGATGATCCAACCGATTATACCAAGTCCACCCATTGATATGTCTCCTCAAATGGAATCGTTCACCACACGAACAATATAACAAGTGTCCGTGTCACACACGTTTTTCGTTACCGTCGGTTCAGATGTGAATAACCCGGCCGTAGGCGTCGAGAACTGACTCGTGCATCATTTCACTCAGCGTCGGGTGCGGGAACACCGCATGCATCAATTCGGATTCTGTCGTCTCCAGGGATTTGGCGACGGAGTATCCCTGGATGAGTTCGGTGACTTCGGCGCCGATCATGTGGGCGCCCAGCAACTCGCCGGTTTTTGAATCGAATATTGTCTTGATCAACCCTTCCGGTTCGCCAAGGGCTATGGCCTTGCCGTTACCCATGAACGGAAACCGACCGACGTTGACCTCGTGACCAGCCGCTTTTGCGGCCGCCTCCGTCATGCCGATGCTGGCAACCTGCGGGTTGCAGTAGGTGCACCCCGGAATGTTCGCAGTATTGAGCGGATGGACACCTTCAACGCCCGCAATGCGTTCGACGCACAGAACCCCTTCGTGGCTGGCCTTGTGTGCAAGCCAGGGTGGACCGGCGAGATCGCCGATGGCGTAGACGCCAGGAACCCCGGTTTCACACCACTGGTTGATCTCCACATGACCCCGGTCGACTTTTACGCCAACGTCTTCGAGACCCAGGTTTTCGACATTGCCGGTGATGCCAACCGCCAGAATGACCCGGTCGACCTGCAGGGTTTCTGTCTTGCCGTCCTTCGATTTCAGGGTGGCTGTCACGTGCCCGGCAGATTTCTCAAGCTTTTCAACAGTGGTCGACGTCTTCAGGGACATGCCCTGCTTTCCAAAGGCCTTGGCCGCAAGGCCTGAGATCTCTTCATCTTCCACCGGCAGGACCCGGTCCATGACCTCAACCACAGTCGTCTTGACACCGAGACTGTTGTAGAAACTTGCGAACTCGATACCGATCGCGCCGGAACCGACCACAAGCAGGGACTTGGGCAGGGCATCGGGAACCATGGCTTCCTTGTATGTCCATACCTGTTTGCCGTCAGGCTCGAGTCCCGGCAATGTGCGCGCCCGCGCACCGGTTGCCAGTATGATGTGCTTGGCTTTCACGTCCGGGAGCGCCTTGCCATCCTTGACGACGGCAACGGCGCCACCACCCTTCAGGCGCGCCTCACCATCAATCACCGTGACCTTGTTCTTCTTGAGCAGATACCCCACACCGCCGGCAAGCTGGGCTGACACGGCACGGCTGCGCTTGACGATTTTGGAGACGTCAAAGGAGATGTCCTTGACGGACAGTCCGAATTCATCGAGATGATGCAGAAGCGTGTAAATTTCCGAAGAGCGCAAAAGCGCCTTGGTGGGGATGCAGCCCCAGTTCAAACAGATGCCGCCCAGGTGTTCACGCTCGATTACGGCGGTTTTCATGCCGAGCTGGGCACTACGGATCGCCGCAACATAGCCACCGGGACCTGCGCCAATGACAACAAGATCGAATTCATTTTCTGACATGGGATTTGTCCCGGTTTATCAAGTTGACGACAGGCCGCTGGTTGATGTTTGGATGGCTGCCCACGAAAGCCTTACTTAAAGCATCATGGTCAGGGGTTCTTCGATGAAACCCTTGAATGCCCCCAGCAGTCTGGCTCCAAGAGCACCATCGATGACACGGTGATCGCACGACAACGTCACCGTCATCATGGTTGCCGCTTCGACCGAGCCATCCGAAGTTACCACGGCCCGTTTTTCACCCGCGCCCACGGCCAGGATCGCGGCCTGCGGCGGATTGATCACTGCCGTGAAGTTCTTGATGCCAAACATGCCGAGGTTCGATACGGAAAACGTGCCGCCTTCGAATTCATCCATAGACAATTTCCGGTCCCGGGCCCGCAACGCGAGGTCCTTGGCTTCGTTGGCGATTGTTGCCAGGCCCTTGGTCTCGGCGGCTCTGATGATCGGCGTGATCAGGCCACCGTCAATGGCCACCGCCATGGAGATATCGGCATGCTTGTGTCTGAGAATATGGGTCTCGGCCCACGTGGCGTTGGCCTCCGGCACTGCCTTGAGTGCCAATGCTGAGGCGCGGATGACGAAGTCATTGACGGATATCTTGTACTCGTCGCTGCGCGCGTTGAGCTTCTTGCGAAGATCGAGAAGTTCGTCAACACGGCATTCCAGGGTCAGGTAGAAATGGGGAATGTCCCGCTTGGACGCCGTCAAGCGCTTGGCAATCGTCTTGCGCATGCTGTCGAGGGCGACTTCTTCATAACTGTCGTCGTCGTAGAACGCCCGGTAGTCTACTGCCGGTGCAGCCGCGGCAGTCACCGGCGCACCGGCTTGCGTAGCCTGCGCCGGAACTGCTGCAGGGGCAGTTGACACGCCCTGGGCCATCGCCGTTTCCACGTCTCTTTTGACGATCCGGCCTTTGGGTCCGGTACCGGTCACCTGGCTCAGGGAAACATTGTTTTGCTGGGCAATCCGGCGGGCCAGAGGACTGGCAAACACCCGCCCGCCACTATCGGCCTGGACAGGAGCAACGGCTACCGGGGCTTCGGCTACAACCGGAGCGGCTGCTGCAGTGGTCGGCGCGGATGGTGCCGGTGTTGCTGCAGGAGGTGGTGCGGACGACGCTGACGCCCCCTCCAGATCACCCGCATCTTCGCCGTCTTCCAGAAGAAGGGCGATCAGTTGATTGACCGGTACATCCGCCGCCCCTTCGGCCACCAGGATTTTTCCAATAACGCCTTCGTCAATGGATTCGACTTCCATCGTGGCCTTGTCGGTTTCAATTTCGGCGATGACATCGCCTGACACAACCTTGTCGCCTTCCTTGACATGCCATTTGGCGAGGTTGCCGGTTTCCATTGTGGGGGAAAGAGCAGGCATCAGAATTGAGATAGGCATAACATTCCCTCAAGGGTTAAGCGTAACAGACGGCTTTTGCGGCGGCGACAACCTCAGCCACACTGGGCAGGGCCAGCTTTTCAAGATTGGCGGCATAGGGCATCGGCACGTCCTTGCCGGACACCCTGGTTACCGGTGCATCGAGATAGTCGAATGCCTGTTCCATGACGACGGCGGAAATCTCCGAACCGACACCACAGATGCTCCAGCCCTCTTCAACCGTCACAAGGCGACAGGTTTTCTGGACCGAGGCTATGATCGTTGCGTGATCCATTGGCTTGATGGTGCGCAAATCAATGACTTCCGCCTCGATACCGTCTGCAGACAGTTGTTTGGCGGCGGCAAGGGCGTATGACATTCCGTTACTGAAGGAGACAATGGTGACATCCGTGCCAGAGCGGGCGATCCGCGCCGACCCGATTGGCAGGACATAGTCGTCGAGATCGGGAACATCGAAGGTATGCCCGTACAATACTTCGTTTTCAAGAAAGATGATCGGGTTCGGATCCTTGATCGCGGCCTTGAGCAGGCCCTTGGCGTCAGCGGCCGTATAGGGTGCTATGACCTTCAACCCGGGAACATGGGCATACCAGGATGAATAGTCCTGGCTGTGCTGGGCACCGACCCGGGCGGCAGCACCATTGGGACCCCGGAACACGATCGAACTACCCATCTGCCCGCCTGACATGTAAAGCGTCTTGGCAGCTGAATTGATGATGTGATCGATCGCCTGCATGGCAAAGTTGAAGGTCATGAACTCGACAATGGGCTTCAGGCCGCCAAAGGAGGCCCCGACTCCCAGGCCGGCAAATCCATTTTCGGTAATCGGCGTGTCGACCACACGCTTCGGGCCAAACTCGTCCAGCAGGCCTTGCGTGATTTTGTAGGCGCCCTGGTACTCGGCCACTTCCTCACCCATGACGAAGACAGTGTCATCGAGACGCATTTCTTCCGCCATGGCATCACGCAAAGCTTCACGCACCGTTGTCGGGATCAGGGTTGTTCCGTCAGGAATCGACGGATCCGATGGGGTGACAGTTGCGACCGGTTGAGCGGGTACGTCTGCCGCAGGAGCAGGTGCCGCGACCGGTGCGGCCGTTTCCGCGGAAACGGGTTCTGGCGCCGATGCGGCGGCATCCAGTGCTGATGCATCTTCGCCGTCATCCAAAACGATCGCGATTGGCGTGTTGACCTTGACGCCCTCGGTACCCTCAGACACCAAAATGCGACCGATCTTGCCTTCGTCAATGGCTTCCACTTCCATGGTGGCCTTGTCGGTTTCGATTTCGGCAATAACGTCACCGGACGCAATGTTGTCGCCTTCCTTGACCAGCCACTTGGCGAGCGTGCCCTCTTCCATTGTCGGAGAAAGGGCCGGCATGAGAATTTCCACTGTCATAGCTGCGTCCCCCTCACGCCGTTTCCACAAGAATGTCGGTATATAGCTCTGAGGGATCCGGTTCGGGATCCTGCTGCGCGAACTCGGCCGCCTCGGCCACCAGCGCACGCACTTCCTTGTCGATATCCTTCAGGCTGGCTTCATCGGCAGCACCCTGTTCCAGCAAACGCTGGCGAACCTGCTCGATCGGGTCATGTTCAGCCCGCATCTTCTGTACTTCTTCTTTCGACCGATATTTTGCAGGGTCCGACATTGAGTGACCCCGATAGCGATAGGTCAGCATCTCCAAAATGTAAGGCCCCTCGCCTGCCCGGCACATTTCAACGGCCTTGTCGCCTGCCGCCTTGACGGCACGCACATCCATGCCATCGACCTTTTCACCGGGGATCATGAAACTGGCCCCGCGTTGGGACAGATCAACCTGCGCCGATGACCGCTCAATGCTCGTGCCCATGGCATATTTGTTGTTTTCGATCACATAGACGACCGGCAGATGCCACAGACGCGCCATGTTGAAACTTTCGTAAACCTGACCCTGGTTGACGGCACCGTCACCGAAATACGTCAGGCACACACGGTCATTGCCACGGTACTTGTTCGAAAATGCCAGTCCGGTTCCCAACGGAACCTGGGCGCCGACAATGCCGTGACCGCCGTAAAAATTCTTTTCGCGGCTAAACATATGCATGGAGCCGCCCTTGCCCTTGGAATAGCCGTTCCGACGGCCGGTCAACTCAGCCATGACGCCTTTGGAATCCATCCCGGCTGCCAGCATGTGGCCGTGATCGCGATAAGAGGTAATGAGTTGGTCGCCCTCGTCGATCGCCATCTGCATCCCGACGACGACGGCCTCCTGACCGATGTAGAGGTGACAGAAACCGCCGATCAGACCCATGCCGTACATCTGGCCCGCTTTTTCCTCGAACCGGCGTATTAGCAGCATCTGGCGATATGCTTCGAGATCCTGTTCGGAGCTGAAACTGAATTTTGTCTCGGGAGATGTCTTGCCGGATTTTCGTCTTGCAGCGGGCTTGGACTTGGGTGCGGTTTGCCTGGCAGCGGCCATAAAGTATCCTCCCTGCGACCATATTATGGTGAGAGCATACTGCATAACCGGTCAAAGAACCAGCGATTACAGATCAACACTTCCTTCACAACATATTGTTTTATATGTTATATTTGTAGTTAACTGGAATACGGTTGATTTTTAAGTCAGCACCGTTGACCTAAAATTGCGATTTCCGGATGATCGTGATGTCGTTGGGGTGCGCCATGTTCAAGGTCGTTCGCGCCTGCTCATCGAGCGTGTCCGGGTCGAGACTTTCAGGACGCATGAGGGACACCTTGTGCTCCAGTTTTTCCCTCACCTCAATCATCTCTGCCCTCTCGGCTTTCAGGTTTTCGACGGTCTCATTCAAGGTCCATGCCGCATACAATCCATGGTCGCCATGGACGGCATGATAGGAAAAATAGGCCATGACCCCGACACACGCTACCGGGATGAGCAGATTTCTGAGTTTGAACGAGCGTGAAATCACTGAATAGACAATCCGAATCGAGCAGGCTTAATGAAACCTTTCCTCATGCCATTTTCAGGCAATTGCGTTGCCAAATCATTTACAAACCGGAAATGGCTTTCTGAGTTTTTCCGGGTCGGATCAGCCGCCCTGGTGTTTGCTCCGATCCAGATCGTTCAACGCCTCAAGACCGACTGCCCGGCATACTCAGCCGCTGGTCCCAGTTCCTGCTCAATCCTCATAAGCTGATTGTATTTGGCCAGCCGGTCTGACCTGGCAAGGGATCCGGTCTTGATCTGTCCACAGTTGGTGGCGACCGCCAGATCCGCGATTGTGGCGTCCTCGGTCTCACCTGATCTGTGTGACATCACCGCTGTGTAGGCAGCCTTGTGCGCCATGCGGACGGCCTCAAGGGTCTCTGTCAGTGACCCGATCTGATTGACCTTGACCAGGATGGAATTTGCGATGTTTTGCGTTATGCCGTCCGACAAACGGTCGGTGTTGGTGACAAAGAGATCGTCTCCAACAAGCTGTACACGATCGCCAACAGCTTCTGTCAGTGACTTCCAGCCGTCCCAGTCGTCTTCAGCCATGCCGTCTTCAATGGAAATGATCGGGTAACGGCCCACGAGATCCTCGTAGTAAGCCACCAATTCATCGCTTGAGAGCACCCGGCCCTCGCCATCGAGGGCGTATTTTCCGTCCTTGAAGAATTCCGTCGATGCAGAGTCAAGGGCCAGCATCACGTCTTCACCGGGACGGTATCCTGCGGTTTCGATGGCCTTCATGATGAAACCCAGTGCATCGTCGGTCGACGCGAGGTTTGGCGCGAAACCGCCCTCATCTCCAACATTCGTGTTGTGGCCGGCATCCTTGAGCCGGTTCCTCAGGGTGTGAAAGATCTCCGAGCCCGTACGCACCGCCTCTGCCATGGAGGTGGCTGCCACCGGCATGACCATGAATTCCTGAATGTCGATCGGGTTGTCCGCGTGGGCGCCGCCGTTGACGATATTCATCATGGGGACCGGGAGAACGCATGCACCGGCACCGCCGACATACCGGTAAAGCGGCAGGCCCGATGAGTCCGCTGCAGCCTTCGCAACCGCCAGGGACACACCGAGGATGGCATTCGCGCCGAGCTTGGACTTGTTGGGCGTCCCGTCGACCGAGATCATGGTGCGGTCGACCAGAACCTGGTCTTCTGCATCCATGCCACCGACGGCTTCCAGAATGTCGCCGTTGACGGCAGCAATCGCTTTCTGGACCCCCTTGCCGAGATATCGGGGACCACCGTCGCGCAGTTCAACAGCTTCATGGGCACCGGTCGACGCCCCAGACGGAACCGCTGCGCGCCCGAAGGAGCCATCTTCCAGCAGGACATCCACTTCAACGGTGGGATTGCCTCTGCTGTCCAGGATTTCACGGGCGGTGATGTCGATAATGGCGGTCATTCGATATCCTTTGGATGGAAGGTCAAATTTTTTGGACTAAAGGAACACAGACAGGTCAGTGTTCTAACGCCACCGGAGAAAGAACTAAAGCGCTCTGTTCCTTAACCGGTGTCGCACCTCGCTTGAAGTATCACGGCTCAAGTCACTTGTTGCGTGATTGGAACGAACGGACTAGGTGTTGCCCGCAACTGTGTTCATCTCACCATTCAGGGTTTCTTCGGATGACAGTAGAAATGACAAGTCTCACTCATTTGGGCCAGGCGGGAGACACTCCCGACAATCCCGACGTGGCCGTCCTGGACCGGGTTCCCAACCCTCATACGGATACGAACTACGTGACGCGCTTTACATGTCCGGAGTTCACATCGTTGTGCCCGGTCACCGGTCAACCGGATTTCGCCCATCTGATGATTGACTACGTTCCGGCCGACTGGCTCGTGGAGTCAAAATCCCTCAAGGTTTATCTGGGCTCGTTCCGGAACCATGGCGCGTTTCATGAAGACTGCACTGTCGCGATCGGCAAACGCCTCGTCGACTTGCTCGACCCGCGCTGGTTGAGGATCGGCGGCTACTGGTATCCCCGCGGCGGCATACCGATAGACGTGTTCTGGCAAACCGGTTCGGTTCCCGAAGGCACGTGGATCCCGGACCAGGGTGTCCCGTCCTACAGGGGCCGCGGATAAACCCGCCGACACTTCCAGAAGAGATTACTCTGCGGCTCTTGCTTCATCTGAAGAAAGTCCAAGCCCTTCAAGGGCGCGACGAACCTCAGCCTTCTGTTCCCGGGTTGCGGGGGACGTAGGACGACGCGCCAATCCCGCAGGCACGCCCTGGAGCGCTTGGGCGTACTTGACGAGGCTTGGCATGTTGTCGACGCCGATCGCATCCCACAACGGCATCAGACGTTCATGCAAGTCCCGGGCACGATCGTGGTCACCGGCCCGGGCCGCATTCCAGAGGTCGACGGACGGTCCAGGTGCCGCCGAAAGAATGGCTGCAATGGACCCGCGTGCGCCCAGCACATAGGACGGGTAAAGCAGCGCGTCGACCGCACTGAAGATCAGGTTCTTGGGATCGGCCCGGCGTATCAGATCAGCGAACAGTTTCATGTCTCCAGCGCTTTGCTTGACCCCGGCGACGCCTGGCACCTCGCTCATGATCCGCAACAGAAGGTCAGGCGAGAGATAACACCAGGGCACGACGTTGTAGATCAGGATCGGCAGACCGCATTCTTCGTGGATGGCACTGAAGTGGCCGATCATGGCGTCGTCGTCGGGACGGAACAGGTAATGCGGTGGAGTCACCTGTAGGGCCACGACGCCGGTATCTGCCACCAGCTTTCCCCGTGCCGCGGTCTCGGCGGTCGAATTGGAGATGATGCCCGCCACAACCGGCACACGGCCGGCAACAGCCTCGACGGTTGTCTCGATCAACGACCGGTATTCCTGCCGGTCGATGGCATGCCCTTCCCCGGTGCTGCCACCGGCGGCAAGACCGTGCACGCCATTATCGATGAGCCAGTCGACCTGGCCGGAAATGGCCTTCAGTTCGATCTGATCGTTGTCATTGAAAGGTGTTGTGAATGGTGCAACGACACCGCGTAGCGACTCAAGCATGACCGCGTTCTCCCTGGGCCTGAAACCTTCGACAAAGTGTGCCACAGCGTCGACGACCGTGTCGATGCCCCTAAGGCGTTTCCGGGAGGATGGTCCTGGGACGAATGAGCGTCCGCACCCCAATGATCAACGCACACAATTTCGCGAACTCAATTCGAGCAAATGGCGACAAAACAGTCCTCAGGCCAGCCACGATTTCCAATATACTGTCTTTGGAATTCAATTGCCTGGCGCGGATTAGACGGACAAGGAAGGCAATACCATGGCGAACCGAACAGCTACATGCCGATGCGGAGAATTGCAGGCGACCTGTGAAGGTGAACCCGTTCGCGTCTCAGTGTGCCACTGCCTGGAGTGCCAGAAGCGATCGGGGAGCGCCTTCGCAACCCAGGCGAGATGGCCGGACGCCAAAGTACAAATCACCGGTGATTTCAAGGAATGGATGCGCACTGCCGATAGCGGTCATCTTGCAACCTATCGTTTTTGTCCGAATTGCGGATCGACCCTTACCTATGTGATTGAGGGATGGCCGGGCGTGACGGCGATTCCCATTGGGGCCTTCGCCGATCCGGACTTTCCCCAGCCGCGCTTCTCTGTCTATGAGCACAGGAAGCATCGGTGGGTCGAGATAAATGCAGATGACGTGGAGCATTCATCGGATCCAGATCATGTTCCGATTCTGGAATAATCGTCCTGCCAAGACTCTCCAGGCGAACGTCGCTCCGGATCATGCTTCCCCCGCTTTTGAACGGTCCGCAGCAGCACCTTCAACGGTTGGCGTCCTCGATTGGGATAATCATCTTCCCGATTGGCCAAAGGGCGAGACCGGCCAGCTTCAGATGTGCCCAGGCAAACGGCAGACCGATGATGGTGATTGCCAGCCCGATCGCAGTAATCAGATGGCCAAGGCCTAGCCACCATCCCGCCAGCACAAACCAAAGAATGTTGCCGACCATCCCAAGAAACCCGGTGCCTATGCCACTTTGCCCTGTGTGCTCCTCCCTGTCGACGGCAGTGGATCCGAACGGCAGCAAAGTATAGAGGGCAATGTTTGCAGCGGCGCGTGCCCAGGGGATGCCAACAATGGTTATCGCCATGATGACTGCAGCCAAAAGCCAACCGGCCGCCATCCATAATCCACCAAAGACGATCCAAATCACATTAAGCAGTAACGATATCATCCGGCACCTGTGCTAGCCGTGCAGCTTGTCATCGAACGGACAGCTCGTGATGTTTTCAAATCCGGTCTCGGTGACGATCACCTGATCTTCGAGTTTGACGCCGTGCCGGCCACCAACCGCCCCGATGTAGGCCTCGACACACAGTGTCATTCCAGGCTCCAGGACATAGTCGAAGGCCCCTTCAATGTAGTCCTCGGGGTAGTAGATTGCCGGAAACTCGTCGCACAGGCCGACACCATGCATCATGACACCGTATCTCTGGGCAATGAACTCCTCCGGCAGCCTTTTGCCGTTCTCCGTCAGTTCCCCGAAACTCACACCGGGTTTGAGCAACTGCATGTTCGTCATGATGTGGTCATGCGCCACGCCGTGCAGATGCCGCTGTTCGTTTGAAGGCTGGCCCTCGCCGCAATACCAGGTGCGCGATATGTCGGCGCACATGCCATAGGGACCGACCAGGTCGGTATCGAGGGCAACCAGATCACCGTCCTGGATCTTGCGCGGGCCGGCCTCCTGCATCCATGGGTTTGTCCGGGGGCCGGAACTCAGGATCCTGGTTTCGATCCACTCGCCGCCGCGCTTGATGTTTTCGGCATGCAGCACCGACCACAACTCGACCTCGGCGACCCCCGGCCGGATTTCCCGGCGCATGGCCTCGACGGCGATTTCGGTCGTCACCATGGCACAGCGCATGGCGTTGAGTTCATCCACGCCTTTGACCAGCCGCGCGTGCTCGCAGACCTCCTGACCGCTCTTGATCTCGATGCCAAGCTTGCCGAGCCAATGGGTGCCGTGAACCTCGATCTTGTCGACCGCCAGCCGACGGTTGTCGCCGCAATGCTCGCGCATCAGGCCATCGACATCGCGGCAGAAGTCTTCCGCCATCTTGTCCTCGGCATCACCGGATGTGAAATAGAAGAAGCCGGCGCCATGTCGGACTTCCCGGATCAGAGGCAGGTATGACGACAGGTGGTCGCAGCCGTGAAAGTCCCACAGCACCATGTAGCCGTCTGCCGACACAAAAGCCGCCCGTGCCGGGTTGTGTGCCGTCCAGAGCTGCATGTTGGATGAATCTGTCGCGTACCGGATATTGAGAGGATCAAACAGCAAGGCGCCGGCATAGTCGCGTTTCTTGAGTTCGGCACAAAGCCGGTCAAGCCTGGTCTGGCGCATGCGATCCAGATCGGGCGGGGTTAGTCCCCTGACGTCCCATTCTTCAAAGGCCAGGTCGGTCGGGCCGATTTCCACCCGGTCATTGTCGTCGGGCGACCCGTCCCATTTAACTGCCGTGACGGGCTTGCTGGATGGGTCGACTTTGGGATTGGCGATCGAGAAGCTGGAGTCGGTCATGCGGGTCGTCTCTGTCAGATGGGGTTCAGCAGAAATCAAAAATTCCTGATATTCCCCTCTATCAGAACCTGTGGACGATGGTGAGTCCTTTTATTGACGTCGCGATGCCCGAGGCTTTGTCAAAGGACACATCCTGCGCCGGTCTGTTTTACAATTCGTTTGCGGGTGGCGTGTCGTTTGCACATAGTGTCGGCAATACCCCGGGTTCTC
>JAJFHC010000223.1 GCA_021775835.1 Hyphomicrobiales bacterium | reverse complement strand
ACCGTAGAACCCAATGTAAATCAGTTCAACAAGCTCGGTACCCTCAACTCCGGGAAATCCGCCACCTGCCGCAATGATGGCCTCAAGCGGGAGCTGGGGCGAGAAGCCTATCTCGACCTGCTTCTGAGTTGGGAGGACGCCGGTCTTGTAGTCCACGATGCGCAGACGGCCGTCGATCATTCTGTCGATCCGGTCGGCCCGTGCGGTCACTTCAAATGCTTCTCCGTCGATGATGAATTCATGCACGCCCCTGATTTCGGTCAGTTGCGTCTCGACGTTTGCGCGCAGTGCTTTTTCCTCGTCAAGATACCAGGCGGCCGCCTGTACGAACCGGGGCCACCAGAAAGCACGGATACCCGGGCGGTTTCCGTACACCTCAAAAATTTCATGTCCAATTGCAAGAAGGTTCTCCTGGGCATCCGCATCCAGCGGACCCGGGCATCGTTTTGCAAATTCGTGGAGGATATCGTGGATCAACATGCCCCGGTCCGAAGCTCCGGGTTCAGCGTCCAATGCATCGAACGGCGCCAACGAAAGGATATCGCGGGCAAAAATGGCGTAAGGGTCGCGGACCCACTTTTCGACACCGGTGACACTCATGGACCTGGGCCGCGCCTCCACAGGGGGCTTAGGGGCCGGTATTGCAATGCGTGAAGCAATGCCGTGATCATCAAGGCCTAGCACCCAGGACAGCCAGGGTTGCTGTGCGTCAGGCCTCAGGGCGTCAGTCATGCCCAGCCCGTCGAGAAGAGCCGTCATGCGCAACAGCCAACGCGACGGGACAGTTGGAGCGCCGTCCGACTTTTCACATCTGGTAAGGTAGACCTCTGGAGCGCAAGCAGCCTGGATGAAGTCATGAGCCGCCAAACCGATGCGCCGCTCCGGCGGCGGCAGGTTCAAGGCAGCGCGCATGGGTCTGTTAAGCCAGGCGTCGACTGTGGCAACCGGCGGCCAGACGGTTTCATTGAGCCCGCCCAGCACCATGACATCGGCTTGCAGCATGCGGGCTTCGAGAAGACCCCATATGCTGATCCGGGGATGGCGTCGGTATCGGGGCCGCACGGCGACGCCATCGACCAGCGGTTTGAGGAATGCCGGATAATGCGCCGCGGCCATGGCCGGGGCGTGGGGCGCGTTTTCCAGAAGCTGAGTGAACAACGTGCCCAGGGCGTCGCCCGCATCGCCGGACCAGATGGTGAGATCACCATTGGCGGCCTCAGCGTCGGCCCCAACTACGGTTTCCAAGGCTTCGAGATGAATTCTGACAAGATCGAAAAACGGCGTTGGAGCGGGATCCAGGAACATGACAGCCAGCGGCTGGAGCATTGCCTCCAACCGCTCCAGCAATGTTTCCGCAACAAGCCATTCACGGTCGCCGAACTGCTTCAACGCCCGGTGGGCGCGCGTTCCCGACAAAAGCGATTGCCGGGTTTGAGACAGCGCCTGGCGCAAGGAGACAAGCCCCGGTTCCGGACGCACGCCTCTCAGGGCCGCAAGCTCGAGAACCTCGGTTGCCGCGAGCACATCCGATCGCGACATTCCCAGTTTTGTCATGGGATGCTTAAGAAGTGCCAGAAGGGGCACCGGGGCAAAGCCTTCCAGAACGGCATCCAGCAGAAGAAGCGCCAATCTTCCCGGCGCGGTCTTTCCCAACGGGATACCGGCGGAGTCATCGGCATCGATGTTCCAGCGTTCAAGTTCCGCGACCACCCGGCGCGCCAGGCTTCGGTCGGGGGTGACCAGGGCGGCCGTGCGCCCATCCACCTCGAGTGCATTGCGCAGGATCAGGGCGATAGCCGTGGCTTCTTCCCTGGGGCCTGGCGCTGCAATCAGCGACAATCCATCGAGCGCATTTTCCAGTTCGGATTCCGAGACATTGTCTCTGATGTGAACCCAGTCTGCCGTGGTTTCGGTGGGGCGCAGCACTTCGTTGAGAAAACGAAACCGCGATACACTGCCGGTCGGACTCTCTGTGTCGAAAAGTGGCACCACCGTCATCCGATCGGCGCCAATCGATGTGAGCAACTGCTTCATACCGAACTGGGGATGCCCGGCTTCCAGCACTGACCAACTCGTTTCGTCGAGACCGAGATCGAGTCCCGGCAGCACGACTGCACCCTGCTCCAGACCGGCGACGGCCTTGAGAAGGCGGGCCGTTGCGGGAATGCTGCCGGTCGACCCCGCGGCAATGACCGGCCCCTCGGGAACGGACGTTTCGAGCCGCTCGGCCTGCAGCTCAAGCAACAGGTTCCGCTTTTGCATGGGGCCAACCCGCCCCAATTCGGCAAGCCGTTCAGGGAGCTGCTCGAGCACCACATTCAGGACCTCAAGCGTTGCCGACCAGTGCCTTGCAAACTCTTCTGCGACGAGGCCGCCGATTTCCGAATATTCAACGCCTTCGGTATCGAAAAGATCCACCAATCCGGTCAACTCGATTGCCAGGTGCAATGCCTGAACCGGCGATTGAAGATGGAAGGCATCAGGGGTGGCCGGATCGGAAAGATCCAGAAGCGCGCGCACAACCATCAGTTTGCGGGCCATCCCCTCCATGACTTCGGGCATTTGTGCGGCAGCATCGGCGACGGCGGGGAAACTGCCGTCGAGATCAAGATCTTCTTCGTCGACATCACCGATCGGCCGGATCTGCGGCAAAAGAAGAGCTGAACCGTCAGCGGCATTGAGAAACGCGTCTGCCAGGGTTCTCGCCGCGCGTCGTGTGGGCACCAGAATCGTGTAACGGCTGAGCGCCAGGGCATCCGGCGCCGCAAGATCCGGATCGGGAAACCCGCCTGCCAGAATGCGCTTCGCCAGGACGTGCAGAAACGGCTGTCCTGCCGGAATGGAGAAGAGTCTGTGTGTCGCCGTACGGCTCATTCGGCCTCTTGATTCCGTGAGTTTCCAGCCGCCGTCTGGCGCCGTTCAGGTCTCACTGATCGTGGTCGGCCAGAAGTTCCTCTGCCTGTTTCAGAGCCTCCGGCGTGCCGACGTGCATCCAGATGCCATCGTGACGAATTCCGAACAGCCTTTGATCCTCGATGGCCCGATCCCATAACAGGTTCATAGAAAACGGTCCGTCGGGCAAGTCTCGAAATACCCGAGGATGAATGAGGTAGGCACCGGTATTGACGAACGGCGCTACGCTGCTTTCAGTGCGACGCTCGAGGTGACCCTGTTCATCCATGACAAAATCGCCAAGACCGGTATAACCGACACTGTTCACAGTTGAGGCAATCAGGAGCATGGAATCCATGGAAGCGTCGTCCCATAGGGTGCACATGCGCGCCAGACTCCGGCCAACACCTTCGAGCCATACAGAGTCGGAATTGATGACGAAGAAGGGGTCGGACCCAAGGTCCTGGAGCGCCCGTGCAGCGCCGCCGCCAGTGTCGAGCAATCCGGCGCGTTCGTCGGAGATGATGATTTCCAGCCCCGTCACGCCCTTGAGATGGTGTTCGAGGACGTCAGCCAGGTAATGGGTGTTGACAATCACCCGTTCAACGCCGATTTCGACCAACCGGTCGAGGGCGTAGTCGATCAGGGCCTTGTTGTTGAGTTCCACAAGGGGTTTCGGTCGGTCGTCGGTAAGAGGCCGCATGCGTGTGCCCAGACCCGCGGCCATGATCATCGCGGTGCGAATTGTGAGGGTCTGAGTTGCATTGTTGTTCTTGTCGTAGTCGGTCACGGAGAGTCGCCAATCTTTGATAAGGATAACCGCACATCCTCGGGCAGGTGCTCGTCATACCAGGACTTGAGTTCCTTGAGTCCGGGATGTGCCAGGTTGCGTTCAAGATAGCCGGATACGCGGGGAATGTGACAAAGGTATTGCGGTTTGCCATCGCGGACGCACAGGCGTACGAATATACCCAGAATTTTCGTCGCTCGCTGGGCGCCCAGAATGGCGTACGCCCTGCGAAAGGCGGTTTCGTCGAAATCGACGTGCCGTGATCGCCTGGCGTTGCAGTAATGGTCCAGCCAAGTGCGCTCGAGATCTTCAGTGATATCCGTCCGCGCATCCTGTAGGAGCGACATGAGATCGTAGGCCGCATGGCCGATGACCGCATCTTGAAAGTCAAGCAGACCTGCTCTTGCGGGGCCTTCGCGATCAGGCAACCACATCAAGTTCGGCGAATGATAGTCGCGCAAGACAAGCGCGCGCTCATCTGCCTCTGCCTCGTGACTGACATCAATGCTTTCAATGAGCGGTGTCCAAACCGCCTTGAATCGGGTGCGTTCCTGGCTGGTGATTGCCTTTCCGTGGACCCGTGGCCAGAACCAATCTACGACAAGGCCTGCCTCGATCATCAAGGCGTCCGTGTCAAAATGCGGAATGGTGTAAACACGATCATTGCCGAGCGTAATGTCGGATGGCAACACGACCGCGTGCAATGTCAGCAAGGCGTCGACGGCTGCACGGTATGGTTCATCCATCGCTTCGTCGTCGCGGATGAGGACGCCGTAGACCGCGTCGCCGAAGTCCTCCGTGATCAGAAATCCATGGTCAAGATCCTCGGCCCAGATCTCCGGCGCGCTCAATCCGGCATTGACGACGATCTGAGCGATGGCGACGAATGGCGTGACGTCCTCGGCAAGATGAGCGATGGCGCTGTAGGGCAGACCGTTCTGTACGGGAGGGCCGTCAGGCTGGCGCGGCATGTCCATGAAAACCCCGTGGCCGCGGTCGCCACTGAGGCGTTCGTATCGTCTCGACGACGCGTCGCCCTGGAAGTAGCGGCGCGTGCTGCCGCCCCAACCGTTGTGTTCCAGAAATGCCTCGCTCTTGAGGAGTCGGTCCAGGCGATCAGTGAAGGCAGCACCTGCGTCGATGCGCGCACGTCTACCACCCGATTGTGTTTCGGATAGTTCAACCGACAAGACAGGGACGACATGGCTTTGTTCGAGCCGGTCGGGCCATTCGATCAACATGATGGCCGAGTGGGAATAGTCTTCAAGGCCCAGTTCCCAAATCTCTTCGGGTTGCTCAATCCGGTAAAGGTCCACATGGACGATCTCACTGCGCCGGGAAACATAGGTCTGAACCAGCGTGAAAGTCGGGCTTGGCACATCCATTTCCGGATCGTCGGCCACCGCACGAATGATGGCCCTTGCCATCGTCGTCTTACCGGTTCCCAGATCGCCCGCGAGGGCGACCACGTCTCCGGACTTGAGGAACAGCGACAACGTTCTGCCAAATGCCTCGGTCGCCGCCGCGTCCGGGAGGTCGGCAGTGAACGATGCGGTGTCATGTTCGAGGATTCGATAGGACGGCGTGGACACAGCGTTCATCGTAGAATTGCACCCCGTCGCCGTATCGTCACTCACCCGCAGCCCGCTGCAGCAGACGTTCGGGCTCAGGCTCTTTGTCGGGAGACTTGATCGCCGGTCCCCGGGCCGGGAAACGGCACAGCACGGTCGTGCCTTCCTGGGGCTTGGACTGAAGCGTTATGGTGCCGCCGTGCAACTCAACGAAGCTTTTCACGATCGAAAGCCCCAGACCAGCACCACGGTGCAGTGATCCGGTCGTCCGGGTTTCGAAGCGGTCGAACACTGCAGAGTGATGTTCGGGATCGATGCCGGCGCCATTGTCCTTCACCCAGATGAGGACATTGTTGCCATCCCGCTTGGCACCCATGTGGATGCGTGCGCCCTGGGAAGAGAACCCGATGGCATTGGACAGCAAGTTGAACAGAACCTGTTTCACACGGCGTTCGTCCACGAAAAACGCCCCCGCGTCACGGGCGATTTCAACTTCGAGAACAAGCCCCTTGCTGTTGATCCGGTCATGCACGAGACCCGCTGCAGCCTTCAGGGTTTCAGCGACGTCGATCCTGGTCAAGTCCAGTTCCATAACGCCCGCGTCAATGGTCGCCAGATCAAGAATATCATCGACGATTGCCAGCAGGGTGTTGCTGGAAGACAGGATATGCGCGGAGTACTCAGCCTGTTTTGGCGTCTGTTCGCCGGCCATGCCAAGGGTCAGGGATTCCGTGAAGCCAATGATGTTGGTCAAGGGCGTACGCAATTCATAAGACACATGCGATATGAACTCACTCTTGAGCCGGTCTGCCGTTTCCAGAGCATCGTTGCGTTCGCGCAAGGCGCGCTCGATTCGAGATGAGTCGGTAACATCGACATAAGTGAGCAGAGTTGCGCCGTCGGGAAGCGGGACGCTCGAGAAGTCGATGATGGCACCGTCCGGGCGGCCCAGGCGCGAACCCAACGGGCGGCGGCTATCGTCGAGCGACGTGACCCCAATTTTGAGTTCGTCCCAGACGTCGTCCTCATCCATCAGATTTCTGCAGGCGGCAATCACATCGCTCACGTGCGGCTCATCGTTAAGCAGCGTTGTGTCCAGGTGCCAGATATTTGCGTAGGCAGGATTGTAGAGTTTGAGTCGACCGTCGCTGCCGAACAAGGCGACACCCTCGTGCAGATTGTCGAGCGTTTCCCGCTGCACGCCAATCAGGGAATTGTAACGGCTTTCCAGGTTGATCATTTCCGTGACGTTCTCATAAAGATAGGTCACTCCACCGAACGGATGCTGTTCTCCCATAACCCGCAATGTGCGGCCATCGGGCAAGTGCCAGAGTTCGTCCTGTTCCTCATTCTTAGCGACAGTCTGGAGATGCTCTGCCTTCCAGGCCCGGTAGTCGGCTTCTTCAGGCAATTTCCTCTCGGCGCGCAGGCGATCGAGAATTTCGCTGTCCGTCGGCTTGTCATTGAGCCAGGCCCGGTCGAGTTGCCATAACTGGACGAAAGCGGTGTTGAAAAACCGCAGGCGCTGATCGGGCCCAAAGATAGAGACGGCCGTTGCGATCTTATCGAGGGTGCTGGCGTGGGCTTGCGTATGACGCTTGAGCTCGCTTTGAGCTTCTTCCAGATCCGTCACATCGAACACCAGGCCGGCACTGCCCTGGGCAATCGGAATTTCGGCGACATCGAGGGCACGTCGTTCATCACCGATGACCGCATGGACCCGACAACGAGCGGTTTCTCCGTCGGCCACGGTGGTCAGGGAGCGTTCGCGCTCGACCTCACCGATCAACTCGGCACCCGAAGCAATTGCGGTGCGGAAGTCTTCTGCGTCGACCGCTTCAGCAAATGACTTGTTGGCCCAATTCATCCGACCGTTGCCGTCACGAAACCATATTGGCATCGGGGCCTGGTCGAGAATAGCAGTGAGCGCATTGGCTTGTTGTTCAAGCTCCTTGTAGTCCTCTGCCAGTTTCGACATTTCGAGTCGTTCGCCGGTAAGCATGCGTAGTCTTAGCGTTGCCATGCCGCCTGCGGCACGGCCGTCCGCTTCCAGCAAGTCGCCAACCTTGGTCTGGACCACCGTGTTGAACGGCGTCCCCTGTCCGCGCAGTTCGGCGATGGACTCGTTGAGGCGTGCGTGGGAGCGATGGTCAATCCAGGCCGCAAAGTTGACACGGCTTTCGTAGTCACCCGGCACACCGGCTATGGCACGCAGGTCACCCACGATCCGGGAGGGCCGGGTTTCCTTGCCATGCCAGATGTACAGAAAGTGGGGTTCGGCGGCCATAATGGCCTCTGCCTCGTCAAGTTCCGCCTGCAGGTCCCGGGCCAGAATGACCGCATGGGACGCGCGCCGGCGGGCCATCAGCCAGGCAAAGAAAAAAGTCCCAGACAGCAATCCGGCGAGAAAGAATGTAACGACAAGAACCGGATCTGCGGTGTCCCAGTTCCAGCCGGATAAATGAGTTGAAAATGAAAAATCGGAAACCGCCGCGTCAGCCGATGCGGGCCAAAAAGCCAACAGTCCCACTGCCGTCCACTTCTGGAGCGACCGGGTTGGCTTCAGTTCTGTTTTTGCGCGGCCAGCATGCATGTCAGTCTGGCCTCTCCCCCTCTCGGCCACGTCCTCCTGGCGATTTCGCAGTTCCAGGAGAAAACTGTGAGGAATCAAACGAATCACTACGGCTTTCGCCTGGAGAATCTATACAGGCAAACCGTGATTCTGCCCACAGTCTATTGGCGGGGCACTGGCAGAACAGTGGTCAGGGTTAGTATTGTGACAGGTGCGCCCGCATCGGGGACCGGCGAGGGTCGCTTGATGCGGGCGCTTGTGCGTTTGGACAGGGCGAGCGGAGCAGGCCGTCAGTAGCGGTAATGTTCCGGCTTGAAGGGGCCTTCCGGAGGAACGCCCAGGTATGAGGACTGTTCATCGCTGAGCGTGGTCAGTGTCGCACCGAGTTTCGCCAGGTGCAGCTTCGCCACCTTCTCATCCAGATGTTTGGGCAGAACGTAGACCTGACGCTCGTAGTTGTCGCTGTTCTGCCACAACTCGATCTGTGCCAGGACCTGATTGGTGAAGGATGCGCTCATGACAAAGCTGGGATGGCCGGTGCCGCAGCCAAGATTGACGAGACGCCCTTCGGCCAGCACGATCAGTCGCTTGCCGTCGGGAAAAACAACTTCGTCGACCTGCGGCTTGACGTTGTCCCATTTGTAGTTGCTGAGCGCGGCGATCTGAATTTCGGAGTCGAAATGCCCGATGTTGCAGACAATTGCACGGTCCTTCATCTGGCGCATATGATCCAGAGTGATGATGTCCTTGTTGCCAGTCGCGGTCACAAAGATATCGGCCCTCGGTGCGGCCTCGTCCATGGTAACGACCTCATAGCCCTGCATGGCGGCCTGGAGTGCACAGATCGGGTCAACCTCAGTGACCATGACGCGGGCACCCTGGCTGCGCAGACTTTCCGCGGACCCCTTGCCGACATCGCCATACCCGGCGACGACGGCAATCTTGCCTGCCATCATCACATCGGTCGCGCGCTTGATGCCGTCGACCAGGCTTTCCCGGCAGCCGTAGAGGTTGTCGAACTTCGATTTGGTCACTGAATCGTTGACGTTGATGGCCGGAACTTTCAGCGTTCCTGCCTTTGCCATGTCGTAGAGCCGCAGAACACCGGTAGTGGTCTCTTCGGAGACGCCCTTGCAGTCGTCGAGGATGTCACCGTATTTTTCGTGCATGAGCTGGGTGAGGTCGCCGCCGTCATCGAGCAGAATGTTCGGCTGCCAGCCGTCGGGGCCATTGATGGATTGTTCGACACACCACCAGTATTCTTCCTCGGTCTCACCTTTCCATGCGAAAACCGGTACGCCGGTTGCCGCGATTGCCGCAGCGGCCTGGTCCTGGGTGGAGAAAATATTGCAGGACGCCCAGCGAACGGTGGCGCCCAGGGCTGTCAGTGTCTCGATCAGAACAGCGGTTTGGATCGTCATGTGCAGACAACCTGTTACGCGGGCGCCTTTCAGTGGCTGACTGGCGCCATATTCATCGCGCAAAGCCATGAGGCCCGGCATCTCGGTTTCGGCAATATTGATTTCCTTGCGGCCCCAGTCCGCCAGGGACATATCCGCGACTTTGTAATCGGTGAACGCGCTCATCGGTCAATCCTTGAGAGTCTTGTGAGAAAAATCATCGCACGGTGCTTGCGTCAGCGTGGCGCAGGCCACCGCATTTCGACCCTCCTATATCAGGCGTTGCCGGCGCGCGCAAGGCGGACATAAAGATTTCTTTATGTTTTCGTTTCGGATAGTCACTTGAGCGTTAACCCAAGCAATCCGGGAACTCAGACGAATCTCAATTTGCAACCTATGGTGGTGTTTCTTGGCTACCGGCGCCTTTTACTTGAATTCCCTCCAATTCACATGAAAGCGATTTCAGAAACTTGCTTTATTGCTGATTAATGTTCCCGTCTTTATGTTCGGTTAACCAATGATTTCTAGATTGAAGCATAGTATTTACGATATCACGGAGGTTGTCGCCTTCGGTATCAAATAAATGCGGGGGCCCGATGTCTTTTAAACTTCCAAAATTGAAGATCTCCTATAAAATTCCGATATTGATCGTTGGCGCGGCGATTGTTGTTGCCTTTGCAGTCGGGATCACAAGCATAACTGCAGCGACCAACAACGCTAATTATGCAAAACGGGAGAAACTGAAGGCATTACTCTTCGATCGGGCAGATGCGCTCAAGTTTTATCTTCAGTCGATCGAACAAGATATGCATGCAGTGTCGTCAAGTCCGTCCACGCTGGAATCTCTTACAGATTTCAAGACCGGCTGGACCATGCTCGGTGAATCACCGGCCGACACGCTGCAAAAAGCCTACATTACCGACAATCCGCACCCTACCGGCGAAAAAGAGAAACTGGATAAGCCCGAGGCAGACGACTATTACCATACCATCCATGAAAAATATCACCCCTGGTTCCGCAATTTTCTGCAGCAGCGCGGCTATTACGACATCTTCATCTTCGACCTCAAGGGCAATCTCGTCTACACCGTGTTCAAGGAACTGGACTACGCCACCAACCTTGAAACCGGCCAATGGAAGGACAGCGATCTTGGCAACGCTTTCCGCGCTGCACGGGACAGTAAGAAGCCGGGATCACTTCATTTCTTCGATTTCAACAGCTACGGCCCAAGCCACGGCGCTCCAGCGGGTTTCATCTCAACGCCCCTGTTCGAAGATGGCGAGAAAGTCGGCGTGTTGGCATTCCAGATGCCGATTGCACGGATCAACGCCGTGATGAGCAACCGCTCCGGTCTCGGACAGACCGGCGAAACATTCATCATCGGTCAAGATCATTTCATGCGCAGCACTTCTCAGTTTTCAGAAGAGTCCACAATCCTTAAGGTCAAGGTCGAGAACCGCGCCGTTGTGGATGCTCTCGCAGGTAACGCGTCGATGACCATATCCAACGACTACCGCAACATGTCTTTGGAAGTGCATACGGTTCCCTTCAAATTTCTGGATGCAAAATGGGCCCTGACCGCCGCCATCAGTACGGACGAAATCAGTGCCCCTGTGCGCGCCATGCGCAATCAGATCATTCTGATCTCCCTCATATGCCTTGCCATAATGGCCGCGGTCGGAACGTTCCTCGCACAGGGCATTACCAGGCCACTGACCCGAATTGTCGAGAGCATGAAAAAACTGGCCGAAGGCGACATGGATGTGGAAACCGACACCGGCAACCGGTCCGATGAGATCGGCGATATGCTCCGATCCGTGACGGTGTTTCGCGACAACGCCCTGGAGCGGACCCGGCTGGAAGCCGAACACAGCAGACTTCAGAATGAGTCTGAAGAAAGCCGACGGGCCATGATGCGGGATCTCGCCGATGAATTCAGCACCAACGTGGGTGCGATCGTTGAAGCGGTTTCTTCCGCATCGTCACAGCTGCAGTCCACGGCAACGGCTATGGATGAGATCTCAGAGCAGACCAGCCGCCGCGCGACATCGGTGTCGTCGGCCTCTGAGGAAGCATCATTCAATGTGCAGAACGTTGCCAGCTCGACTGAGGAAATGTCCAAGTCAATCGAGGAAATCACGCGCTGCGTGGTGGAAGCGAGTGCTGCCTCCAGGAAAGCGGTCGACGATGTCGCTTCTACCCGTTCGCAAATGTCCGCGCTCGCCAGTGTTTCGGAGAAAATTGGCGGAGTCGTGAACATGATCTCGGAGATTGCGGAGCAGACA
>JAJFHC010000222.1 GCA_021775835.1 Hyphomicrobiales bacterium | reverse complement strand
TCGCGGATGATCCGCTCAAGCTGCTTTTGATCGGATGCAGAAACCGTGATCGATATTCCTGTGCGCATCACAACCAATCGCACAAAACAGCATCAATGGGAATCCACAAAGGGACTCTTTTGTCTCCGACAATCCACTAGGTCCACTTTACAACATGTTTGTCAATATTATTGCGATGGATGGTTACATGTTCAATGAGAGTAGACTGGACATTTTTCCATTTGACAACAAATTGTACCAAAGCGGCCCTTGGTACGAAGGCCAGCTCGATATGTTTCTGGACGGTTTAGAGGACATGAAAAGGAACTACGAAAAGAGTGTTTAGTGAAACGTTCTTTCGTAAAAATTCAGAAGAGGTGATTGGCTGTCCGGGCAGGCTGTCATGAACCGAATCGCGAAGAGGCGTTTCGGCCCTTCGGGTTTCCATCCCTGACAGAAGAAGATCGTCAGGAGCTGGCATTGTTATAATGCCGGCACTTGTCTCAAAAGCGCGTTGTCACGCGCTTGGAACCCTAAATCCAGCTTATATCAAATTCCCGGACGCGCTGCTGCCGGTCAATTGCTTTTTCCCGTAAGATGTTCCGACCAAATGATATCTCATTTGGGGAACAACTAGACGGTCCCCCACAAAAGCAATTGACCGATCCCGGAATTTGAACTCGGTCCAAACATCAGTCGCCCCAATGAATTGTGGCGGCTTTTTGTTGTCTTTGTTTTGGACGCTCGCCGCTTGGCAAGGTTTCATGCGCGGGGTAGTGAAGAAGAATTCTCGCGTTGTTTGAACCACCGCCCTCCTGCTTGCAGGCATGGCGATCAAAAGCAAAGCGAGGAAAAAATGAATATCTACGATGCCGCCAAAATATTGAGTGTGTCTGGTGAATTAACACCACAACACATCAAGAGCGCCTATGTGAGCGCGTGCAAAAAATATCATCCCGACATTAACCCCGCAGGGGCGGAAATGATGAAAGTCATCAATGCCGCCTTTGATGTTTTGCGAGATTATTCAGGCACCATCAACGACGAGCAATCCGAATACGGAGAATTGTTTAACGATGCACTGAACAACATTCTTCCCCTTGACGGCGTGGTAATTGAAATTTGCGGGGTATGGATTTGGGTGACAGGCGACACACGCCCCCACAAAGACACCCTGAAACAGGCAGGTTTTAAATGGGCGTCCAAAAAGAAGGCATGGCACTTTCGCCCCGAACAATATCGTAGCCGTTCACACGGAAACACCACGCTTGAACAAATCCGCGAGAAGTACGGAAGCAAGCACCCGAATGGCCAAGGCTCTACCCGAATTGGAGGGAGCGCCAATGTCTGAACAACCCAATAATGTAGATCACATCGCCAAGCTGAATGACGTTCTGCGTCAGACCCTCATGACGGGCACGGTGGTTTTGACAACTGGCATTCAGGCCTTGCCAGTGGAGTTGCGCGAACAGGTGCTTGGCAGAGTCCGCACCTATGACGGTTTCTGTTTTGCCAACAACCCTCATGACGAGCGGGATTTTGGAGCATTTGAATTAGGCGGTGAAAGCTACTTTTGGAAGATCGATTATTACGACAACGATCTGAATTATCTCAGCCCCGACCCTGCCGATCCAGAAGTCACACGGCGTGTACTGACCATCATGCTGGCCGATGAGTATTGACCAATTTTATCAAAGCGGGGAGGCGAGGGCTCTCGGCTACCAGCAAAGCGCATCACTGAAAATCAAACACTAAAATCAATGGAGACTTAAAATGGAACTACAGCACATCAATATCGAAGACCTCAAAACCACAAAACTCAATGTGCGCAAGAAGGGCGCGAAACAGGTGGCCGACATTCTGCCAAGCATTCGTTCCTTGGGTGTTTTGCAACCTTTGCTGGTTCGTAAGAACTGTGACGGTTACGAGATCATCGCAGGACAGCGCCGTTACCATGCATCGTTGAAACTGGCGGAAGAAGCCAGCTTGAATGGCGTGAAGATTGATCCTCTACCGTGTATCGTTATGAGTGAGGGCGATGACGCAAAGGCGACTGAAGCATCGCTCGCCGAAAACATCGCACGTCTACCGATGGACGAGATTGATCAGTACAAGGCGTTTTTGGCGTTGGTTAAACAAGGCCGGAATGTCGAGGAGATTGCCAACAATTTTGGCGTGACCGAACGACTGGTCAAACAACGCTTGGCCATTGCCAATCTGATTTCCCCGATCCTGACCGCCTACAGCAAAGACGAAATCGGCGCAGAGACAATCCGTGTCCTGACGCTTGCGAGCAAGGCCAAACAGAAGGAATGGTGGGAGCTTTTCAAAAGCGATGACTACGCCCCGCAAGGATACCGACTGAAAAGCTGGCTGTTCGGTGGCGAAAACATCCCCGTCACAAACGCCCTGTTCGACATCGAGGAGTATCGTGGCTCGATTACGTCAGACCTCTTTGGTGATGAGAGCTATTTCGATGATGCGAAAGCGTTTTGGGAATTGCAGAACGCGGCAATTGCCAAAGCAAAGGAGGACTACGAGTCCAAAGGCTGGACGGAAGTTACCATTATTGATGTGGGCGTTCGGTGGTGTTCATGGGAACATTCCAATGTGCCCAAATCCAAAGGCGGTCATGTCTATGTTCAGATTGCCAGTGATGGAGAGGTGACCTTCCATGAGGGTTTTCTGACAGAGAAACAGGCCAAGCGTTTGGCGAAGCAGGAGCAGGGCGAAGAGGTTGAATCAACCCATACCCGTTCCGAACTGACGAAGTCCATGCAGAACTATCTCGATTTGCACCGTCATTCCGCCGTGCGGGCAGAACTCCTGAACCATTCAGGCATCGCTTTGCGATTGGCATTGGCGCAAATAATCGCAGGGTCTGAAACATGGAGCATTCATGCTGACCCGCAAAAGGCAAACACCGATGCGATTTCGGACAGTCTCGCCACCAACAAGGCTGAGGATGTTTTTGCCGCCGAGCGCCTTCGGGTTCGTGCATTGCTTGGCATGGGGAACAGCGCCGATGACACGCTTGTCTTCGCCAAGAATGATTGGGACAAATCCCATGACATTCATGTGGTCTTTGCCAAGCTATTGGAACTGGATGATGCCAGCGTCAATATGATCCTGACATTTGTCGTTGCAGAAACACTTGGTAGCGGTTCGGCATTGGTGGAGGCGCTCGGTTCATTGCTGAGTGTCGATATGGCCAATCATTGGCAGGTCGATGAAACCTTTCTCGATCTGCTCAAAGACAAGGAAGCGATCAACGCTTGCGTCAAGGAAGTGGCAGGAAAGACCACGTCAGATGCTCATGTATCGTCAACGGCCAAGGTTCAGAAGAAGATCATTCGTGATTGTCTGAATGGCACCCGCAAAGGCAAGAAAGCCGATAGCGGCAATTGGCAACCGCGATACATGAACTTTCCATGCGCGGCCTACACCAAGCGCGATGATATCGAGGCCATCGACCGCTGGAAAGATGTCAAGAAGCACTACCGCACTTGAAGATCATCACACCGATCCGCTCAAGGCTCAAACCTTGGGCGGATGGAGTCTCAAAAAAATCGCCGCCTGACAATTCGGTTGTCCGGCGGCGCGCTTGTCGGATTTTGAAGGACAGACAACGCTGTCTATTGAAGAGTATCAGTCCAGTTTTGTCCGCCGTATAAGACACGCAAGACTACGACGCGAGTCTCTTCGACCACAAAGGCAATCGTGACGCGCCGCTCAAACTCGACAATGCGAAGGCCAGGGCGAATGTTCCCGCGCAAAGACCCGCGTTCGGAAGCCAGATCAAATCCGTGGCAGTAAGTTTCCAGCCGTTCAATGTAGGCCAGCGCCGTTGCCGGGTTGGCGGCGTCCGCGATCCAGTCATAAAGCGCAATCAGATCGCCTCTGGCGGCGCTTGAGATTTCAACGGCGCGGCGCTTCACGCTTTCCCTTTGGCGTCCGAATGACGAGCCCGAATCTCATCGAAGACATCACCGACGGGCAGAGTTTGTTCTTCCCCGTCCACCATGGCGTCATAAGTCGGCGCGACCTCTTCTTTCAGCCAGCGTTCAACGGCCTCATCGCGTTCCTGCAGAGCGCGCAATCCTGCACGGACAACTTCGCTGCCGCTGGCATACCCCCCCGACTTTACCTTGGCGTCGATGAAGGTTGAATGTTCGCGTGGCAGACTGAATGTGCGTTTATCGGTTCCTGACATGATAAACCTCCTTTCGACACCAGTATATCATAACGGTATGACTAATTCATACCGTTTTTTCCAGCCGCCGAATGGAGCGAGTAACAGTCCATGGGTTCACTCCGTTGAGGGCGGCAATTTCAGTTATGGTTGCTTCCTTGTTGGCAAGTTTCTGCTGTGCTGCCAACACTTGCGCCTTGCTCATTTTTGGCGGACGGCCAAGCCGCTTGCCTCGCTTGCGGGCGGCGTCCAGTCCTTGTTTGGTGCGTTCGGACAAACGGCTTCGTTCATATTCAGCCATAGCGGCGATGACGGTATAGACCAGCTTGCCATCAGCCGTGGCCGTGTCAACGCCAAGTGTCACGATCTGAAACTCTATCCCGCGCTCACGAAGCCGTTCGGCCTGGGTAATGGCATCGACAGTAGACCGGAACGCTCGGTCCAGGTCCCAAACGACCAACGTGTCACCACGGGCCAGTTTGCCCAAAACGGCATCGAATACAGGCCGTTTCTTTGCAACCGCTGAAAGTCTTTCAACATGAAGCTCATCGCAAACAGGCCCAAGTCCATCGACTTGCCGATGCGGCCTCTGTTCCTCAGTACTGACGCGTAGGTATCCTATTCTCATGTTGTTTCAATGCCTTAGCGCCTGACTGGAATACGTCCGTATGCGACAAAATCGTTCCTTTCGGCGTTGAGGTCTTTCGGTCGGATTTGCCGAACACACCAATCAGCTAAACCCTTGATAAACCGCTATTCTCCAATAATTATAGCAAAAACGAGTCGTCCAAGTAAAATATCGCATAAACGAACGTTTATGTGTGTTAAAAAATCGTTGAAATTAAGTAAATATCAACAATTATCCATAATAATACTTGGAGTGATGCTTGGGTGCGTGGACTCGCGACAAGTCGAGGCGCAAACTGCAGGAGATGTCATTGGCAAGATGAATCCTGACCAAAGATGGAATTATATCGCAGGTGTTGTCGAAGGGCTGGCTTTCGCCAGATGGACCAAAGACAAGCCGGACAAGACAGGAATGAAGTGCATTTATGATTGGTATTACCAAGGCGACAAAAGGAATTTCAATCGCACAATGACCTGGCTCGAACGGCATCCAGACAAGCCAGTAGGCGGACTGTTGTACGTATTGATAAAGAAGGACTGTGGAGCATAGATGATTCAGTTGGGTGAGCATTTTGGAAGTGATGATCACCGCCGCCATTCAGAGTGGTTGCGGCAACAGCGCTGGTTCATCAAAGCACGGCAGATTCAGGAACGCCGCGACGAAGTTGCCGATAAACTTGAGGACGATTTCCTTGCATTCGCGGCAGAGACTGTAATCGCAACGGCAATTCAGATCGAAAAATTCGAAGCCAAACTCGACGTCTATGATGAGGTAACAGTCCAGGCGCTCATGCTCAATCAGGAGCAGCTTGACGCTATCAACATTCAAATCCAGCTTTTACTGGACCGAGCGTATGTCATGGAGGATGGGCGCCGTGTGTTCAAGACCGAAGACGGTAGCCAAGTCTTCGATGAGAGTGGTGCTGAAGTTAGCTCCGATGAACTCGACTTTGATGCAATTTCCTCGGACAAACCCACGTGGGAAACGTACCAACCGCTTCTTCAAGAAAAACTAAAGTTGGAGGCGGAAAGGACGGATATCATAGAGTTCCAGGAGAAAGTGGACGCGGTGCGTGAAAAAATCGCCGACGGAGAAATCTCCAAATCCGAGTTGGATGAACTGGACGCTGAACTTGCCGAGGCAATGCCACCATCTGTGAAAGCGCATGTTCCAGGTTTCGACAATGCCGAAGTTGCTCCGAAATTGAAGGGCGCGTTTTCCGTGCCGGCAAGTCCGGCTTCGAGAATGGATGGCTCTGACCAACCGAAATCAAGTTCAGTATTGGACCGCGAATTCTCAATCTAGAATTTTGTAGAGTTCCGATTAGATGACCGAAATCACTGCTGATTTGTCCCCACAGCGGCTATGCCGAGCGCACACCTTAAGGACTGGATTGGGGGGAAAACGGACCTTCGCTGCATTTTGCATCAACGTCGACTATGCGGACAAAACCGACCTCCACGTTCATCAATTGAATGACCGCTAACTCATACTTGTTACTCAGGCAACAAATCGCCAGACCAGCTTTCGGTTACATCCGCTTGAGTGCCGCGTTCAAGAAAAGTTGAAAGCACGATGTAGCTCTTTGTCGTTCGGACCCCGCCAAATTGATACAACTCCGCCAAGAACAGTTCTAACGAGTGCGCGTCATGCGTTCTTACTTTGATTAATAGTCCGCTGTCGCCCGCAACGGAGTGAATCTCCTCGACTTCGGGGAACCGCTCGATCTCCATCAACTTCTTGGACTTTCCCCAACCCGAGAAATCGACAAAAACGAAGGCTAGAAACGGCTTTCCTACTGCGAAGGGGCTCACCTTCAGCGTCGAGCGCTCAATTGCGCCATTTTCACGAAGCTTTTTGACTCGCGCGTGAACTGCCGGTGCCGACAACCCAACTTTTTGACCAAGCGCCTCATAGGCAACGCCCGCGTCTTCAATCAAAGCGCCTAATATCATTCTGTCAAAACGGTCCAAGCTCAGCGCCCTTACTTCTAAATGTGAATCTCATTCGTATTTTTGTCACTTTGCCTAATTTCATTTTACACATTAGTGCCAAGTGCGTAATGATATTCATATCAGAAATGAAAGTACAAAGATATGAATACTAGATTGATTAATGCTCCCGACAGCCACGACCTGAAGTCGAGATACTCACAAGCCGTAGAGGTGCGTAATGCGACGCGCACAGTATATGTTAGTGGTCAGATACCAGTTGCACCGGATGGCACTGTGCCGAAAGATTTCAGCGACCAAGCGCGTCAAGCCTGGGCCAACGTAGAGGCACAGCTTCGTTCGGCGGATATGAGTCTGGATAACATCGTCAAGCACACAACCTTCCTCGCCAGTCGAAAAGACCGGGCAGAAAATTCTACCGTGAGAAAAGAGGTTCTTGGCGAGCGCGAGCCTGCTTTGACCGTCATTATATGCGACATCTTTGACGAGGAGTGGTTGCTCGAAATCGAGGCAATTGCTGTAACTTAAACCCGAAAGCCGCCATTCATGATGACTGCAGCATTCAACACAATCGGCTCAATGCTGGCTTTCGCTGCGCCAGAAATGAACGGCAGCAAAGGGCCGAAACGGCCTAATCCTCCATGCATGCATTTTGCTGACCGGTTTCATCCTGATCGAATGCACGGTTGATCGAGGTAGCCAGCATGTAAAAGCCCTTTCGGATATTATCATCGGGCAGTTTCATTATCTCCGCCGCCACAGTCAGGCTCATACGGTTCACGTTTGCGTGGTGGGCAGTTTGATGGTGGTCTTCGCCGTACAAATGCCCGACAGAAACCCCGAGCGCCTTCGCGCACTTGAATATGGCTTCCGGCGGCATGTGAATTTCACCGCATTCATAACGCTGGACGGTCTGTTTCGAGACGCCAAGGCGTTCTCCCAACTCTTCCTGGGTGGCACACTTGAGCAATCTATTCTGATAAACCCGAAATCCCAGCTCCACATAGAATTTGTCCCGTTTTCGTTTGTGCATTTTATCCCCCACGGCGAATGCTCCAAGATCAGGCGGCAAACGCCAGGCACAGGGGAGTGCCCGACATTTGCGGGGAAGTTTTGGGGAAAAGTGGTTTTTCGGCGTCAGCCAGTGCTTGGTCGTACCAAGGATAAAACAGTTTCATGCTGATCCAGTACAGGCGGAAGATATGCCTGAATTCGGCTTCCTGAATGGGCCTGGAGATCGGCGTGACCTTGATATCGTCTGGATATGATGCTTTGCGCTGATTGCGCAGTGATTTAGCCAGTTCCTGCGCCTCACTCCGAAACAGCACTTTCATATCGCACAAGGCTTTGACCAGCAGGCAATCAGGCGTGCGCCCGCTATTGGCGGCCTTTTCGATCTGATCAACGATTTCCTGCGCTGCCGCCGGGCCGTAGCGTTCTTCCAGTTCATCACGCAGGGTTTCAAGGTCAGTTTTCTGATGTCTATTTACTTTAGTAATACTCATGATAATAACTCCGTAATATGTAAATGTATGAAATATGTTGTATTTTCTACAGATATATGATTAAAGAATAGTTAATATTTAAGTAATACTAAATACATTTTTATAAATACATAAATTTCGACCTGAATAACCATGAAAAATATAAACATCACCCCCGACCAATGCCGCGCTGCGCGTGCACTCCTGAACTGGAAACAAACCGAACTGGTCGAGCGGAGCGGCGTCACCGGGCCGTCGATTGTCAGTTTCGAGAAGGAGGATGGAAGCAGCCCCGCCAGACGCACAATGGGCTGTATTGTTCGGGCGTTCGATCTGGCAGGTGTCGCCTTTACTCAAAATGGCGGGGTGGAGTGGCGCAAGGATGTCATTACCATTCTCGAAGGTGAAAACGCCGTCATCGACATGATGGAGGACATTTATCACACACTGAAAGACAAGGGCGGCGAGGTGTTGATATCTGGGTTGTCGGAACCCGATGATAATGATGAAGCACTGACCGGCTATGTTCATCGGCATATAGAGCGGCTTCAGACAGCCGGCATCACCGAGAAGATCCTCATTGAGGACGGCGATACCAATCTGATCGCCCCCGCACACTGGCACCGCTCCCTGTCGGAGGTGGATTTTAGTGCCGCACCTCATCATCTTTATGCCGACAAGCTGGCGATCATCAACTGGCACCCTCAAAGGGTTACAATCCTGAAAGATCGGCATATGGCGCAGACGTTTCGGGCGATGTTCCATGCGCTATGGAAACGCGCCACGCCCATTGAGGGGCAGAGCGGTGGATCATGACGATACGCACCGCACGAATTGCTGAGGAAAAGAATTTTGATTTTCATCCCAATACACTGGAGCGGGTCGATCAAACCGATCTTGGGTTTCTTGCTCGTCTCCTGTCGCACTGGCCCCGTGAAGACGGCTATTCGGTATCGCCATCCTATTATGCCATGACCGGGCGTAACGGCCTGTGGCGTTATTCCAACGGTGGGTCATTCCTGCTAATCGCGGCACACCCGAACGCGGCCGGTCATTTGTTGCTATTCCCGCCCATGGGGGCGGAGCCCTCCAGGCTGTTGAAAGAGGCTGTTCAGGACCCCAGACTATCTGCCCATAAAATTCAGCTCGCGCGGATGAGCGCACAGGATCACCTGATCCTCACGTGGGCGCAGGCAAGTGGATATTTTGCAGTTCGCACCGAGAAACTCCTGGACTGGAAGTATCCGGTACAAACTTATTCCACCCGCCGGATTGTCGAGCATGCGGGCAGACAGTTTCGAAATTTCCGGCACGGTGTCAATCTGGCGCGTGATCGGAATCTCACCGCCAGACTTGCGACAACCTCGGACGACAGACAGACAATTGTGAAGCTAACGGATGCCTGGGTTCAGGAGAAAAGCACGCAGAACGATATGAACGATGTGATGACAACACCGGCGCGCAAGCTTGTATCTCTGATGGCTGAAACTGACCTGCCGCTTCATGCCATCATCGTGCATGAGGGCGACACGCCAGTAGGCTTTCTTATATGGGAGGAGACCAGTGCTCCCACCGGGCTGGCCAATGCCTTGTGCGGCATGTCCACCGCAGGCAAAGGAACCCATGAGTTCACCTATCTCTCCATGGCGCAGATACTTCAACGTCGTGGTTTCGACCATATATGTGATGGTGGTTCGGAAACAAAAGGGCTTGATGCTTTCAAACGCAAAATGAACCCGGTTAAATCGGTCCCCTTGCAATCGGCATTTTCAATTCATCCATAAAATGGCGTGACTCCATCATTGTAAAGTCACGTGAGAAGTCACGCTCTGCGGGACCCGATTTAACGCCGGGCCACGCGACACGTGACAAATGAACCCAAAATCCGGTTTTTCTTGAACCGCAAACCCGTATTCTCAAGAATGGCATGTGGTCGGCGTTCAAATGCGAGGGCCG
>JAJFHC010000221.1 GCA_021775835.1 Hyphomicrobiales bacterium | reverse complement strand
GATTCTTATTTTGCGACCTCTGGATATGTGATTCACATACACTTACTCACACCCTGACAATCCCCCTAATTATTCTTGCAACCAACATGATGAGATTAGGTATCGAATTCAGACAATGGGGCTTCCAGACAGGCGGCAGTTAGGCTAACAGTTCGTGATTGAAATTTCGGCATGTGTTCGCCGCCTAGGCAGAAGGATGTTCACGAATGGACCTACACCGAGTGTATGTCCAAGCGGCAGTTGTGATTCCAATGTAATTTCAGGTGTACATCCGAGATTTTTGTTACAAATCAACATTGTCGCCGCTACTGGGCTAGGCAAGAATGTCGCTGATGATTATTAAGCTGCCTAAATGGCGCATTCACGGCCAAACGATACCATTGTAAGTTGCCAGATAGCTGAACTCCGTCACTCAATGAAAATTACCATAAATTGATGCTTAAAAATTCCTCTATCCTCGTCACCGGCGGGACTGGCTCGTTTGGCAATACATTCGTGCCGATGACGCTGGAGAAATACGACCCACGCCGATTGGTCATCTTCTCGCGCGACGAGATGAAACAATGGGAAATGGCGAAGCTTTTTGCCGACGATGATCGCGTCCGGTTCTTTATTGGCGATGTGCGCGACAAGGACAGGTTGGTTCGGGCGCTCGATGGTATTGATTATGTCGTACACGCGGCCGCCACAAAAATCGTACCGACGGCCGAGTACAACCCGTTTGAATGCATCAAGACTAACATCAACGGCGCGATGAACTTGATCGATGCAGCGATCGACCGGGGCGTCAAAAGAGTAGTTGCCTTGTCGACCGATAAGGCGAGTAACCCAGCAAATTTGTACGGCGCCACCAAACTCGCATCGGACAAATTGTTTGTAGCGGGAAATGCCTATACTGGCTTTCACAAGACAAGTTTTGGTGTGGTTCGATATGGAAACGTCATGGGCTCCCGTGGCTCTGTCATCCCATTCTTTTTGAACTTAGCTAAGCAGGGAGATGTCAGAATTCCGATTACGGATGAACGGATGACCCGCTTTATGATTACACTTGAACAAGGCGTAGAATTGGTCTGGCATGCTTTTGAGGACATGGTGGGTGGTGAAATCTATGTGAAAAAATGTCCCTCCATGAATATTGTCGATATTGCTCGCGCAGTGGCTCCAAGTTCAGCCCATGAAATCGTTGGCATACGGCCAGGCGAAAAGCTACACGAACAGATGATCGGCCCGGAAGATGCACGCTACACCCATGAGTATCCCGGCCATTTCAAAATACTACCCTCCATTCACAGTTGGCATGCCGATCCGGCCCGCATTGGAGAGGGCAAAAAGGTCGAAGACGAATTCACCTATGTCTCCAATAACAATCCAGAATGGATGACAATCGAGCAACTCCATAGTTGGGTATACGATAACAACTGCAAGATCGGCCGAATCTGAAATGATTCCGTATGGTCGACAGGATGTGACACAAGCAGATGTT
Source organism: Hyphomicrobiales bacterium (assembly GCA_021775835.1). The sequence goes on along the minus strand of JAJFHC010000221.1, from coordinate 6,475 downwards.
GATGCTGTGGTCGACGTGCTGACGTCAGATTTCCTGACTCAGGGTCCTCAGGTCCCTCTCTTCGAGACAAAAATAGCGCAATATTGCAGTGCAGATCATGCCATCGCTGTCAACAGCGCCACCTCGGCGTTGCATATCGCATGCCTAGCCCTTGGCCTGGGACCCGGCGATTGGCTGTGGACGTCTCCTATAACATTCGTTGCCTCGGCCAATTGTGGTCTCTACTGCGGCGCGAAGGTTGATTTTGTTGACATTGATCCGGACACATTCAACCTCTGCCCCAATGCGCTGGAAGACAAGTTGATTAACGCCGAACGTGAAGGCCGGTTGCCCAAAGTCGTCGTTCCGGTGCATTTGTGCGGTCAATCATGTGATATGCAGGCCATTCACACCTTGTCCGAAAAATATCAGTTTCACGTTATTGAAGATGCATCTCATGCGATTGGCGGACGTTATCAAGGTGAGTCAGTGGGGAATTGCCAGTATAGTGACGTTACAGTTTTCAGCTTTCATCCGGTTAAAATTGTGACTACGGCGGAAGGTGGAATCGCACTCACTAATAGCCAGGAATTCGCTGCTCGCATGGCACTCTATCGTAGCCATGGTGTTACTCGTGATAAAAACGCTATGTCAAAACACTTCGATGGTCCGTGGTATTACGAGCAAGTTGCACTTGGATTCAACTACCGCATGACGGATTTGCAGGCGGCGCTTGGCATCAGTCAAATGGACAGGTTGAATTCCTATGTTGCGCGCCGACACGAAATTGCCGACCGCTACGAAAGTCTTCTCTCTGGCCTCCCGATTCAGCAACAAAAACCACACCAAGGCAGCTACTCGGCTTACCACCTATACATAATCCGCTTAGAGCTGGATGCAATTCACAAGACGCACCGACAAGTGTTTGAAAGCCTTAGAGAACTCGGCATTGGCGTAAATCTACACTATATACCGGTGCACACTCAGCCATACTATCAGGAATTGGGGTTCCAGAAGGGCGACTTCCCAAATGCAGAACGTTATTATGCTGAAGCGATCAGCCTGCCAATGTTTCCTGCACTGAGCGACGACCAGCAATGCGAAGTTGTAGTAGCACTCCAAGCAGCACTACAATGAACCACCCCCCCCAAAAGCAAGAGCCACGTGTATCTCGACTTGCATTGGGGACGGTGCAATTCGGCATGGACTATGGTATTGCCAATCAAAATGGCCAAATATCTTACGCCGGCGCAACCAAGATTGTCCAAATGGCTGCTGCCGCCGGCATGGACACCATAGATACGGCAATGGGATATGGTAACAGTGAGAGTTGTCTCGGTGAGATCGGAACGCAAGGTTTCAATCTCGTTACGAAACTACCTCGGCTTCCTGCAGAAGCAACAAACGTGCAAGACTGGGTCGTGGAAGAGATTAGATTGTCCCTTCTCCGGCTGAATGTGCCGAGAGTTGATAGCTTGCTTTTACATCGCCCGCTAGATCTCCTTGAAAAAGACGGAAAAACTCTATTTCGAGCGCTTCAATCCCTAAAGGAGGCAACACTGGTCAGTAAGATCGGAGTGTCAATTTACAATCCCGAGATGCTAAGTTGTTTATTGACGAATTACAGATTTGATATCGTGCAGGCTCCCTTAAACCTTGTCGACCAACGTTTCAGCAAAAGTGGTTGGTTGTTTCGATTGAAAGACAAAGGCGTCGAAATTCACACTCGATCCACCTTTTTGCAAGGTCTGTTGCTGTTGCCAAGGCATTTTATCCCAGCAAAGTTTGCCCGCTGGAACGATATCTGGGACGACTGGCATCATTGGTTGCATGACCGGCAGGAAACCGCTCTGCAGGCGAGCCTAGCATTCCCGCTTTCTTTTACAGAAGTCGATCGCGTCCTGGTTGGGGTGGACAGTGTAAATCAACTGCAGCAAATCTTGACATCAGTTGCCAGACGATCGCCGTCTACCCTGCCCGATCTGGCTTGCGAAGCAGACGCGTTGGTCAATCCATCAAACTGGGCAAACTTATAGCAATCGATGCAATTTCACCGTAGGTGCACGGTCATCAACCAGGTGTCATGTGGTCAAGAACATTGGATATGAAAAAACTCATGATTGAAAAAAAGGGCCAAAAACTCTGGCAGCGCGCGAAGCGAATCATTCCAGGGGGCAACATGTTGCTTTCCAAGCGCTCTGAAATGTTTCTTCCCGACGCGTGGCCCTCTTATTTCAGCAAAGCCAAGGGATGCACCGTGTGGGATCTCGATGGCACTGCTTACACGGACATGTCGATCATGGGAATCGGAACTAATACTCTTGGTTACGGCCATCCGGAAGTCGATGCTGCCGTAGCGGAGGTTGTTTCGTCGGGCAATATGTCGACCTTTAATTGTCCTGAAGAAGTCTACCTAGCTGAAAGACTCATCACTATACACCCTTGGGCAGATATGGTGCGTTTTGCGAGATCGGGTGGAGAAGCGAATGCTATTGCTATCCGCATTGCCAGAGCGGCAAGCGGGAAGGATAAGGTGGCGTTTTGCGGCTATCATGGTTGGCATGATTGGTACCTTGCAGCAAACCTGGGCGACGATCATACATTGGCGGGCCATTTGCTGCCCGGCCTCGAACCAAAGGGTGTACCACAAGACCTCTCAGGTTCGGTTTTACCATTTAACTACAATCGTTTCGACGAATTGAAATCCCTCGTCAAGAATCACGACATCGGTGTTATCAAGATGGAAGTTTCCCGCAATGACGGACCTAAAGACAATTTTCTTCAAAAAGTTCGCGACCTTGCAACCAAGAACAACGTCGTTCTGATCTTCGACGAATGCACGTCGGGTTTTCGCGAGACTTTTGGGGGGTTGCACAAGAAATATGGTGTCGAACCGGATCTCGCCGTTTTTGGTAAGGCTCTGGGAAACGGCTATGCAATTACAAGTGTTATCGGTCGACGCGAAGTAATGGAAGCTGCGCAATCCACTTTTATCTCAAGCACTTTCTGGACCGAACGTATCGGTCCGGCGGCGGCTTTGAAAACCCTTGAAATTATGGAACAAACAAAATCCTGGGAGCAGATCACAGCGACTGGCAATGAAATTGCAACCCATTGGAAGGTTCTAGCCCAAAAACATGGGCTATCATTGAACGGCAGTGGGATTCCAGCAATTACTGCATTCAATTTTGATGGACCGTCAGCCCTAGCGTATAAGACCTTTGTTACGCAAGAGATGTTGGCCAAAGGTTACTTAGCAAGCAATGTGGTGTTTTCGTGCACGGAGCATTCAGCAACGATATTGGACGGGTACTTCGAAGCGCTGGATCCAGTTTTTCGCGTGATCAAGGAATGCGAAGATGGACGGGATATTCACGGCCTTCTGAAAGGGCCAATATGCCATTCCGGTTTCAAGCGCCTGAATTGACCCGCCGCTATGGTTACCGCATCACCCATCAAGCTCCTCTTCGTCACCCTTGCCAGCAACACCGTCGGTTTGGGTCATCTAAACCGCTGCCTTTCGATTGCGGAAGCGACGGATGCCAATGTTTCGTGTAAATTTTTCGTTTTTGGTGATGAATTTGCGTCAAAACATCTTAAGTTGTGTGGTTCTAATTACGCTATGGCGCCTCTTGGACCGACGACAGACTCCCAAATTCGCGCAGCGTTAGCGAAGGCTGCGAAGCAGGCTGATGTCGTGATTGTCGACGTTGTCCACTCCAAGTTCTTTGCCGTAGACAACCCAACTGAAGTCTTTGAAGTATTGCGCCCTTTCGCCTCCACGATCGCGGCAATTGACTCGCTAGGTGATCTATCTCTCGCTGTGCGTACCCCCGAAATACCCATCGATGTTCTGGTGCTACCATATGTCCTCTCAAATTCGGACCGCACATCAGCTGGCCGTGTCGGCCGATATCAACTATTGGGTTCAGATTACGCACTCTTGCCTCCTGAGTATTTTAACCCGCCAAAGCAACTGCAACGGGCCCTTCCCAAACGGGTCCTGGTGACTTGCGGTGGCAGTGATCCAATGGAATGGACACCTGTCATAATCTCTGGTCTCAATCTGATTAGCAGGCCGCTTGATCTGCGAATTATCATCGGGCCGTTTTTTTGTCCTGACTTGAAGGACATGGTCGGAAAACTCGCCGCTGAATCGAGGCATAATGTGATGTTGGTCGACGCTCCTGTTTCCCTAATGGAACACATGCTGTGGTGCGACTTGGCGGTTGCCGCATCTGGCCTGACAAAATATGAGCTTGCCGCAACCGGTACGCCGACACTACTTTTTTCGATTGATGCTTTACATGCGACCAGCAACCAATCATTTTCTGAAATGGGATCCGTTGTGGATTTGGGTGCTGGTCCAACATTGAACTCGATCGCCGACCAAACTAAACGGCTTCTGGACGACAAGAATCTTAGAACCAAATTGGCCGCCGCAGGCAGGAATCTGGTTGACGGTGGTGGTGCGCAGCGTCTCGTTGCTAAACTCGTGAAGGATCTATCTTGCCAAAAAACAAGTTAACGATTGCAGGTATACCTGTCGATGTCGCTGACGCGCCATATGTCATTGCCGAAGTCGGGTCAAACTTCAACCAAAGCTTGGATTCCGCCCGCACAATGATCGATGTGGCCGCCGACGCTGGCGCAAACGCTGTCAAATTTCAATTGTTTCGGGCGAACTTTCTGTATCCTGACGGTGGGGAACTCTATGATATCTTCAAGTCGATAGAACTTGACCCTGACTGGATTCCAGAGCTTGAAAAGCATGCAAGAAACTGTGGCGTGCATTTCATGGCATCCGCATTCGACAGACAGTCGGTCGATGTTCTGGAAGCGGCGGGAACTCCCGCGCATAAAATTGCCTCATCAGAGACCACCGATCTGCCGTTTGTGCACTACGTGGCGTCAAAAGGGAAACCCGTCATAATTTCTACCGGCATGTGCGACTTCGTCGATGTGGAGGAAGCAATAAACGTCTGTCTAGGCGCGGGCAACGAGCAGGTTGTCCTGATGCAGTGCGGGGCGATGTACCCGCTGCCGATTGAACTTGCAAACCTGCGTGTAATTAGTTCGTTTGCAACGCGTTTCGACTGTCCCGTAGGATTTTCCGATCACACACTTGGCCAAACCGCAGCGATCACGGCAGTGGGTCTAGGTGCATCAATTCTTGAGAAACACTTTACCCTGGATCGCAGCAGTGAGGGTCCGGACCATTTTTATGCGCTCGAACCTGAGGAGTTGACGTCTTACATCTCAGCCGTGCGCGAGGCTTATCAGTGTTTGGGTTCGCCACTCAAGGAACTGCTACCCAAGGAGCGTGAACTCGGACGCCGGGACGGTCTTTATGTCGGTCGTGATATGACCAAAGGGGAGGTATTGTCCAAAGCGGATCTGGTTACCAAACGCCCGGCTGTGGGTCTTCGTGCCCGCTATGCGCCTGTTGTCGAAGGTGCTAGTTTGTCCATGGCTGTCATAAAGGATCAGCCCGTGACCTGGGATATTCTGGATTTTAAGAGATAGCCAACATGACGCGCCCTCTGATTATATTCGGTTCTGCAGAAATAGCCGAGCTAGCGTATTTCTATTTTGAGAATGACAGCGATTACAGTGTTGTCGCGTTCACCGTGGATGATGAGTTTGTTGCTCAAGGCAAGAAGCTGGATTTGCCGGTGGTTCCGTTCAGCAAGATTGCTGAACGCTTTCCACCGGCCCAACATGACATGCACGTCGCTTTATCTTACGCGAAGTTGAACCAACTCAGGCAGAAGAAGTATGACGCAGCCAAAGCCGCGGGGTACCGTCTCGCCTCATATGTCTGTTCTAAATCCGTTGATTGGCCCGACATTGTTCACGGCGACAATTGTTTCATACTGGAGAATCAAACAATCCAGCCCAATGTCCGAATCGGCAACAATGTCATGATCTGGTCCGGCAACCACTTGGGACATGGCAGCGTTATCGACGACCACACCTATGTATCTTCACATGTTGTGATCAGCGGGCATTGCACAATTGGCAAACGGTGTTTCTTCGGCGTAAATTCGATGCTCAAGGATTTTAGCGAGATAGGTGATGATTGCTTTGTCGGCATGGGAGCCGCGGTCTCGGCCAATGTGCCTGACGGAGGGATCGCTCTTGGCCCAACGGCCGACATCTTTCAGGCAGATGACCGGCGCGCGCGCGCTTTGAAGAAAATGTATTTCAAAATATAAAAATGCAGTGAGAGATGTCTTTATGAATGAAAAACGAGACCTTGGCTACAAGATGGAAACCAAGGCGAATGAACAGCAATTAGCACATCGCGAATTGCTATATCAGTTGTTTCGAGATCGTCCAATCCCTGATGAAGAGCTACTCATATGCTTAGGTTTGTTTATGAGAAGCTCGGCGCTCACGAAGATACTGTTCGTCAACGAAGCCTATCGCCTCATTCTCAATCAACCAGGGATCATCGTTGAGTTTGGGACATGGTGGGGACAGAATCTAATTC
>JAJFHC010000023.1 GCA_021775835.1 Hyphomicrobiales bacterium | reverse complement strand
CGAGGGATGCTCGCCCTCGTGATCCAATACCATCCGCACCGCCCGGGCACGTACTTCAGATGAAAACTTGTTCGTTGTCTTGCTCATGATGACTCCATTTACTCAAGAGTTGGAGCCTCCGACAATCCCGGGGCGGTTCAGTTATCTAACTGCACCGTACCGTTATTGCGGTATGCCAAGGTACACCAACTGTTTGTTCACGCATGTCTGCAGTGGGTCCAGGCTGTGTAAAAACGCTGGCCGATATCACGGTTTATCCGGTCTGGGTGTTCGGATGGCCAAAAGGATTGGTTTTTCTGCTATTTGCGGTTCAGTGCGTTGAAAACGGCCTGATGGGCGGATTTGGTGGTAATTTAGGGGCGCAAATGAAGGCTGATGGGGCCTATGCCGCCTGCATCGCCACGATCAGCGGAGCGATACCCATAATCTTCATGACGCGTTTGAGATTGTAAGCCAGCACGTGCAGCGCCATCTCGGTGCCGACATGTTTCAACGTCTTCATCTGGAAGTGTGTATAGCCCATCCAGCACTTGATGGTGCCGAAGGGGTGCTCAACCGTCTCGCGCCGCTGGCGCATCTTCTCGGGGTGTTCATCAAGCCGTTGTTGGACGGCGTCCAGAACTTGTTCGTGTTCCCAGCGTCTAATTCGGCGCTCCTTACCAGAGGTGCATTGATCCTTGATGGCGCAATTCGGGCAGGCGTTGGTCCAGTAGCGGCGTACCATCAGCCCTTGCTCTTCGCGTGAGAAGCGGTAGCTCAGATGTTCACCAGCAGGGCAACGATAAATGTCCTCATCGGCCAGATAGACGAAGTCGGGCTTTACGAAAAGACCCTTGGCTTTGTTATTCGATGTCTGTGGTTTGGGGAGCGTGACCGTGATCCCGGCCTTATTGCAATCCAGAATCTCTTCACTCTTGTAGTAACCACGGTCGGCAACGACATCCAGTGTGTCGGTTGCCAAAGCCGCCTTTGTTCGTTTGCTCATATGCGACAACAGCGACTTGTCGGTACCGACGTTCATGACCTCGTGTGTGACAATCAAATGATGCTCGGCATCCACTGCGGATTGTACGTTGTAACCGACCATGCCTGAGCCTCTGCCACTCGTGGCCATGGAGCGTGCATCGGGGTCAGTCTCTGATATCTGTTGCTCCGGTCGCGACAACATCTCCTTTTCGACTTCCGCCAGGCGATCCATCTCTGCACTCAATTTGGCAATCTTATCGTTCAAATGTTCGATCTTTGTCGTCCTCGCCAAGGACGGCTCCTGCCGGTCGGCGCTATCCAGCTGCCCAAGATACCGCGCAACGCTGTCCTCAATCTGCGCCATGCGACGCTTCAACTTACCCTTCGTAAAGTTCCTGTCTCGGGTGTTGACCGCTTTGAACTTGGCGCCGTCAATGGCAACGCTGGCGTCCGCCAACAAACCGAACTGACGGCACAAGGCAACAAACTGGACACAGGCCTTGCGGATGCCCCGGCCATTATCTTTGCGAAAGTCGGCGATGGTTTTGTGATCCGGCACCAACCTGCCGATCAACCACATCACCTCAACGTTGCGGGCCGCTTCCCGTTCAAGGCGGCGGCTCGACTGAACCCGGTTGAGATAGCCATAAATATGAAGCTTCAGCAAAACTGAAGGATGGTAGCCAGGACGGCCCGTGATACTGGGGGCAACTCGCCTAAATCCAAGGCCGAATAGATCAAGCCCGGCAACAAAGGCTTCAACAACCCGCACCGGGTTGTCATCGGCAACGTAATCTTCCAAGCGTTCGGGAAATAATGTGATCTGGCTACGGTCTTCACCTTCAATGAAACGCTTCATCGCTATCCCTCGTAACCAACATCAAGGGATTCTATCACGACTCACGTTTTTACACAGCCTGGGTCAAAAACGGCAGTTAGCGTTACTCACGATAGACGGTGAAAGGGAGGGGTAGAACGGACCTTCCAGCATAATTTGTCCGCAGTCGGATCACCAACGGTAGTAAATTCACAAACCTGCGCACGAGGAGCTAGTGCCAATGGCTGCTACCAGTCTTTTTGTTGCGATTGACGGAACCACGGACCGGCAAGCGTCCGCTGCTGTTTGAGTGACCGCCGGGAGTTAAACACCAATCTTGCCTCAAACGAAATTCATGTTTAGTTGAAGTCCATGGACAGAAAACTCACACTGATTACAGGCGCTGCTCGCGGGATTGGACTCGCCACGGCAAAACTGATGTCTGACGAAGGGTGGCACGTCGCCATGGTGGATCGCGATGGCGATGAACTCCGCCGGGCATTGGGCGACGTGAAGAATGGCAAGGCCTTCGAGTACGACATCTCCAGACCTGACCAGGTTGATCAGATGACCGAGGACGTGCTGTCGTCGTTTGGGCGGATAGATGCCGTCGTCAACAACGCGGGCGTGGCAGATTTCGGACCGATAGGCGAAACCGATTTCGAGCGGTGGCGTACGGTTATGGATACCAATCTGGACGGCACATTCCTTGTGTCCCAGGCAGCCATGCCCGCTTTGAAAACGGCCAAAGGCTGTATCGTGAACATAGCGTCCATTTCCGGCCTTCGCGCATCCACGTTACGGGTGGCATACGGCACCTCGAAGGCTGCCGTCATTCAACTGACCAAGCAGCAGGCAGCAGAGCTGGGAGAGTCTGGCGTCCGCTCAAACTGTGTATGTCCAGGGCCGGTCAGAACGAAACTTGCCATGGCCGTGCACACTCAGGACATCATTGACTCCTACCACGACGCGATTCCGCTTAATCGATATGGAACCGAGAACGAGATAGCGCATTGCATTGCCTTTCTTTGCTCCGAAAAGGCCAGCTATGTCACAGGGCAGGTCATAGCGGCCGACGGTGGCTTCGACTCCACCGGCGTCGGCCTGCCTGCTTTGCGGAATTAGCAGCGCTGCTGCACAGATGCGGGATTGTGCCACCCGCAAACGTCTGCGTCAGGCCGTCAAACGCCTACACAGCCGCATGCACCGCCAGCATGGCCGCCAGGCTGCGCTCGATGTCGTCTTGCGTTGTCGCCCAGGAGCTCACGCTGATCCGCATCGCCGCGCGGCCCTGCCATGCCGTGCCGCCGCACCAGCAGACGCCGTTTTCCTGCAGCGCTGTGATCGCCGACCGGGTCCGCTCATCTGACCCGAACGACACCACGACCTGGTTGAGAACCACATCGTTGAGCACCTCGAGACCCGCCGCGCGCAGGCCGTCGGCCAGGAAGGCTGCCTGGCGGCAGTTGCGCCCGATCATTTCCGCCAGACCGTCGCGTCCCAGGACTTTTAGCGCGGTCCACACGTCGATCCCGCGCGCGCGCCTGGAACTCTCCGGCGTGAAATCGATGGCGTCGCGAAAGCCGCTGGGCTGGAGATAGGCGCCGGTGATCGTCATCGCCCGGTGAAGCGCATCCTCGTCGCGCACGAAGGCCAGACCGCTGTCATAGGGCACGTTGAGCCACTTGTGGGCATCGGTGGCCCAAGAGTCCGCGTCGGCAAAACCGTCGCACAGGCCGGCATAGTCCGGACAGGCCTTGGCCCAGAGGCCGAAGGCGCCGTCCACGTGGACCCAGGTGCCGGCGTCATGGGCACGCGGCACGATCTCTGCCGCCGGATCGAAAGCGCCGGAATTCACGTTGCCGGCCTGCAGGCACACGATCGTCGGGCCGGACATCTCCGGCAGGCCGCCGGCCAGCATGCACCCCTGGTCGTCGGCTGCCACAGTGATGACGCGTTCCCGGCCCAGTCCCAGCAACGCAAGCACCTTGATCAGGGAAGCATGGGCCTCCTGGCCGACGATGACGGTAATTTCCGGCGCGCCGAACAGACCGTCGCATTCGATGTCCCAGCCCACATTGGCCAGGACCCGGTGCCGGGCAGCGGCAAGACCGGTGAGGTTGGCCATGGTCGCCCCGGTAACGATCGCGCCGGCAGCCGTGGCCGGCAACCCGAGCGCCTCGCCCGCCCACCTGAGGGCGGCTTCCTCGAAGACGGCCGTGGCGGGGGAACTGGTATGCCCGAAACTGTTCTGGTCCCACGCCCCGGCGAGCCAGTTCGATGAGAGCGTCGCCGGCAGGGCGCCGCCGGTCACGAAACCGAAATACCGTCCGCCGGCGCTGGCGACGGTTGCAGGCGACCCGAATTCGTCGATGAACGCGAGGGCTTCCCGGTCAGGCGTGGGCTTGTCGGGCAGGTTGCCTTCGAGGGCTGTGCGTAATCTTTTGACAGCCTCGGGCGAGGCCGCCACGTCCCTGTCGTTGAGGTCCTCGAGATAACGCACGCCACGGGAGGCTGCGTCCATCAACAGGGTTTTGCGATCATTGGACACGAATTTTGACCTTTATCATTTTTGCAACAGACGCGAAGGAACCGACAGGATCGGTAAGACAAGCGTTGCATGTTGGGGAAGTTTTTTCTACTTATCACACCACCGCCATAATTGGCGGTCGACGGAGGACAGCGGCGGCGGTCCGAAGGCTGGAGGCACACTCTACAGACGGGACGGCATGGACAGGCGAGATTCTGTCAGATGCCGTGCGTGGAATGTGCAGAGCGCGGCGAACGAAGGGGGATTTTCCGGTGAATGCGACAAGCGACGACAGTGGCGCGACAACGGCGGACACGAAGGCGGACACAACTGTGGCAGCGGCGGCAGCGACGGCCAAACCGGCGGCTGCCAAACCGGTGAACACAAAACCGGCTGACAGCAAAGGCGCCCCCGTCTGGCTGACGGCGGTTCTTGGTCTGGCGCTGGCGGTGGCCTTGTGGTTCGTGTGGGACAAGCACTCCCAACTCCAACAGGTGCGTGGCAGCCTGGACGATGTTGAAAAAGCCCAGAAACAGGTTCTGGGCGAGCTCGAAGCCGTGCGTACCAAGCAGCAACAGCTTGCCGGCGAAAACGCCAAGCTGAGCGAAGTCACGGAGAACCGGTCGAAGGAAAACGAATCACTTGGCCAGCGGATCCAGACGATCGTGACGGAACACCAGGACCTGAAAGCCGCTCATGTCACACTTACTGAAGCCCACGCAACCTTGAAGACGGAAAAAGCTGAACTTCTGGCGTCACTCGACGATCTGGGCAAGGCGACCACGGATCAGCAGACACAGATCAAGGCGAAAACCGGCGCGGTGGCCGAACTCCAGGCGCGCATCAAGGCCCTGAACGACGGCCTTACGGCCAAGACCGATGAAGCCGCCGGCTACCAGATCCAGCGCGATCAGGCCATGGAAGAAGCAAAGAGGCTCAAGCAGGCCAATCAGGTGCTGACGAGCCGCATGGGCGAAGCCCGCGCCCACATCCGCGCCGGCATCAATCTCGAGCGCTTCAAGCGCAAGCTTACCCCCAACGAGATGCGGGTCATGGGCCGCCGCTCAAAGGAGGTGGGCCGCCTGTTGAGCGAGTTGATGCAGTATCGCGAGAACGGTGTGTTCTGGGGCATCGGCAACGACGCCGACAACCCCGCGGAAGGTTTTGGGTCTGCAGGCTTTGCAGGATTCCTGCTGCAACGGCTGGACCTGGCACAGAAGGGCGTCAAACCGATGGAGGCCCTGCAACGGCTGCCCTCGGACGACGGCGAGCCGAAGCCTGGCGACATCGTGCAGTATGACGGCGGCTTTGTCCTGTTCCACATGCTCGACCGCAAGAAGAAGCCGATTGTCATGGGCATGACCCACCACGGGATCGTAACGCTCGACGCTGACTTCGGCGCCGATCCGGTCCGGGTCATCCGGACCGGCATCACGCCCTGATACTCAACAGACCCTAGCCAGTTGATCGCGATGCGAGACCAGGCAGTCGATGAACAGCCTTAGGCACTCAACGCGCCTGTTCTGCTCTGGATAATAGAGGTAGAACGGCGGCAATTCTCGCGCGTAAGGATCAAGCACCGTTTCCAGGCTGCCTGACGCGAGGTACTCTTCCACGGTTGCCCGCAACGACCAGCCAATGCCGTGCCCTTCGCGGGCGGCCTGAATCACGCCCATCATGTGATCGAACACCAGTCGTGTCGGCGGGTCGATGATCTTGTCCTGACCGTCCTCGATGACGTGCCAGTCGGCAACCTTGTTTGGGGCGGAAAGTCTGTAGCGGATGCACCGGTGATCCAGAAGGTCTCGCGGATGCTGCGGGCGGCCGTGTCGATCCAGGTAGGAACGAGCCGCGGAAAAAGCGGATGTCAGCGGCGGCGTCAGACGCACCGCGACCATGTCCGACGACAGCACGTCCCCGAGGCGGATACCGGCGTGAAACCCGTCCCGAATAATGTCGACCAGTTCTTCGTTCAGGGACAGATCCAGATTTATTCCAGGATTGTCTGATTGAAACTTCTCCAGCACCGGCGCGACGGAGGTGATGTAGGCTGCCCGCGACAGGCTCAGGCGCAAAGTTCCCTTGGTAGATTTCCCGATCTCCTGAGATTTCTTCACCGCATAGACCATGTCCCGATAGGCAGGCGCTGCGGATTCGAACAAAACCCGGCCCGCATCGGTCAACTCCATGCTGCGTGTCGTGCGGAACAGCAGGCTGACGCCCATCTTTTCTTCCAGCGCCTTCAACTGAAGGCTCACCGCCGGGGCGCCCACGCCCAGAGCCCTGGCGGCCGCCCGCAGGGATCCCTCTCTGACAATCGTCAGGAAGACCTCAATTCCGTAAACCAGGGCACGTTCCATAATTTAGTTTTACCAAACAGTCAGATTGATTGGCAACGCATACTCAAACACTGATGCCGGCAATATCATCGCGCGTATTGCACGCCCAGATGCCCCAGGCGGAGAGATTGAACGTGAGTATTGTCGGCAACCAGGCGCGGCCTCAACGCATTGTGCGTGGCGTCACGCTCATCGTGGTCACCATGTTCGTGACGTCGATTCAGGACGTGATCTTCAAGCTTTTCAGCAGTGAGCTCACGCTTTGGCAGATTTTCGCGTTGCGGGGCATGCTCGCAGTGCCGATGCTCTTTGCCCTGGCATGGGTGCAGGGCATCCGGGGCGGCGTACTGGTCGATGCACTTCGGATATGGCCCCTGATGCGGGCCGTCTTCATGACATTGCTGTTTCTGGCGTTCTATGGCGCTATTCCATTTGTCAGCCTGTCGACCCTGGGGGCCGCGAACTACATTGCCCCGATCATGGTCACCCTGCTGTCCGCCTGTGTCATTGGCGAACCCGTGGGCCGACGCGGCTGGACGGCTGTTTTTGTTGGCTTCGCCGGAGTTGTCGTCCTGCTCCAGCCCGGGACCGATGCCTTTTCGTCCTGGACCCTGCTGCCGGTTGCCGGCGCCGGTTTCTATGCGCTTGCTCATGTCATAACCCGGACCAAATGCCAGGACATACCGTTGGCTACCATGGCGCTGTCCGTGAAGCTGGTGATGATGTCAGCCGGCCTGATCGTGAGCGGACTCTTGCTGGCGTGGCAGCCAGACGATGCGCTCGCTCGTGCCTATCCCTACATATTTGGCGGTTGGTCGGGCGTTGGCACCTCGGACTGGCTGGTTCTGGGGCTGCTGGCTATTTTTTCGATCGTGATCACCATGGGACTGGCCGGCGCCTATCAGGCCGCGTCGCCGTCGCAGGTCGCAACGTTCGAGTACAGTTATTTGGTTTTTGTGACGGCATGGGATCTGCTCTTCTTTGACACATCGCCAGGTGTCGCCACGGTTTTCGGCATGACGCTGATCGTCGGCGCCGGATTGATGGTTCTACGACGGGGCTAAAAGCGGCCAAACGGTGCCGGAGGCGCACCGGAAAAGCCCGCTACAACTTGACACTTGTGTTATTTCGCCTGGGCCGTAGGATCTGATTCTAGGCATGGCCCGTGCCTCCCCCCTCCGACGGGAAAGCAATCCACATGTGGGGTTAATGTTTCATCGAACCCACCGTTCGAGCTGACACATGAGGAGGGATTGTGACGACCGCTCGTAATGGGAGGTTCTGCCATGAAACTGTCTGCCCCGATCTATCGACTGAAACGCCAAGCCAAACTTTTGTCGCGTGAACGCACCATCCCCCTCAACGAGGCCCTGAACGACGTCGCCAGGCAGGAGGGTTTCCGCACCTGGAGCCTGCTCGCGGCCCGTCATGCCCAAAGCGATCCGGCAAGCGAGATACTCGGCACTCTGACCCCGGGCGACCTGGTATTGCTCGGGGCCCGGCCCGGCCACGGCAAGACCTTGTTGGGACTGGAGCTTGTGGCGAAGGCCGTCAAGGCCGGCAAACATGCCGCATTCTTCACGCTCGACTTCACCGAAACCGACGTGGGCGAACGCTTCGCGGCGTTAGGCGTGGACGCCGGAACCAGCGACACCACGCTCACAGTAGACACATCTGACGAGATCTGCGCCGACTACATCATTGACAGATTAAGGGCAGCGCCACGCGGCACCGTTATCGTGGTCGACTATCTTCAACTCCTGGATCAAAACCGTTCGAAACCCGTACTCGCTGAACAGGTATCGGCGTTGAAGTCCTTTGCCGACAGGGCAGGGGTGGTTTTGGTCCTGATATCGCAGATCGACCGATCCTACGATCCGGGAGCAAAACCGGTGCCGGGCCTGTCCGATGTCCGGCTGCCCAACCCGGTCGATCTCACCGTCTTCACCAAGACCATCTTCCTCAACAATGGCGATGTCGATCTGCAGGCGGTTGCCTGAAAAAGCGGGAAGCTGCTGGCTGCGTTCACCCGCCGCCGAGTGCGGCCGCCACAATCTCGAACGACTTCTTGCGCGCGATGTGGTCGTGGATCTGGCCGGCAATGATGACCTCGTCGGGCCGGTAACGCTCGATCAGGGCGTCCAGTTCCTGCTTCACGGTCTCGGCCGAGCCGGTTACCGAGCAGGCCAGGGCCTCGTTGACCACGGGCATCATCGCCGGGTCGATCACTGACGCCGGGTCACCAACGGGGCGGGGCAGGAGGCCCGGCCGGCCGCTGCGCAGGTTGGCAAACGACTGCTGTACTGAGGATTTCAGAAAGCGGCCCTCGTCGTCGGTCTCGCCGGCAAAGGCGTTGATCGCTAGCATGAAACAAGAGGCAGGCCAGCGCTCCGAGGGCTGAAAGGTCTGGCGATAGATCGCCAGCGCCTGTTCCAGCGCCGCCGGCGCAAAATGCGAGGCAAAGGCGTAAGGCAGCCCCAGGTGGGCGGCAAGCTGGGCGCCGTAGAGGCTGGAGCCCAGGATCCAGACAGGCACTTTTGTGCCCGATCCCGGCACCGCGCGCACGGGAGTACCGGCGGGCACGTCGTCGAAATAGCTTATCAGTTCCATCACGTCTTGGGGAAAGCCGTCGCCGGCATCGAGCGTGCGCCGCAAGGCCCGCATGGTCGCCCGGTCGGTCCCCGGCGCCCGCCCGAGCCCCAGGTCGATTCGATCGGGATAAAGCGTTTCCAGGGTGCCGAACTGTTCGGCGATCACCAGCGGCGCCTGATTGGGCAGCATCACCCCGCCGGAACCTACCCGCATCCTCGACGTCCGCGCCGCAACCTGGCCAATCAGCACGGCAGTCGCCGCACTGGAAATCCCCGGCATGTTGTGATGCTCGGCCAGCCAGTACCGGTTATACCCCAGCCCCTCGGCATGCTGGGCGAGGTCAAGCGTATTGCCCAGCGCCTCACCGGTGGTTGAGCCCTCGGGAACCGGGGCGAGATCGAGAAGGGAAAAGGGAATCATGGGGTATTCCGTGCAAGAGGACGGGACACATATAGAGCACCGCGAAAAAATTGGTAACCACTAACCGCCAACCGTTTCCCGTGCGCGATGCGGCGCGCCAGTGCTGCCACGCAGACACGGGACCGTGCCACCCGCAAACGCCTGCGACCGGTAAGACCCCGGATCAGGTCCGGGGAACGCCGTTACCGCCGTCGTTTCCCGTGCGCGATGCGGCGCGCCAGTGCCGCTTCGCAGACCCGGGACCGCGCCACCCGCAAGCGCCTGAGATTGGTAAGTCCCCGGCTCACCCTGACGGGCGTCCGGGGAACGTGCTGTCTTTCGCCGCCGGGGGCGAGGGTGCTACTTGCACTGCCCCATGCGGTTCCAACTGACATAGGTGATCGGCCGGCCTTCGCCCGGGCGGCCCTTGGTGGCGCCCTTGGAGACGCAGTGGATGATGTAGTCTTCGAAGAACACCTTGCCGCTCATGCCGCCCCAGCCCTGGAGGTCGATGCATTGCGACCGTTTCAGTGTCTTGTTCTTGTCCTTGCAGGGGAACGTCGGGTGGCTTTGGCCGTCGAGTTCGATCATCTGCAGACCGGGAGCCTGTCCCATGAGAAGAACCGACAGGCCGGCAAGGCCTACAACGGTGACTAGTTTGTTCATGTTTCCCTCCTGATCGTGATTTCTCACCCGTCGTGCGCCGCCGCACGTTCACGAATGCTAACGGTGTATGGGGGCGGGTGCAACCGTGCTGCCTGGCCACCGCCTGGCGTTTCGACGGGGGTTTGAATCAATCAGGGCGGCCCCGGCTTGGTCGCCGGATGCCGCCCTGCACCAGAAAGTTTCAGACGCTTACTGGGACGCGTTCTGGGTCTGCCATGCCTTCAGGGCCTGCATGTCCACCAGAGCCGTATCGTCGCCGAGCTTGGCGGCCTTGCGGTACCATTTCTGCGCTTCGATCGGGTCCGGCTTGACGCCATGAACGCCCAGGCGCTCGAAATAGACCGGGTCGAACGTGCGGGCCAACGATCCTGCGGCTTCGGACTTGCCGTTCTCTACCGCCAGCGACAGGATCAGGCGGGCGGAAACGATGTCGCCCATGCCCAGCAGCAACCGGCCGCGCTTCACAAGTTGGTCGGCTTCACCAGAAGCGTCGTCAGTTGCCGGGGCCGCCGACAATTTGGCAGCTGTTGCCGGTGGTGTTGTTGCGGCCGGCAATGTTGTCGATGCCGACGGATTGAGGGCGGCATACATGCGTCCAGCCGCTTTCGGCTTGACCTTGTTGGCAGCAACTTCAGGCTTGGCCGTCCATTCCGCGGCAGCCGGTTCAGCGGCTTTCGGTTCGACCGCTGGTCCCGGGTCGGCCGGCGCCCTCTTCAGCAGGCTGAAACCCAGCCCTTCAGGCAGAATGTTGGTCGACTTCTGCGGTGTGCTGGCGGTCGGCTCGATAACCGGACGGGCCTGCGCCACCTTCACGGGCGCGGGCGCGTCGTCGGGCTTGAGCGCCTTGTCGGCCTCGGTCAGGCCGGGCTGCACGACGCCGGCGGACGTTTGTGCGGAAGCCGGTTCACCAGAAGACGCATCGAGCGGTTCGAGAGAGGCCAGCGGCGGCGCCACCGGTGGCGGAAGCGGCGCTTCGGCCTGTTGTTCGACCACCACGGCTGCGGTCTCTTGCTGCTTGGTCACCGTGCTTTGCGACTTGGCAACGATGATCTGCTTCGGCGCCGGATCGCTGGTCGCTTTGAGCCCCAGAATATTGGCCGAAGACGACGACTGGTCGGTGTTCAGCACCGCCTGTTTCGTCGTCGGGTTGTAGGCCTGGAACACGTAAGCTGCAGCAAAGCCAACCAGCATGAGAGCCGGCAGGCCCAGCAACATGGCGGCAGCTGACACGCGACCACGGTCATGGACGAACGAGGTCGACTGTGACGGGATTGTGCTGCTCAGGTCGGCGGGGCTGGACGCCAGCATGTTGGTCATGTGGTTCTTGGCGGATTCCGACCATTTCGGCGTCTCCGGCATGCGCACCCGTGCCTTGCGGCCGCGCGGGCGCAGGGAAAGTGCGCTCTTTGCGTCGCCATTGTTACGCGGGGCAAGCCGTCCGGCCGATAGCCTGCGCCGGCTTTCGCGGTCGCTGACCTCATCTGCCCTGGTGTCTTCGCCCGTGTCTGCGCTCGTCTCTCCGGTGGTTTCCCCACCCTCGGATCCGGCAGTCGGGTCCTGGGAGGTCAGGAACGTCGGCACCATTCTGGGAGCCTGATGGTTCTCGTCTTCAAAGACGATCGGCTCGTCGGCCAGGTCTTCTTCTTCGTCCCAGTCGTCAGCCGGATCACGAACATAGGAATCGATGTCGCTGGCAACGTTCTTGACATGATCGGCGGTGTTTTCCAGCTGGTTCTGCTCGTCGTCGTCGTCAGTGTCTCTCTCATAGCCTTTCTCAGGGCTGTTGCCGGAAAGGGCCGGCAGGTTTGTTGAAACGCTGATCTGGTTTGCCGGACCCGGGCGGTTGGCCTGGCCGCGTGCCGGCGCGTGCAGCGGTCGGAACACCGTCGAGTTGACCGCGAAGGTGGCCCACAGGGACCCCGTCGTCTGCAGGGCATAGGACGGGACGGGTGGCGGCGTCTTGACGGGGGCAGGGGGAGCTTTTGCGTTCCGGGCACCGAATTCCGGTGGACCCTGGTCGTGATCGTTATCCTGGACGTCGTCGTCATCTAGGCCATCATCGTGACTTTCGTCCTGGGCATTGAGGGCATCAACGGAAGGGTCGCTTACCTCAGCGCGTTCATAAGTGTCCGCGCGATCGAGTGCGGTCTCCTCAGGATAGGCGTTTGCTGTACCCGGAGAAATCGACTGAAAATCCCGGGTTTGCTCCTCGCCGGCCGTCGCGGCGTCGTCTGCCTCATCGGGCAGAGTGTCTTCGGTCTGTGTTTCAGGCCCGGACTTCGCACGCTTTGTGCTTGCCCGTTTCGAAGTCCCTTTACGCGGGCTTTTCGGCCCCGGGCTCTTCGCCTCAGTTGCGGCGCGGCGCCGTTCGTTGGCGTCGACCTCGCTTTGATCTTCGGATTCCATCGCGGTGTCACCGGTACGCTGGTTATACTCTACCACTTTCTCAACTCCTTCAAAAACTGCGAGGCTCAAACTCCCTGCCGCGTTTGACTTAGGTCCTATTGAGGTCTCCAATTGCAGCAATCGTGTGTTGCAATCGTGACATTTCGACTTTCCCCGGAAGCGCCCGGACCGTTTGGCTGGCCGGTCAGTTGCTCTGGTTCTGCTGCCAGGACATGAACTCCTTGAACAAAGCGTCCCTCTCGGCCTTGGTTACAGACCGGCCTTCCTGTGAAATGTCGTTTTCCTCGAGGAACGCCTTGAAGGAGCTGATCAAATCAGCCGCCGTCACCGGTTCGTTTTTGGCAAGCCATTGTTTTGCAGAACTAAACCGCACCCAGCCCGGAAGCTCCGCCGACAGATTGATCTCCTGCCATTTTTTGTGCCGGGGCGACTGCTGCAGCCGTTCGAACTGGGAGAAAAACGAAGTCACGAACCGCGACACTTTCTTGTAGCGCGACGAATCGGTCTTCCAGTTGAACACAGCCATCACCGCACCGACGGCAACAGTATTGACCGTCTTGCCGGGGGCGACGAGGCCCGGATAGTCCTTGTCGCTGAACACTGACGGCAGATAGGTTTTGCGCAACGGACCGGCAAAATCAACCCGCACCAGGCGCAGGCCGTCTTGCGGCTTGATGTCGATAAAGGCCCGGGCGGGCTTGCCGGCCACATAGACCATCGCGTCGATCTCGCCGGTACGGACCTTCTCCAGTGCCACGGCCTGGCTGAAGGCGGTGGGCGTGGCGTCGACGCCCAGAGCCTTGAACACGGTGGAGGCGGTGATGTAGGTGCCGCTGCCCCGGTTGCCGAAGTTCACGCGCTTGCCGGCAAGGTCCTGGATGGTGCGGATGTTCTCGTTGCCGACCAGGTGAAACTCTTCATTGTAGAGTTTGGCGATGTAGCGGATCCGGTTCTGGATGCCCTTGTAGGCCGGGTCGCGCTTCAGATACTCCAGAACATCGGACTGGACGATGCCCACGTCGATGCCCTTGAGATAGAGAAGGTCCCTGATGTTCTGCAGGGAGCCCTTGCCGACGATCGGCAGGACGCGAAGCTGGTCGCCGTCATTGAGGGCAGAAGCCAAGTCGGAGGCGATCTTGATGTAGGTCCCCGACGTGCCGCCCGATATTATTCCCACCGTTCCGCTGTTGGCCTTGGCCGATTGCGGGCTACTCGTAGATTGAGCCCAGCTCACCGAAACCATCAAGACCGTCGACAAAACGGCAATCGCCATAC
>JAJFHC010000220.1 GCA_021775835.1 Hyphomicrobiales bacterium | reverse complement strand
GAGGTTGCTTTGCATGACCCTCGTCTTGCGCTTGACGGAGGTCTGGATGGGCTTGATGCCTACAGGCGGATAGCAACTTTGGCTGGTCCTTTGTTGGCGGAAAACGGTTGTGTCTGCCTTGAACTAGGTGATGGTCAGGTTGCGTCTGTATCGTCCATTCTCTCTGATGCCGGTTTTGTTGTTGAATCGGTTAATCGGGATCTTTCCGGCATTAGTCGATGCGTGTGTGCAACACCCATTGTGAATTAGTTCATGATTAGCGAAAAAAAGGTTGGAAAAGCCGAACGTAATGGTTAGTTTGTGGACAAGGATTCAGGCGAAAGCTACCGTAGACGAAGTCCTTAGGGGCGAGGCACAAGCGGATTGACTGATTCGATCAAAGCCCCAACAACACCGTCATAAGCGAGAAGATATGCCGCGAGATGGCCGGATGTTGGTTTTCGAAATAGAGGCTTGGTTCAGAAACGAAAGTGCATGAGATCGTTTTTTGTCCGCAGATTGTTTGGGCGGGCGCGACTTACTGCACGGCGGTGCGAGTGTAGACTGTAAGTCTGCGTAATTGGGGCGTGTTTGAGACCAATCTAATGTGACTGCGGGGGCGAAGCCTTAAGCCGTGCGATCGACAGTTACATTCGATTCTGAGAAACAGTTGTTTGATGGTGGTCTTGCTTGTGCGAGCCGCAAATCGGGTTAATGGATATGATGCTTGAAACAATGTTTGAAATTGAAGTCAAATGAGGCAGGGCCAGCAGCACAACAAGAGAGCGCGGGGACGTGGCAGGAAGCCTCAGAACTCGTCAAACCGGACCTATGACAGTAACGGCCCGGATGTAAAAATTCGCGGTACGGCGTCGCATGTCGCGGAAAAATATCTGTCGCTTGCCAGAGACTCACAGGTTTCAGGCGATCCGATATCGGCCGAGAATTACATGCAGCATGCCGAGCATTACATTCGGATCATCGCGGCCGCCCAGGCAAACATGCCGCAGCAAACCCAACAACCGCAGCAAACCCAACAACCGCAGCAAGACGCCACGCCGGTGAACGGCGGCGGTAACAACAACAATGGCGGGCAACTGGCATCGTCCGAGCAGAATTCCGACGGCGCCCAGTCGGACAGTGATGCCCAGTCGGCGGTTAATGGCGAGGCGGAACAGAACAGCGGTGATGGTGACGCGCGACCTGAACCCAAGGCGCGTCGGCAACGTACACGCAGGCCCAGGCCCAATGTGGTTGCGGTTGATAACACTGCCGCTTCTGAGCAAACAGAATCACCGTCTGTGAATACTGCCGATGAGTCGGCGGTTGCCGAGAAACCGGAAACGGCTGTGGTGGAGGAGACACGTGCTCCTTCCGAAGATGGTCCTGACGACGACAACCCGGTTATTGCCGAGGCTGGTTGATCAGTCTGCCAGAGCGACCGTGTCTCCAGGACCCAGTTGACTGTCCTGGACGACCGATACGTAAAGTCCCATGTCCATGTGACCGAAGGCACTCATCAGTGTTCTCGGCAGTGCGAGATCTCTTGCACCCGAGTCCGGATCGACATTGATGGCCGCACACCGTTCGATTCGCTCCTCGCACCGTAAGGCTGTCGTACCGTTCACAGTCAACGTTCTACCAATCCAGTCAAACTCCATCCACGGCTCAAGGCCGTCGATGTAGATATTGGCCCTGAATCGCAGGGGGTTGATTTTCTTTTGCTCGACCCTTTCGAGGTCACGGATCGAGGCCAGATTGATCATGGAAAGCCACTTGGGCGCGATGTCGGTGAAAATATGCCCCGCCGCGGTAACGATTTTAGGAGCGCCGCGGACTTCAGCACTCATGTAGGCTGACAGGAACTGTTCAATGAGTTGGCGCCCGATACGCTGCTCAAGGCAGCCTCGTGCAACCTGCTTTCCGTCCCGCTTGATGGTGAGCGTCTGGGTTTCGTCTTCGAATTCCGTCGTCAGCGTTGCCAGGCGTTCGTGTGACATGAGCATCAGGAATTTGTTCTTCGGCAGATGTTTCGGGGCAGCGGAGTCAAATCCTCCAAGACCGTTTTCAATGGCGAAGGTTCTGTCAAAAGGCAAACAGTGCCCGGGACGAATTATCGTACCCTGAAGTGGTTCCGGGCTAAGGCCTTTGACAGGGTATCGGTAAAGTTCGGCGATGGTGCCGGTGATTTCTGTGCTCATGCCCGGCACTGTGCCTTACGGATCTGTGGCATGCCAGCCCAAAAGTCTGAATTGAGGTCACATAAGCGGTGTTGGGTTTGTTGTACAGCGCTAGAACGTGCTCACAATCACGAGGGTTGCAGATTTTGTCATTCCTGACGCTGCCCCAAGACGATGAATTTGGCAATCAGGTCCGGTACGGCTTCGTGTGCAAAGCAGCTTGAAACGACTCAATGGTCTTCGGCTTGCAAAGTGCTGATGTGCTATAGCGATCCAGTCGGCGGCTTCTATTCTGTTTTGGGAGATGCCATGTAGCTGCTTGCCTGCGCATCGGGGATTGCATCCGCTGCATAAGTGAACGTGCCCTTCTCCTTCACTTCCTGGGCAGCCCTCATGAAGGCGCCGAGGGCGGCTCTGGCAAACGAACCGCCGACACTGACGCGTTTGACACCAGCGGCATGCAACTCCTCAACGGAGAACGGTGCGCCCATCAGACCCATTACCACATTGACCGGTTTGTCTACCTCGTCGCAAACCTGGCGGATTGCATCGAGGTTGGGAAGACCCGGCGCATAGAGCACATCGGCTCCAGCCTCGGCGAATGCCTGCAGTCGTCTGATGGTGTCGTCCAGGTCCGGGCGCTTGTAGAGAAAGTTTTCTGCTCTCGCAGTCAGGACGAACGGTTCACCCTGAGCTGCTTCGCAAGCCGCAGTAACCCGGTCGACGGCGTGATTGAATTCATAGATCGGATCGTGAGCATCGCCTGTGGCATCCTCGATGGATCCACCGACCAGTCCAATCGACGCGGCCATTCTTACTGTCTGAGCGCAATCTGATGGCGCATGGCCGAAACCGCCTTCAAGGTCGGCGGAGACCGGAAGGGGCGTGGCCTCAACGATCTCGCGGGCATTTGCCAGAATCTCCTCGCGTGAAATTCCACCGGAAGAATCGCGGCGTCCAACGGCAAACGCATAACCGGCACTGGTGGTCGCCAAGGCCTCAAAACCAAGGGCGGTCAGAATTCTGGCGGTGCCGGCGTTCCACGGGTTTGGCATCACAAAAAGGTCCGACCCTTGATGCAGCGCTTTAAACGCTTCAAACTTTGCTAGTTGCGTAGGGTCCGTCATATTTGTCTCGCTTCAATCTTGCTATTGCCGACCAGTCTTGTTCGTGTGTCCGGAGCCTTGTTATTGCCGCATTGCTACATTTGAAGGTACGACGGCTGTCAGGTGAAAATCTGCTGATGACAACACTACAATAACACTTCTCCTGACATAATATTGTCAGCATGTTTTCGTGCCCAGGCCTGGAATAGTCGGTACACTGTAGGGGCCTCCAGTTAAGGTCTTGTGTGGCCAAAATGCCACATTATATATGATTTGGACAAAACGCCGATATCCGGGTTTTGGCCATGTTGCAGGTTGATACAAGTCAATCTGCGGAGAAATTGAACGCGGTACCTTGCGCTGTTGTCAGGCAGGTCGGGCGTGGCATTTTACGAGGATGATGATGGATTTTGAAAAATTTACTGAACGCGCTCGCGGTTTCATACAGTCGGCGCAAGGGTTGGCGACACGTGAAGGCCACCAAAGATTTACTCCCGAGCATGTACTCAAGGTGTTGCTCGACGACGATCAGGGGTTGGCACAAGGCCTGATCAAGACGTCGGGCGGTGATGCCCATACAGCGGCCAGCGCTGTCGAGATGGCGATTGCCAAATTGCCTAAGGTTGAGGGTAGTGGAGCCGGGCAACTTTATCTGGCGCCTGAAACCGCGCGACTTTTCGAAACCGCCCAGACGCTGGCACAGAAAGCTGGCGACAGTTTTGTCACCGCGGAGTTTCTATTGCTTGCCCTGGCGACGGAAAAAAGTGGTGCGGAGAAGATTCTTCGGGATGCCGGCGTGTCTCCGACCGGGCTCAACACCGCGATAAACCAGTTGCGGCAGGGCCGCACCGCCGACAGCGCGTCAGCGGAAGACAGTTATGATGCCTTGAAAAAGTACGCCCGCGACCTCACGGAAGATGCGCGAAACGGAAAACTCGATCCGGTTATCGGCCGGGACGAGGAGATCCGCCGTGCGATCCAGGTTCTGTCGCGACGGACCAAGAACAACCCGGTGTTGATCGGTGAACCAGGAGTAGGCAAGACAGCAATCGCCGAAGGTCTGGCTCAGCGCATTATCAATGGCGATGTTCCGGAAAGTCTCAAGGATAAGAAACTGCTGGCGCTCGACATGGGTGCGTTGATTGCCGGCGCCAAATACAGAGGCGAGTTCGAAGAACGCCTAAAGGCGGTGCTGCAGGAAGTAACGGCGGCGGCCGGTGGCATCGTTCTGTTCATCGACGAGATGCATACGCTGGTCGGTGCCGGAAAGGCAGAAGGAGCGATGGATGCATCCAACTTGCTGAAACCGGCCCTGGCCCGTGGTGAGCTTCACTGTGTGGGGGCCACGACTCTCGACGAATATCGCAAGCATGTCGAAAAGGATGCCGCTCTTGCGCGGCGGTTCCAGCCGGTGTTCGTTTCCGAACCTACAGTCGAAGACACGATCTCTATCCTACGCGGCTTGAAGGAAAAGTACGAGCTGCACCATGGGGTGCGGATTACCGATAGTGCAATCGTTGCGGCTGCCAATCTCTCGAACCGGTATATCACGGATCGTTTCCTGCCCGACAAGGCGATTGACCTGATGGACGAGTCGGCCAGCCGTCTGCGCATGCAGGTGGACTCCAAACCCGAAGAACTCGATGAACTGGACCGCCGCATCATCCAGCTCAAGATCGAACGGGAAGCCCTGAAAAAGGAAAGCGATCAGGCGTCCCAGGACCGTCTGTTGAAACTGGAGAAGGATCTACTGGACCTGGAAGGCCGTGCCGGCACTCTGTCGGAACGTTGGCAGGCGGAGAAAGAGAAGCTCTCTTCGGCACAACAGATAAAGGAAGAGCTTGAGGGCGCGCGCAATGAACTCGCTCGGTCGCAGCGCGAAGGTCGCCTTGAGCGGGCAAGCGAGTTGGCCTACGCCGTCATTCCCGACCTAGAGCGGCAGCTGGCAGAGACGGAGTCTGCGGACAGCGGGCATGTGATGATGGTTGATGAGGCCGTCAGCGAAAATCATATCGCCCAGGTCGTCGCCCGTTGGACAGGAATTCCAGTCGACAAGATGCTGCAAGGCGAGCGCGAGAAGCTGCTGCATATGGAAGAGGCCCTGAGCCAGCGTGTCGTCGGTCAGAGCGAAGCGGTGAATGCGGTTTCCGCAGCGGTTCGCCGGGCGCGTGCCGGCTTGCAGGATCCGACACGGCCGATTGGCAGTTTTGTCTTCCTGGGCCCGACGGGTGTTGGTAAGACGGAGTTGACCAAGGCCCTTGCCGGGTTCCTGTTCGACGATGACAGTGCCATCGTTCGCCTGGACATGTCCGAATACATGGAGAAGCACTCGGTCGCCAGGCTGATTGGAGCACCGCCCGGGTATGTCGGGTACGAGGAGGGAGGTGCCCTGACCGAAGCAGTCCGGCGCCGGCCCTATCAGGTGGTACTGTTCGACGAGATCGAAAAGGCCCATCCGGATGTTTTCAACGTTCTGCTTCAGGTGCTCGACGACGGACGTCTCACCGACGGGCAGGGCCGTACGGTGGACTTCCGAAACACTTTGATTATCCTGACTTCAAACATGGGGTCGGAAATTTTGGTTGCCCAGGAAGACGGTGCCGGCGTTGAGGCGGTTCGCGATCAGGTGATGGATGTCGTGCGAATGAATTTCAGGCCGGAGTTCCTGAACAGGCTCGACGAGATTCTGTTGTTCCATCGTCTCCATCGCGATCATATGGGTGTCATTGTCGACATTCAGATGGCCGGATTGCAGGCGCTTCTCGATGATCGGAAAATCGTTCTTAATCTGGACGAACAGGCAACACGCTGGCTCGCCGACCGGGGCTATGATCCTGCGTATGGTGCCCGTCCCCTCAAGCGCGTTATCCAGAAATTCCTGCAGGACCCGCTCGCCGATCTCATTCTCGCCGGCAAGATTGCCGACGGCACCACTGTACCGGTGAGTGCGGGATCAGATGGTCTGGTAATCAACGGTGAAGAGGTCGGAAAGGCTGCCTGAAGCACGACGCGTGGAAAACACTTCACCCAAAAAGGCCTGGCGCACTGCCGGGCCTTTTTTGTTCTCCGATGGCAAGTGGTCGAACGCAAGAATGGCATCGCCAAATCCGGACGCCGGATGACGAGTGCATTGAAACCGGAAACAGCCTTACTGCTTGGGCTGGCTGGCTTCCGCCACCTGTGTGCTGGTCGGTGCTTCGCGCATCATCGCCCTGATCCGGTCGCGTTGCTTGACGAAACTGGCAAGCTTCCTGCCGCGCAGGCGGCGGCCCTTGCCGATACGGACCTTGATCGGGTTGAGCTTCTTCTTGTTGCGAATGACTTCATAGTGCAGGTGGGGACCGGTCGATCGTCCGGTTGAACCGACATATCCGATGACCTGCCCCTGGCGGACACGTTTGCCGGGTTTCATGCCCTTGGCAAAACGATGCATGTGAGCGTAGGCCGTCTTGTATCCTTTGACATGGCGGATACGAATGTATTTGCCGTAAGCTCCGGCACGCCCGGCGCGCTCAATGACGCCGTTGCCCGCCGCCTTGATAGGGGTTCCCCGCGGGGCAGCAAAGTCAATGCCTGAGTGCATTCGCGAGTAACCGAGAATTGGATGCTTGCGCATGCCGAAGCGCGAACTCACACGGGCACCGCTGACTGGTGTGCGCATCAACACGGACGTCACGCTGCGACCGGTTTCATCGTAATAGCCGGTAATGCCGTCGTCGGCGGTGGTGTATCGGTAATAGCCCTTGGTCTTGCCCTTCAGGGTCAATGCGGAGTAGAGCACGACCTTCCGATTGCGTTTCTTGCCCGTCAGAGGCTTGCCGTAAAACACTTCGTACGAGTCACCTGCCCGCACGTCACGCTGAAAGTCCACGTCGAAGGAATGAACCCGCGTCATTTCGGCGATCACAGATTTCGGAATACCCTGCGCCTTGGCCGAGACAAAGAAACTCTTGCCGATCTTGCCGTTTGAACGGACTTGGTCCGAACTCGTTCCCACAGAAGCAACGGCAGTGCCCTTGCTCGTGTAGCTGCCAATGAACCGTCCACCGCTGTCGAGTTCGACCACGACCTGACGGGTTTCGCCCGCGTCAAGCGACAGGCTTACCGGCCGTGTGACTGTCTGGCCCAGACTGTCGCGTTCTGTGGCATAGGAAAAATTCAGTTTCTGGCCGTCCTGAAGCAACCGCGTCGGGAACACAGGCTCAAGTGCTGCGATCAGCCGACGGGCCTCGTAACGGGGCACGCCTTTTCTGGTGAGTATGCCGACCAGGGTCTGGCCGCGGGCAACAGTAATGGTTTCTTCTCGGGTCTGGGAACGCGACGACGTAATGGACGTGCTGTCGCCAATCGCCGCCGGTGTGAGAGCTGCCGTGCGCAACGGATCACTGGTCACCGGGCGTTGAGCGGTCAGAACCTGGGGCTTGTTCGGTGCGGGCTTGCGCGTGGCGCTTGGCTCGGCCCGCGCATAATCAGGCGCGAGAGAACCGACAAGATCGGTATTTTGACCACCGGGTGTCAGAGATGCGGTGAGCGTGGCTCCCGATCCTGCTTCTATTCCATCCGTGAGTTCGCGTCTGCCGACAATTCGCGCGATGCCCAGAACGCCCAGAACCGGCCGTTCAACAGATTCGTCTGTGTTGCGTTCCTGCAAGATCTCGGCAGTCTGGATGACTTGTGCCGTTTCCACCGTGCGTTCAACGCTGCCAAGTCCAAACGTTCCCAGCAGGGTTCCGCCGACGACCATGGCACCGACACAGCCGGCAAC
>JAJFHC010000219.1 GCA_021775835.1 Hyphomicrobiales bacterium | reverse complement strand
ACTCCTTGAGGAAACGATGAATAAATGGGCCGATAGCGGCGGCTTCCTTGAGGAAGGCGTCATGGCCATATTGGGAAGCGATTTCGACGTAGCGGGCGCGGTGAACGCCCGCGGCGCAGCGGCGCACATCCGCCGGCGGCGATAATTGATCGCCTTGCGCCGCAATAAAAAGCGCACGAGCGCGAATGTTCGTTAAATCGACCGCGTGTCGGTCAATGGAATCTGACAACGTCACAAAACGCCGAGGGTCCATGTCAAAGGCGGCGCCGCGTGCGATCAGATATTCACAAACCGCGTGCGGATCGCCGGCAGCATCGCCGGGGCCGTGCGGATAGCGCGCGGCGAATTCGCCGGGCGTTCGATAGGAAACCATGGCGAGCTGGCGCGCAAGTGCGACACCCTCGGCCGCATCGCCAGACCGCTGCGCAAAATCAACGATCCGCCGCTGCACGCCGCGCAGCGCTGTGCCGAACGAATGCGGCCGTTCCGCCGCGGAGACGACAATTAAATTTTCAACCTGGTCCGTGTGGGCAACGGCAAGGGCCAGCGCAACCATGCCCCCATAGGACGAGCCGACAAAAGCGTTGAGGCGTTCGATGCCAAGCGCCTCCAGCGCGACCGCAAGCGCGCGCGCCTGATCCGCTGTCGAAATCGTATTCGCGTGTTCCTCGGCATTCGGCAGAAAGTCGAACCCAAGAACGCAATAATTATTCAGGTCAATTGACCGGCCAGCGGCGACATAGTCGCGCCACCATCCTTTTTCGTCACGTGTATCCGCAACGATGCGCCCAGCGGAGATGCCGCCCGCGACAACGATAACGGGCTTCTTTGCATCGCCGTAACGGCGAACGCTAATGCGCGGCTCGGATAAACGTTCACCGCTCTCAAGCGTAAAATCAGCGGGCAACGCGATGACCTCATCGCGCCAAACATTACGACAGTCACGGTCGTCGGTTTTCAATACGGCTGACATCAAAATGCCTCTTCCTCGCGTCGTTTCCGCCGCTCATCAGAGGCAATTCACAAGAGACCAATCGAACGAAATTGCATCCATCGTTCGACTCATCTCTCGGAGATTTCTCCCCGAAGGAATTGGCACCTTTCCAAAAAAGTCGGTCTGACTTCCTGGCGGTTGCCCCAGCGTCAACGGGCCTTATCCCTCGACTGGTCTTGATGAGTTGATGCGGATTTACTTCGCAAGCGCGAAAAGGTCAACCGATTATATTATGAAACGCGTCAGTTTAGTGGAAATCACTATTATTTTAACCGAATGAACTTTCGTCAGCAAAAACTTTTTTCAGGTTTCGCGCGGCCTGACGAATACGTTGCTGGTTCTCGACAAGGCCGATGCGAACATGTCCGTCGCCCTTTTCACCGAAACCGAGCCCTGGCGCGACGGCGACTTCGGCCTTTTCCATCAGCAGTTTTGCAAACTCAACCGATCCCATGGCGCGAAACGCCTCCGGGATCGGCGCCCATGCAAACATTGACGCCTCCGGCGAAGGGATTTCCCAGCCAGCTTTGGCGAAATGTTCGATCAGCACATCACGGCGCGTCCGGTATATATTCCGTATACCATCAATCACGTCCGGCGGACTGTCGAGCGCAGCAACACCGGCAACTTGAATAGGCGTAAAAGCGCCATAATCGAGATATGATTTTACCCGTGCGAGCGCCGCAATTAACCGCGCATTGCCGACGGCCATGCCGAGGCGCCAGCCAGCCATCGCAAATGATTTCGACAGGGAATTAACTTCAACGGCGTTGTCGATAGCGCCCGGCAATTCGAAAATCGAGGGCGGCGGCGCATCAAAATAAATTTCCGAATAAGCAAGATCGGAGAGAATAATGATGTCGTGTTTTCGGGCAAGCGCCAGCGCATCCTTGTAGAAATCGAGCCCGACCATCTGCGCCGTTGGGTTTGAGGGATAATTCAACACCATCGCCCGCGGCGCTTTCGGCAGACGCGCCACGGCGTCATGAAGTCCCCGCAAATATTGCTCGGGCGTTAGCGCAGGCACAGCTTCAATGACGCCGCCGGCGATAATGAATCCGTAAGCATGGATAGGGTAAGCGGGGTTCGGCGACAGGATGACATCGCCCGGCGCGGTGATCGCCTGCGCAAGATTGGCGAACCCCTCTTTGGAACCAAGGGTCGCGACAATTTCTGTTTCTGGATCAAGCCGCACATTAAAACGCCGCTCATAGTAGCGCGCCATTGCCTTGCGAAGGCCAATGATGCCGCGCGAAACCGAATATCGATGCGCCTTCGGATCATGCGCGGTCTCGCAGAGTTTCTCGACGATATGGGACGGCGTCGGCATATCGGGATTGCCCATGCCGAGGTCGATAATATCGCGGCGCTGCGCACGGAGCTGCGCCTTAAGGCGGTTTACCTCCTCAAAGACGTAAGGCGGTAATTGCTTGATACGATAAAAGTCTTCGGAAACGGGCATGATTGATCGCTAAGCCTGACAATGCGTTGGCGCAAATGAACAGCAGGAAAGATCAAGCTGATTTGGCGGCCGCGGCAATCCCCTTGCGGGCCAGGGTCTCCAGCGGCTCGACCATCCAGAACTTCAAGGACGCGGTCGCCCAGTCATAGAGGATCTGTCGGGCGCGCACCGAACGGGTCGCGCGCCAATGTCGTTCAATCAGACCACAGCATTCGGTCATATCGTCATGATCGGCAAAGCGGCGCCACGCGACATTGTCCGGATTGACCAGATTTTCAAATATCGCGTCATCGTCAAAGACGTATGCGATGCCGCCGGTCATACCGGCCGCAAAGTTTGCCCCGATAGACCCAAGAATAACCGCGGCCCCGCCGGTCATATATTCGCAGCCATTGGCCGCGCAGCCTTCGATCACCGTCGTCGCGCCGGAATTCCTGACTGCAAACCGGCCGCCTGCTCGGCCTGCCGCGAATAAATTCCCTGACGTGGCGCCATAAAGGCACGTGTTGCCGATGATGGCGTCGTTGGCCGCACTCGCAGCGTCCAAGGGCCGGACAACAATCGTTGCGCCCGATAATCCCTTGCCAACATAATCGTTCGCGTCGCCATCAACGACAATACGCAATCCGTGTGCGGAGAATGCACCGAGCGATTGTCCTGCTGATCCCTTTAGCCGCAGCGTCAGGTGATCTTCCGACAAGTTCTCCGGACCGGCGCCCGTGACAATATGCGAGGAAATCCGTGCGCCGATAGCGCGGTCGGTATTTTTGACGGGATAGGACAGCTCCAATTTTTCGCGGCGCTCAAGGAACGGTGACAGCTCCGAATGTATGCGCTGATCAAG
>JAJFHC010000218.1 GCA_021775835.1 Hyphomicrobiales bacterium | reverse complement strand
TGGGGCGTTTCGATTTGTGCCCCCGGTTCGTCACCGTGTACAGGAATCCGGGGCGGAAGTGGTTTACCTTGGGCATGTGAATTTTGTCGTGGTTGGGATGAGCCACCCAGTACCCCAGGCGAAGATTGAACAGTCTCATGACCACAGACACAAACCGGTCGCGAGTTTGACCACTGCCAAGATAGGCGGCGTTTGGATTTGCGGCAGCGCCCGAAATGGCGACAGCGCTCGCGACCGTAACATTGTCTTTCATGAATTCGCGTGTGTTGCGCCACCCGGTTGCAAGGCTACCGCAGGCAAACGGCGTCAAGACGAAACTGTCTCCGCCACGGATACGGAATCGCCGATGGCGTTCGTTCTTCTTTATGTTTCCGTATTTTCGGCGCGGTTGCTCGTTCACGAGAACGACATTTGTATTGATGATAGGGAAGGGCGTCGATGCCGCCCCTTTTTCCTTGGGCCAAGCCTGACTCAACGGGAAGCGGTCTGCCAAAGGCGACCATCCGGTGGACTTCGTGTCGACTGTCGACCATGCCGGCATGAAGGCTTCCATCAGGCGATCCCGATAGAACCGATGCGGTGATATGTAGTTGATGTTCACGTAATACATCATGGCCAGCGCGAGAATTGTCAGGCCGCAGAAACCCCAGAAAACGATGCCTGGTGCCTGGATGTTTGATGGGTTCGTGTCGTAGACGTAAATCGACAATTGATAGGACAGTATGGCAACGCCGTAGAGGAACAGCAGCGAGCCAACCGGCAGGGCGACTCGCGTTGCAATCTTGGGCGCTTTCGCCTGCAATGAACTGAAATAACCCCAGAGCCCGGACCCGATGCCGATACCCGTCATGATCAGCCCCTGAATTCCTGGGCTCTCGGCAATGGCATATGAGTGGAGCAGAGGGATCAGGCCAATGGCAAGAAGCCCGTAAAATATGGGATGGGTGACTTGATAAACAGCTTCGTACAGGCGTCTTTGGCCGTAATTCGAAAAGAATTTTGGCTTGGGGTCACGCAACTGCTCGAGTGCGGTATTCTGAAGCCGCTCTTTCAGGACCGGGTTGTTTTCTCTACGCCTGAAGGTTGAGAACGAGTAGAGGATCGAGAACAGCACGAACAGCACGACTACCAGGGCCGCCGTCCCCAGGAAAACAGCAAACAATATGGGAAGTGATTGCTCCCCTCTCATGATCGATCCAAACAAGTCGACGAACTGTCTGGCGATTTCGGAGTTGTCCGTCATCCATTTCCCGATGGGCACGCTGGCCATGCGACTCAGAAGGAAAAAGGCGGTTGTCAGGGTGAGCCACAGAATCAGGTTCAGGACAATGGCCCTGGACAGGACGCCAACACCTGACCAGATGCCTATGCCGCGCCCGGGTGTCAGATAATTGCCGTGGCAACGCTGATAGCTGAGAATTTTCTCCTGATCCTCGGACGCATGACCATTGTTTTCTGAAGAGTCCTCGCGTTGCGGGTTGGAAGTCCCAAGAGGAAAATTCTTGCTCGACGCGTCAAAAGTGCGACCGGATTCGTTTGGTCCTGTCCACCACCATTGAAGCAATCCGCCGAGATACCCGCCACCGGACACTGTCGACAGGTAATCCATCCGCTCCAGTATCCCGAATCGAGACAGTGCCTGCAGCGCGCCGAGACTGAACGTCGCAGAGCGAATGCCACCACCAGACAATGCCAATGCATTCTTGGGAGGGCGCCCACGCACCTTCGTGATGAACTCGGTTTCGTCGGCTATAAATGCTTGATCTCTCTCGGACTCCCAGTATGAATAATCAGAGCCAGCGTTTTTCATAGCAAATACCGATCCAAAATCATGTAAAGTGTCAATAATTATCAAAATACAATGAATATTGGAGAGAATTCAATTTGATAATCAAAATATCATATTGACGATTTGACACACATATTGTGACAAAATCGCCATGTTTATTCGTATTGTATTGATTTGTTGAGGAAATATGTGTTGCAAATTTGGTTCGTCGGCCGGCGTTGTGCGTGAAGTCGGCAAATCGTCGGGCAATTCTGACGTGCTGTGTCGGTCATGTTCCGGATCGGATCCACCGGATTTCAGATTAGGGACTGGCGTGGGAGCACAAATCGGCTAAAACATGAAGAGCAACTGATTCAGAACCAGCGAATTGGACGATCTCGATGCGGCGATCGCAGATGTTGGGCGCAAGGCGCGGTTTGACCGCGGCCGTGATGGCGCTGATCCTGGGATGTGGGCTTGGCTTCTCATCTGAACAGGCGAGGTCCCAGCCTGCTCAAACAGAAACCGCCGATGAAACCGGAACCCCGGCGGACGCGGCCAAACCGGTCATCAGTATCCTCGGATATTGGCCGGTGGAGCGAGTATTACCGCGCCCGGAACTGGGCGATCTCGATACCATCAGGTTCATTACGGAAGCCGATTACCCTCCGTTTCATTATCTCGACAGCACCGGAACCCTGGTCGGTTTCAACATCGATGTGGCTTGGGGAATCTGCACCGCCCTGAAAGTGCGCTGCACCGTCCGGCGGGTGCCTTGGGAAAAAATGGCGGAGGAACTGGAAAACGGCAAGGCAGATGCTGCCATCGCTTCCCACCGCATCAGTGCTGCAAACCGGCTGAATTTTCACTTCACCGAGCGCTACTACGACACGCCGGCGCGCTTTGTCATGCGCAAGGAGTCAGGCATAGGCGAGCCGTCGCCCAAGAGCCTGACCGGGCAGGCCGTGGCGGTCTTGAAGGGCACGGCACACGAGGCCTATCTCAGAACATTCTTCCCCAAGGCTGATATTCAGGTTTTTGACAACAGGCTGGTGGCCCGCGAAGCCCTGCGGACGGGCAAGGTCAGCGCCTTGTTCGGAGATGGAATCGTCCTGAGCTTCTGGCTTGATGGCCAGTCTTCAAGGAAATGTTGCAGGTTCTTCGGTGGACCGTATACGGAACCGAAATATTTTGGCAACGGTATCGGCATCGCCGTAAAGAAGGGCAATTATCCCCTTGCACATATCCTCAACTACGGCCTCGATCAGGTCCGGACCTTAGGGTTGTTCGTAAAACTGTACCGGCGTCATTTCCCTCAGGCGCTGATTGCTCCCGGATCCTGAAGTTTCAGAAGTCATGCTCCGATCAGGCCGGTCGATCGAGATACCTCAATGGAAAGAAGGCGCTCCTGTGAGAACGCCTTCTTGTTTGGCTGTCAGGGCATTGGCATGGACATTTTTATGGTCACTTCGCCTGAGCCCTCATGGACATAGCGCTCGGTCTCGAGGAATCCGTAGCGGTCGTAGAAACGACGCCCTATCGCATTCTTTTCGAAGACTTCTACACGCAAAGGACCGTGGAGCGCAGCAGCATGGTCTGCCAGTGCCTTGCCATATCCTCTGCCACGACAGGACGGTTCGAGAAACAGTCCACCGATCTCATCTCCGACTAACGCAATGAAACCGAGCAGCGTTTCATTTTCTTCCAGAACCCAAGTCTCCGCGTTCGGAAGGTAAATGTTGCGCATGTCTTCGGCCACTTGCGCCACAAAGTCGTCCGCCAGAAACGAATGCGCGAGAGCATTCGATTTTTGCCAGATTAGAACCAAGGCGCCAGTATCTTCCGTTCGATACTTTCTGATCATTGTTTTGGGTAACTTTCATATCCCTACCTCTGACGAATTGTCAGGGTGTTTTGCCAAGTATTGTGCAGGCGAGCGAACAGGCGCCGCCGAACGAATTCGAACGGCTTCGTCTCTATTCAGCTCGGTTGGACGGCAATCGCACCATCCGCGCTCAGCGGGACATAAAATCTCCAGTTGGTCTGGGGCTTTCTAACATGGCCCGGCAAACGGTTGAAGATCCAAAAAAAGGCTGATGATCGCTTCTGGCACGTCTGCGGGGGTGGTTGGCGTATCTGCCGATGTCCGTTCCGCAGCCGAAGCCGGACAAGGCCGTTCAGAAGTGCGCTCCCTAATCTTTGTCCGAGTTTCTGAACGGCAATAACAGACTCCACACCAGCTGCACCGGTTTGAAATCCCGATACTCACGCAAGCCGATTTCCATGGCGTCGTGCCCGGCTGCCGGTTGGGCGATGTAGGTGCCGAACATACGGTCCCATATCGACAGGTTGAAGCCGTAATTCGAGTCCGTCTCGTGCGTCATCACCGAATGGTGGACCCGGTGCATGTCCGGTGTCACGATGAACCGGCGCAGGATTGCATCAAGTGCCCTGGGCAGCTTGACGTTGGCGTGATTGAACATTGCGGTCGCATTCAGCAGAACCTCGAACAGGAACACCGACAATGGGCCGGCACCCAGTGCGAGAATGACCGCGAACTTGTAAAGCATGCTCAAGGCAATTTCGACGGGATGGAACCGAACCGCCGTTGTGACGTCAAAATCCCGGTCGCTGTGATGAACCTTGTGTACCCGCCACAGCATCGGAATCTTGTGGGACGCCACATGTTGTCCGTAGATCGCCATATCCAGCAGGATCACGCAAAGCACGGTCTCCAGCCACAATGGCCAGTCCACAAGGGCGAACAGTCCCCAGCCACGGGACGACACGGCTACCGCGACACCGACGGCCAGGATCGGGAAAAAAATCCTCAGGACGGCAGAGTCGACCACGACGATCGCGAGATTGGTGAACCATCGACGGGCTTTCGGCGCCTCAAGCGGCCGCCGCGGCAGAACCAGCTCAAGCAGGCCCATGATGATGAGGACGCCGGCAAAGACCCCGAACCGCAGTTCCGCCTCACCGATCTGTTGAATGAAATCGTTGCCCATCAATCCTATATGGCGCAATTGCCGGCGTTTTCCTAGAGTGTTCAGATCATCAGACGTTCAACAGAAATTGACAGCAGGCGCATTCAGATGGATTTCCTGATCGACGGCCCGGCAGATCCCGCAGACTCCATAGCCTCTTTCCTGCTGGCTCATGGCGCGGGCGCGCCCATGGATAGTGGGTTCATGAATACAATCGCGGGGTTGTTGTCAGACCGTCACATCCGGGTGGTCCGGTTCGAGTTTCCCTACATGGCCGAACGCCGAACCGGCGGCTCAAGGAAACCACCGCCCAGAGCCGAAAAGCTCTTGGGTTGTTTTTCGGATGCAATAGAAGGTCTGGACTGCTCCGGTACGCTGCTGATTGGCGGCAAGTCCATGGGTGGCCGGATCGCCAGTATGGTCGCCGACGAACACAATGGCAAACAGACGGTTGCGGGGGTGGTCTGTCTGGGCTACCCGTTTCACCCGCCAGGCAAGCCGGAAAAACTGCGTACCGCTCACCTTGAAACGATGGTCACGCCGGCCCTGATATGCCAGGGCGAACGCGACCCGTTCGGAACCCGCGAAGAGGTGGCCGGATACGCCCTGTCCGGGAGCATCGATATCCACTGGTCGCCCGACGGCGACCACGACCAGAAACCGCGCAAGGCCAGTGGCCGGACCGCTGAAGACAACCTGCGCGATGTAGCAGACCGGATCGCAGGTTTTGTTAGTGGGCTGTCAGAGCGCCCGTAAAAAGATGTTCGGGGGAAACCCGGCTGTCAGCTGCGCATTACCGCATGGCGAGCACGGGCGCCGCGTTCAATCGCCGCCAGCACCAGCTTGTCGAGGCTGAACCGGTCGCGCAGCATCTGCAGGAACCTCAGTTCCTCCTGCTGTACGCTCAGGTCCGCAGCCGCCACTTCAACGGCGAGCGCGTAGGCTGTTTCGTGCAGGTATTCCGGCAAGGCGTCGGCCACCATGGTCAGGACCGCTTCAAGACCGCCATCTTCGGAAAGAATGTCACCGCACTCGCGGGCGGTATGCAGCAGGCGCTCCTGATCAAAATCCCGGAAAATCGGCAGGTTTCGGATCACGCTGCCGATCCGCGCAAATTCCTCGTCGTTCATGCTGCGATCAACGGCGGAAATGGTGACCATGACGTAAATCAGGGCCTGGTGATGGTTGATCATTTGCGACATTTTTGCCTCCTGTCCGGCCTTCGCGCGTCTTCGACCGCAATCGCCGTCACTTCATTCGAATCCGGGCTGGGCCCAGAACATGTCAGGTCTTTATTGAGCCATTTGATGGAGTCAAATCAGTTCTTTCGCCAAGGCGCGAAGCGCTGTGCGATGTGGGGCATCGGTCAAGCTTCGCAACGCTGGCGATGGACTGATTTGGCCCACCGAAGGCCAAAATTTCGCGACCGCTGGACAGCGTTGCAGCTCGCTTGTGGTCAGCCAGACCACGGCGCAAACTGCGCCTTGCCAGCAGACGCGAAATCTTGGTCAAGTGGCTCAATAAAGACCTGACACGTTCTAAGCAATACTCTATCGGTCTTCAAGCGTTGTTTTCGAGAAAGTCGCGTGTCCCTTCGATAGCATCGACCAGGCCAACCCGGTTGACCTCCACGCCTTCGGGAAATGCCGTTGTCAGGCGGGTCGGCAGGCGCGAGTCCAGGACAACGAACACGCCCCGGTCGGTACGCCGCCGGATCAGCCGGCCAAAGGCCTGCTGCAGCTTGAGTCTCGTCATCATGTCCTGGTAGCGCGCACCGCCGAACTGCTCGCGCCGCCGGCGTTCCAGGATCGTCGGCTTGGGCCAGGGCACCCGGTCGAAGGCGATCAGCCTGAGACTGTCGCCGGGCACGTCGACCCCATCGCGCACGGCGTCGGTCCCCAGGAGGCAGGCGTTCTTCTCCGCCCGGAACAGGTCGACCAGCGTGCCTGTATCCATCGGGTCCACATGCTGGCCATAGAGCGGCAATCCGGCAGCCGCCAGCGGGGCAAGGAGCTGCTCGTAGGCAGCTTTCAACCGGTGAATGGCGGTAAACAGTCCAAGCGCGCCGCCACCTGCGGCAAGGAAAAGTTCACGCAAGGCCGCGGCAATCTGGCGGGGATCGTCCCGGCTCACATCCGTCACCACGTACATCCGCGTCTGGGTTTCGTAGTCGAACGGTGACGCAAACGACAACCGCCGGGCGGGCAGCACGAGATGGGCGGCTCCGGTGCGCATTTCCGCGTTCTGCCAGTCGTCCGGGGCTTCCGGCGGCCTGTCCCGCAGGGTCGCTGACGTTATCAGCACACCGTCCGCTGTCTCCAGGATGGCCTGGGCAAACGGCAGGCTCGGGTCGATCCAGTGGCGGTGCATGCCGATGTCGAAGGGTCTGCCAAACATCACCTCGATGGCAAACCAGTCGACGAACTCCCCCGGCGGCTCTTCCGCCAGGGCCTCAAGCATGCTGACCCAGGCCGACAGCGTCAGTTCGCTGCGCCGGCGCAGTGACCGCACCATCGCTTCGATGCGCACCCGCTCGGTCGTGTCCAGTTCGTCGGCGTCATCGGCCAGGCGCGCGCTCAGGCCTGAGGCGAGCGCCTTCAGGGGCTCGACCAGCGACCGCAACGCCGCCGCCAGGGCCAGGGCTGACTCGGCGACGCCATCGATCAACGGTGCGCATTCGGTTTCGCGCGAAAACCCGCGCTGGTTCTCCGTACGGGCCATGACCTGTTCGCGCACCACTGCAAAAAATCTCTCAGCGGCGTTCTGGGCCTCACCAGCATCGATCCGCTGCAGCCAGCTCGGTCCGGGCAACTCGTGCGCCGCACTGAGCGCCTGCTGCAGCATGGCCTCGGAACGCTCATCGTCGCTGATCAGGTCGCCAATGCGGTCGAGCAGCCCGCGTCCGCGCCTTCGCCCGCCCTCGGAGCCGCGGATCCAGCGACGCATCTCGGCGGCCTCAAGCCCGGTCAGATGGCTTGAAAAAGCGCTATCGGCGGCGTCGAAGACATGATGACCCTCATCAAAAATGATCCGCTGGCCGGCATCTTGAACTGGCTCGTCTTCCCCCGCGTCGGGTTTTGCTGCCGGTTTGGGTGTCTGGGCCAGCGCCTGGTCAACCGCGGTCTGCGCCATGACAAACGCATGGTTGGCGATCACCAGGTCAGCCCGCCGGGCCTTGCGGGCGGCGCGTTCAATGAAACATTTCCGGTAATGGGGACAGGCGCTGTAGATGCATTCCCCGCGCCGGTCGGTCAGCCCCAGCGCCATCGGCGAGGCCGGTGGCCCGCCCGCCCTCTGGTCGCTGGTCTCCATGAACAACGGAATCAGCCAGGCCGGAAAATCACCGCCCACCATGTCGCCGTCGCGCGAATAGCGCGCCCACCTGGCAATCAGGGTCGCCAGCGCCACGCCCGCAACATTCGAGCGGTTAAGCTGGCCGACTCTCTCCTGGAAGTTGAGCAGGCACATGTAGTTTTCCCGTCCCTTGCGGATCACCGCCTTCTGGGCGCGTTCGGCCGGGTCGGGAAACAGGAAGGTCGACTCCTGTTCAAGCTGGCGCTGCAGGTTCTTGGTGTAGGTCGAGGCCCACACAGCGCCCTTGTTGCGGGCAGCCCAAAGCCTGGCCGGTGCCAGGTAGCCAAGGGTCTTGCCAAGCCCGGTGCCGGCTTCCGCCAGCACAACCCGGCCCTGGCCTGGCGCTTCTTTGGGCGCAAACATTTCAGCGACCCCGGCCGCATAGTCTTTCTGGGTGGTCCGGGTCTCTGCGCCGCCACCGAGGGCGCGTTCAAGCTCGCCGATGGCTTCTTCCGGCGTGATCGGTTGGGTTCCGGGCGGCGGCACGGGCCCGTGGTCCTCCCAGTCGTCGAGCCGGTCCCACACGTTGATCCCCATGCCGGCCCCCGGCGTGCCGCGGCTGGCCGGATTCTGCGCCAGGGCATTCAGGGCAAGCTTGCCCCAGGCCCACCCGGCTGCATCCAGGGCCGTGACGGCTTGCGTCGTCTCGCGCAAGTGCGGATAGTCCGGCGAGGCCAGGGCCCCCAGCAACCGCTCCGTGATCTCCCACAAAAGATCCATGTCAGGATCATCTGTTTTCACGCCGACAGCAGCACCAAGCCCGGTTGGAATTGGCAACGCCATCTGGGCGGGACGCACAAAGGCAAACAGTTCAGCCACATCGAAATGGCTTTTTGCCAGCGCCGCCGCCTTTTCCTCCGGACGGTTGCCGCAGGCTGCAGCCAGCCGGTTGATCAGGAAGGTGCGGTGACAGACAAGATGAGGCGTCTCTCCAAGTCGCGCCAGGGCGTCGCCGGCCTTGAGGACACTTGTCGAAACACCAGGGGCATGAACCACAGCCTTGACACCGTCCTGGACGATACTGGCAGGCAGATCCGCCCGGCGCAGAATCGTCTCAGGCGAATCATTTTTGGTCTCCATCGTCATGGCGCCACTATAGGGGCTATTGGGGAATGTTGGTTTGTCTAGTTGAGGGCGACGACGAGGAGAAAATCGTTCACGTTCAGCGCTACAACCTGAGCCTGTTTCCTTTGCGCCGCAATTTCACAGGGTTCGTGCGTTGAGTGCCAATTCCAGGTTACGCGCGATTGTGGTGCTTGAATAGCACATTAAGAATGCATTTCAGGTGGGAAGGAGGAAATCCCGGTTGAACGGTACGAAAGTACAATCGAAAGGATTGGTCAGAATATTTTGCGTCCTTTTGCAACCCCGCGCGTCAACAAGGGTAGGACTGAACGAAAGGAATGAAACAATGAGAATTCAACTCGCACTGAACGTCCCTGAAATTGACGCTGCCG
Organism: Hyphomicrobiales bacterium; assembly: GCA_021775835.1. The sequence continues at coordinate 35,591 of JAJFHC010000218.1, read as the reverse complement.
TGGATTACTATTCGAAGCTGTTCGGTGTCGGGCCGCATAAACGGCACGACGGTTATGCCAACTTTGCCATCGCCGAACCGCCATTGAAACTGGTGCTGTTCGAGAACCCCAAAGCCGATGCACACCTTCATCATATCGGCGTGGAAGTGCTGGAAGCCGGTGGTGTTCAGGCCGCTCAAGAACGGCTGGACTCTGCCGGGCTTCTTGATCAGGTAAAAACCGAGACCAAGTGTTGTCATGCTGTCCAGGAAAAAATCTGGTCCCGTGCCTACAACGGCTTACGCTGGGAGTGGTATCGCATAACCGATGACGTCACAGCCCAAGGCGACGATTCGTTAGGAAAGACCTGTTGTACGGGTGAGCAAAAATCCGACAGTATAGGGGCCACTTAGCGCGGACCCGGCGATGAAAGACCCGAACGCAATCAGCGATGCGAGTTGGCGGAGCTTTGAAAAGCTGCTGCGCACCTATGTGCGCAGCCGCGTTGATCCGCAATGGGCCGATGACATTGTCGGAAACATTCTGATGCGGCTCGTGCAGAACAGCCAGGCGCTGCAATCAGCCGATAATCCGTCTGCTTACGTAAAGCGTGTCTGCATCAATGCTGTGACGGATTTTTATCGCCGCAGAGCTGTCGAACGTCGCGCCCTCGCGGAAATCGAAGCTGAAGAAGAATTCGCGCCTGGAGGTGATGCGCCGGCGGATAACACGGCTCAAGTTGCATTATCCGGATGCATGGTTCCGTTCATCGAACAGTTGCCCGGACCATACTGCGCAGCACTCACGCTCACGGAAATTGAACAGCTTACCCAGAAACAGGCTGCAGAGAGTTTGGGGCTTTCCGTGTCAGGGTTGAAATCACGGGTTCAACGCGGCAGGGCTCTGCTGAAAGACGCCATCACAAAATGCTGTGCAGTAGAAATTGACCGGCGCGGCGGGGTGATGGATTTTGAGCGCCGGAGCGATGATTGCGGAAGTGGGTGCTGACTGCCCTGTGAATGTGTCTGTCATATTGGCGGACATGTATCGGTGGAAGCTGGGTGACGTCCGCCTCAGCGCCAATGGACGTGCAAACCGCCCGAAACCGGGACAACAACATTTCAATATCCATTCCTGCACCAATCACCCGCATTGACTGCACAGCCGTACCCCCCTAGGTTCCCGCCCAATTCCTGACACGAGCAACCGGGTTTGACCTGAATGACCGACATGACCGCAGAAAAGCTCCGGGCAGCCGCCACGGAGAGCAAGGCCTGGCCCTTTGAAGAGGCCCGCAAGATTCTCGACCGGGTCGAACGCCGAACCGAGAAACCGGCGGAAATCATCTTCGAGACCGGCTATGGCCCCAGCGGCCTGCCGCATATCGGAACATTTGGCGAGGTTGCGCGTACCTCGATGGTGCGCCATGCCCTGTCGACCATGAGCGATATCCCCAGCCGGATCATCTGCTTCTCCGACGACATGGACGGCCTGCGCAAGATCCCCGACAACATTCCCAACAAGGAACTGATCGAGCCGCATCTGGAAAAGCCGTTGACGGCAGTGCCCGATCCGTTCGGTACACACGACAGTTTCGGGCGACACAACAATGCACGCCTTCGGGCGTTTCTCGATGCCTTCGACTTCGAATACGAATTCTACAGCTCCACAGACTGTTATGCCTCCGGCCAGTTTGATGAAATGCTGCGCCGCGTGCTTGAGCGCTACGACGCGGTGATCGACATCGTGCTGCCGACGCTGGGGCCGGAACGCCGGGCGACCTACAGCCCGTTCCTTCCCGTTTGTCCGCGCACCGGCCGGGTCCTGCAGGTGCCGATCGAGGAGCGCAATGTCGAGGCCGGTACGATCGTTTACTCAGACCCTGAAACCGGCGACAAGGTCGAGGTTGCCGTCACCGGCGGTGCCTGCAAGCTGCAGTGGAAGGCCGACTGGGCCATGCGCTGGGCCGCACTGGACGTCGATTATGAAATGGCCGGCAAGGACCTGATCGAATCGGTCAAGCTGTCGAGCCGAATCTGCAAGGCCCTGGGTGCCGAACCGCCGGAAGGTTTCAACTACGAGTTGTTTCTCGATGAAAACGGCGAGAAGATTTCCAAGTCACGCGGCAACGGCCTGACCATCGACGAATGGCTGCGGTACGCCTCGCCGGAAAGCCTGTCGCTCTACATGTACCAGAGCCCGCGTAAGGCCAAGCGTTTGTTTTTCGATGTGATTCCGAAGAACGTCGACGAGTACCTGACATTCCTGGAAAAATATCCCGGCCAGGAAATCAAGGAACAGCTCGGCAACCCGGTCTGGCATATTCACGGCGGCCATCCACCGGCACGGGAAGTCTCGATCAGCTTCAACGTTTTGCTCAACCTGGTGAGTGCCAGCCATTCCGAAGACCCGCAAGTGCTGTGGGGCTTCATCGGCCGTTACGCACCGGGCACCTCGCCACAGACCCATCCCGAGTTGGACAAGCTGGTGGGCTATGCAGTGAACTATTTTCATGACTTCGTGGCGCCCAACAAGACATTCCGGGCGCCCACGGAACTGGAGGGCGCAGCTCTGCGCGAACTTGAGGCCCGTCTCGGCGGTCTTGAAGCGGGTGCCGATGCGCAAACCATTCAGACCGCCGTCTACGACGTTGGCAAGGAACACGACTTTGAAAACCTGCGCGACTGGTTCAAGGCGCTTTACGAAGTTCTGCTCGGCGAAAGCCAGGGCCCGCGCTTCGGGTCATTTGCAGCCCTCTACGGTATCGACGAGACCCGTGACCTGATCCGTCGTGCGCTTGCCGGCAAACTGGCGGCCTGACCGGGCGATGGACAAGACGGTCTACAAGATCTGCACCAGGGCCGAATGGGAAACGGCCGTCGCCGATGGCCGGTTTGAAGGCTCGGCGGTCGATGTGGCCGACGGGTTCATCCATTTCTCGACTGCGGAACAGGCGGTGGAGACCGCCCAAAAACATTTTGCCGGTCAGCGTGATCTGGTCCTTGTGGGCGTCGACGTGGAACGGCTGGGCAGCGCTGTGAATTGGGAGCCGTCGCGCGGCGGCGCTCTTTTCCCGCATCTCTACGCGGCACTACCGGTTTCCGCAGCAATCTGGGTGAAGGATTTGCCGTTGGCGCCGGATGGCGCCCACGAGTTTCCCGATCTGGAGCCGTGAAGCCTGGCCATGTTCAAGATAGTAGGCCCGTTACTCCACAAACTTGACGCCGAAAAGGCGCATCATCTGGCTATCGCTGCCCTGAAGACCGGGCTTTATCCCTCCGCGCCGGCACAGCCGGACAAAGCGCTTGAGTTGACTGTGGCTGGACTCCGTTTTCCCAATCCTGTGGGCTTGGCCGCAGGTTTCGACAAAAACGCCGAGGTCCCCGACGCCGTGCTTGGTCTTGGTTTCGGGTTCACCGAAATCGGAACCGTCACGCCGCGACCTCAGGCGGGCAACCCGAAACCACGGCTGTTTCGTCTGCCCGATCATGACGGCGTCATAAACCGCATGGGTTTCAATAACGATGGTCATGCCGCGGTCCTGGCCCGACTGAACAACACAACCGCGACCGGCATCGTCGGCGTCAACATCGGGGCCAACAAGGACAGCGACGATCGGATTGCCGACTACGTTGCCGGCATCAGAGCATTCCGCGATGTGGCGCGCTATTTCACGGTCAACATATCGTCCCCCAACACGCCGGGCCTGCGCGCCTTGCAGGAGGGCGAGGAGCTTGAAGCCCTGCTTGACCGTCTCAATGAAGAACGCGGCAACAGCGCTACTCAACCAATGTTTCTCAAGATCGCGCCCGATCTGACGCCCGAACAGCTGGAACACGTGGCGCGGACCTGCCCCGGAAGGGTCGACGGCGTCATCATATCCAACACGACGCTCGCCCGTGACGGGATTTCCGGAACCCATGCGGGTGAGGCCGGCGGTTTGTCGGGCAAGCCCCTGTTCGAACGGTCGACCCATGTCCTGGCGCAGTTTTACGATTTGACCGGCGGCAGCCTGCCCCTGGTCGGGGTCGGCGGCATCGCGTCGGCTGCTGATGCCTATGGCAAGATCACAGCGGGCGCCAGCCTGGTGCAACTTTATTCCGCAATGGTATATGAAGGCCCCGGCCTGGCGAGTGCCATTGTGACCGGCTTGCCGCAACTGCTGGCCCGTGACGGTCATGCAACGATTTCAGACGCCGTCGGCACGCGTGTTGTCGACTGGCTGTGACAGCAGATGTAAAGTGTAAAGACGAGGTTCAGGTCATGTCGGTTACCATCTATCACAATCCCCGCTGCTCCAAATCCCGCCAGACCCTGGCGCTTCTGGAAAAAAACGGTGTCACGCCGGATATCGTGGAGTATCTGAACGATACACCCTCGCAGGATGAGCTTCGTGACGTTCTGGAAAAACTCGGCAAGGGCCCGCGCGACATCATGCGCCGGGGCGAGGCTGTCTACAAGGAACTGGGTCTGGCAGACACCGATCTGACCGACGACGCCCTGATAACGGCCATGGCGGCGCATCCCACCCTCATCGAGCGACCGATCGTCATCAACGGTGACAAGGCAGCACTCGGGCGTCCTCCCGAATCGGTCCTGGAAATCCTATGACGCCAGCGGTTGGGCTGCGGTTTTGTCAGGAAACCCGTCGCGCAGCAGGGCCGGGTAACGCAAACCCAGGAAAATGCCTCTGACGATCAGCAGTATCAGGATGGCTGCCCACAGGCCGTGATTGCCGTATATCGGGGTCAGCAGCCACCATGCGGCAAGAAAGATGGCCACACTCAGCAGCATGTAGTTGCGCATGTCGGCAGTACGCGTGGCTCCGATGTAGACTCCGTCGAACTGGAACGCGGCGACCCCCAGGACCGGAGAGAGCACCACCCAGAACAGATAGGCCCGCGCAGTATCACGCACGTCCTCGTTGACTGTCATGAGATCGATTCCCCATGGCCCGAACACCAGAAAACAGACACTGACACCGACACTGATGATGAAGGCCCAGAGGCTTGAGATCACCACCGCCCGGTGAAACCGGGTCCTGTTTCCGGCGCCATACGCCTTGCCGGCGAGGGTTTCGGCGGCATAGGCAAACCCGTCGGAGAGATAGGACGTCAGATTGACCAGGTTCATCAAAACAGCGTTGGCGGCGAGAATGACATCGCCATAGGTCGCCGACTGGGCGGTAAAGAACGAAAACGCAAACAGCAGACACAAGGTCCGGATAACAATGTCCGCATTGACGGCCAGCGTCTTCCTGATCCGGACCGGATCGCATATCCGTTCGAGATCCCAGGCCCCGCCGCGCCGCGAAGTCTCCCGCCACAGGATGGCGATGCCGGCAGCCGCCGCCACGACCTCGGCAATCACCGTGCCGTAGGCCACGCCCGCAACCGACATGTCGAAGCCCAGTACGAGAACCATGTCCATGACGATATTGGTGACGTTGAGCACAATCTGGAGCGTGAATGCGACGCCTGTACGTCCCAGGCCGATGAACCAGCCCAGGATGGTGAAATTCAACAGGGCCGCGGGTGCACTCCAAATGCGTATGGAATAATAGGTCCGGGCATGGGTCTCCACGTCCGCCGAGGCGTCGATTGCCCAGAACGAAAGCCGCTCGATCGGCATCTGAAGGGCGACAAGGGCGAACCCTGACACGACCGCCACCAGCAGTGCGCGGCCAAGCACGGCGCGCAGTTCCACGTCGTCGCCCGCGCCTGAGGCCTGGGCCGCAAAACCGGTTGTTCCCATGCGCAGGAAAGCAAACGCCCAGTAGATGAAGTTGAAGATCAGGGCGCCAATGGCAATGGCGCCGATCAGGTAAGCTTCATTCAGTTGTCCGATGACGGCGGTATCGACAATACCGATCAGCGGCGTCGAAATGTTCGATGCCACGATCGGGATCGCAATCGCCAGGACCGCCCGGTGCGAAACCGCGGGATCGGAGACGGAACGACTGTTTTGAGTGCCGGGGAAACTCACGGAAAACGGGCCTGTCAGAGAGGTGCAGCGATCAAAAGAGCCTGTGCTCTAGCACGCATTCGATCGCCGTGCACCCAACAGAACTGGCGGTCGACGGCCTTAGCGTTCCTGGTTCTTTGACATACTTTTCCAAAGTCTGGACACGAACCACACCGGGAACACGATGACAGCCCCCAGCAGGAAGTAGCGCAGAGCCCAGTCGATGGCCTCGAAGCCCATGTCATAGATACGCTGGAACAGGCGCGCAATGCTGTCGACGATGTCAAAGGGACTGAGGCCGAGTACAGAGAGCAGGATGCCCACGAGCAGGGAAATCATGGCGAGCCGCAGGAGCACGGCACCGGGATTGCCGCCGAAAAAATTGTTCATTGGACGTTCTCTTGTCTGCTTTCCAGAGGGGCCTTCAAGTTGCATCGCTGACCATTTCCGAAATTTTCCGATCAGTTTCGTACTGGCTAAGGGCATATACCGCCCAGATGGCAGCTGGAGCCCAGCCAATCAGCGTGATCTGTAGAATCAGGCAGATTATGCCTGCAAACGGTCGGCCAATGGTAAAAAACAGCACGAACGGCAGCAATAAGGCAATCAGCAAACGCAACGGAACGGTCTCCTGTGTCGAGAAGGCGCAAGTCTGCCCCGCGCGGTCATCACATAGGTAGCCGTTAGGCATTTGTCCAGTAAATGCGGGCCAATGGCTCGTCATGTGGTATGGTCGGCAAGGCTGGCGTTACGAACTCGACAGAATGCCGGACGGTAAAGCAAGGCATCAAACCGATGATAAAAGTACGAATTTCAGGCGCTTCCGTGTTACGGGGCCTCTCCACTCTGGTCGTTGCATTTATGATTGTTCTGGCGACCGCCGTATGCTTTGACGACGCCCGCGCTCAGGAAGCGGATGCGGAGGGCGTCGCGTCAGATGCAGAACCCGGCGACGGCGCCCAGACATTCGATACAGGTTTTACCGACCGCACTGTTGCTCAAGGCAATAACGACCTTGGCAACTGCCGCAGGTTGCCGGAGAAAGAGCGCATCGAGTGTGTGGCCGAATCGTTGCGCGCGGTCGCACGCCAGCTTTCGCGGCGTGCAGATTATTATCCGGTTGCCCGTGTTTTCAGGCAGACAGCGGATCGGGTCGAGGCGGCAAAGACCATCAGTGCCGCCGTGAAAGTCCTGATCGTGGCCAAGAAAAGCGTCCTGCGCGCCTACGGCGACAAACATCACCTGGTAAAGCTGGCCACTCTCATGGACACCGCCAAGAGTGTGTTGAGAAACTGACGTGCCACACAAGCGCCATTTCCCGTGCGCGGTGCGGCACGCCAGTGCCGCTTCGCAGACACCGGGATCGTATCACCCGCAAACGTTGGCGTTTGGAAAGACCCCGGCATCCGGGCCTTCCCTCGGCGAATTTACGTTCAGGATTAGCACACCAGCGTAGAGGCGGTAGACTGGGGTTTCGATTCGCAACAAGGTGTTGGAACCGCCAGCGTGGAAACCACCGGGAAAATCATTGCGGCCGCCGCACCGATCGGCGACGGTCTGCTGCCCAAGCCGTTCGAGGATTGGTTTGCCGTCCGGGGATGGGTGCCACGGGACCATCAGCTTCAGCTGCTTGAAACGGCGCAAGCAGGCCGTTCTGCCCTGCTGATTGCACCCACCGGTGGTGGCAAGACTCTGGCAGGATTTCTGCCGAGCCTTATCGACCTCAGCGAGCGGCGCACAAAACCAGCAGGAAATCAGAACCGGCTGCATACCCTCTACATCTCACCCCTGAAGGCGCTGGCGGTCGATGTTGCCCGCAATCTGAAGCAGCCGATCGACGAGATCGGCCTTGAGGTGTCGGTCGAGACCCGCACCGGTGATACGCCCCAGTCTCGCCGCCGCCGCCAGTGGCACGACGCTCCGGAAATTCTCATGACCACGCCTGAGCAACTCGCCTTGCTGCTGTCGCATCCGGATTCCGAAGTCTATTTTTCAGGCCTACGGCGCGTCATCCTCGATGAACTCCACGCTCTCGTCTCGACCAAGCGCGGCGCGTTGTTGGCGCTGGGCCTTGCCCGTCTTTACGCCCTTGCGCCAAGCCTGACCAGCATCGGGCTGTCGGCAACGGTCGCCGACCCGGATGCCTTGCGGGCATTTCTTGTGCCCCAGAAGCCCGGCCCGCAGCCGGTCTTGAGCGATCTGGTCCTGGCTCAGGCCGGTGCGTCAGCCGACATCCGTATCCTCGACTCCGAGGAGCGAATTCCCTGGTCGGGCCATTCCGCAAAACATGCCTATCCCGAGATCTACGATTCCGTGCGCGCCAACAATATGGTTCTGATTTTCGTCAACACCCGCTCTCAGGCGGAAATGATCTTCCAGCAACTCTGGCAGCTCAACGAGGACAATCTGCCGATCGCGCTCCACCACGGATCCCTCGACGTCGGGCAGCGGCGCAAGGTCGAGGCTGCCATGGCAGACGGTCGCCTGCGTGCGGTCGTATGCACCTCGACACTCGATCTGGGAATCGACTGGGGCGATGTGGATCTTGTCATCAATGTCGGTGCACCCAAGGGCGCTAGCCGGCTGATGCAGAGGATCGGACGCGCCAACCATCGGCTCGACGACCAGAGCAGGGCGCTGCTGGTGCCGGCAAACCGTTTCGAAGTACTGGAATGCAAGGCAGCCCAGGATGCCGCCGATCAGGGCCAGCAAGACAGCCCGCCGCCCTTGCGCGAACCGCTTGACGTTCTCGCCCAGCATGTCATGGGCAGGGCTTGTGCCGCGCCGTTTGATCCGGACGTGTTCTACCAGGAGATCTGTACGGCATCGATCTATGCCGGCTTGACCCGGGAGATCTTCGACAGGGTTGTCGATTTTGTTGCCACAGGCGGTTACGCCTTGAGACGATATGACCGCTACGCGCGGCTGCGCCTGACCGGCGATGGCCTGTATCGCCTTTCGCATCCAAGGCTTGCCCAGCAGTACCGCCTCAACGTGGGTACCATCGTCGAAGCGCCCATGCTTAAAGTTCGTCTGACACGATGGCGGGGTGGGCGCGGCAAACAAGCGCCTGCGCGCGGCGGCCGTGTTCTTGGCGAAATCGAGGAGTGGTTTATCGAACAACTGGCCCCGGGAGACACATTTCTGTTCGCGGGCCACATCCTGCGGTTTGAAGGGTTGGTCGAGACCGAGGCCCTGGTCACCCGATCCACCGCGGACGAACCTGCGATTCCGTCTTATCAGGGCGGCAAGTTTCCCTTGTCTACATATCTTGCCGACCGTGTCAGGCGCATGCTGGCCAATCCGGACGACTGGCAGCGTCTGCCGGACCAGGTGCGCGACTGGCTCTCGATTCAACGCTACAAGTCGGTGCTGCCGCGTCCTGAAGACCTGCTCGTAGAGACATTCCCCCGGGGCGCCAAGTACTACATGGTCTGTTATCCGTTCGAGGGACGGCTTGCGCACCAGACGCTCGGCATGCTGCTGACCAGACGGCTCGATCGCGCCGGCGCAAGGCCGCTCGGGTTCGTGGCCAGCGAATATGCACTAGCCGTCTGGGGCCTGCGGGATCTGGGATTGATGGCGCAAGCTGGAAAGCTGTCGTTTAGCGACCTGTTCAGTGAGGACATGCTGGGCGACGACCTGGAAGCGTGGCTTGCGGAATCGAGCCTGATGAAGAGAACCTTCAGAACCTGCGCGACCATTGCCGGCCTGATCGAGCGCCGTTTCCCGGGCCAGGAAAAGTCCGGCCGCCAGATGACCGTATCGTCGGATCTCATCTATGACGTTTTGAGAGAACACGAGCCAGATCATATTCTTCTACGCGCCACATGGAATGACGCGTCCTCAGGCTTGCTCGATATCGAACGGCTTGGAGCGCTTCTGAAACGGGTCAGGGGGCACATTCTGCACAAGGACCTGGAAGTGGTCTCTCCGCTGGCGGTTCCCGTAATGCTTGAGATTGGCCGCGAACCGGTTTATGGCGAAGCCAACGAAGCATTGTTGGCGGAGGCCGCCGACGCGCTGATCGAGGAGGCGACACGTCTTGTTTGAAGCGGCCCGACGTCAGACAGAAGAGCATGCCGGGACACGGGCAGCGACCCTCGTCGTTTGTGGCATCAACATGCAACCTGATGTGACCGGGGCCCTGTATCTGCCGGAGGAACAGACCCTTGTCGTGACGGACCTGCATTTCGAGAAAGGCTCGTCATTTGCGTCGAAAGGGCAGTATCTGCCACCGTACGATACCAGGTCGACGCTCACGTTACTCGAGAAGGCCTGCACCCGTTTCGCGCCCTATCGCGTGATCGCTCTTGGCGACAGTTTTCATGACCAGAATGCCCGTGAGCGTCTCGATGAGGCAGACCTGGCACGTATCCGCGACTTGACGTCATCGTTCGTCTGGACTTGGATCACCGGCAATCACGATCCGGCACCGCCCGCCGATATTGGCGGCAACACGGCGCACGAGCTGGACATCGGCCCCTTGACCTTCCGGCATGAGCCACGGCCGGCACCGCAGACCGGTGAGATCGCTGGCCACCTTCACCCCGCCGCTGCCGTCGTCGTCCGGGGCCGCCGATTGCGCCGCCGATGCTTCGTAAGCGACGGCACCCGATTGATCATGCCCTCATTCGGCGCCTTTACCGGCGGGCTCAATGTGAGGTCAAGCGCCTTTGACGACCTGTTCGACCGCTCCGGTTTTACAGCATGGATGATTGGACGTGACGAGGTCTATCCGGTCGCTGGTCGCCGACTGCGACAGGATTCAATTTAGCTATTTTCTGAAAGCAGCCGCTGCCAGCCAGCCGGCCATCAGGGCGAGTGCCACTGCGACCACACCATAGATCAGGGGCTGGCGGTGGGCCAGGTTGAAAACGAACCGCTCGATGCCGATCTTGTTGACGAACAAGGGTGTTGCCTGGGCGTGGATGACGGACCCGTCCCGGATCAGGAAGACGTCTGCGGTGTAGTTACCCACCGGCACATTGGCCGGTATGTCGACGGAGGCGCGAAACAGGGATTTTCCCAGAAAATTGACCCCGCCGATAACCTCGGAATAGAGATTCTGCTTTGCCATCAGACGCAGCACGGAATCCCGGAATGCCTGTTTTTCCTCGGCGCTGAAATCTGAAGCTTCGGACGCCTTGAATCTCAGGTACTTGGCGCCGATTTCGTGGCGTTCCAGCACCTCCCTCGTCGCAATCTCTTCCAGGGGACGGGTACTCATTACCGCATAATACCCGGGTACATTCGTGAAAGTCTTGGACCCGTAGTTCATCCAGATGCCGGCCACCCGGGCCTTGCGTCGTGAGGTGATCGCTTCGCTCGGTCCCCGGATGACAATCACCACATCGCGGTCAAGCGCCATGATTTCCTTGGATTCCGCTTCGACCGCGCCAAACAGGAGAAGCTCGGTACCTGTAAAGTTTGACCTGATGGCGACCAGGTGTTCGGAAATGTCGGTCACCAGCTCTTCTGCCCTCACGGTCAGAGCCGACGCCGTGACCAGGAAAATCAGGCCTGTCAGGCAGGTTCGCGCAAGAAACTTTAGGGACCGGACCATCAGTGGCCTCCCGTCGCGCCGGCCGGCACGAGCGAGAACAGTTCATCGGGTGTAATCAGCAGGCTCAGCGCCAGCCGTACACACACCGCGAGCACCATAAGGGCGAGCAGCGCACGCAGTTGCTCGCCATTGAGCCGTTGTCCGGCCCGGGCGCCGAACTGGGCACCGATCACACCTCCGGCAAGCAGCAGCAGGGCCAGCACCGCATCCACAGTCTGGTGTTCCACCGAGTGAAGGATTGTCACCAGACCGGTCACGAAAATGATCTGGAACAGGGAGGTGCCGACAACCACGTTTGTCGGCATGCGCAACAGGTAGATCATGGCCGGGACCATGATGAAGCCGCCGCCGACACCCATGATGGCGGCGAGAACGCCGACGCAGGCACCGATTGCAAGCGGGGGAATGACACTGATGTAAAGCTTTGAACTGCGAAACCGGGTTTTGAACGGCAGGCCGTGGATCCAGTTGTGCTGGCCCGGACGCTTCGACGACGTCAGGTTGCCTTTGCGGGTTCTGCGCATGGCGCGCAGGCTTTCGATCAGCATAAGGCTGCCGATCGCACCGAGGAACACGACGTAACAAAGCGAGATCAGCAGGTCGACCTGGCCCAGCGATTTCAAAATGCCGAAGATCCAGACGCCCAGAAACGATCCCACCACACCGCCGGTCAGGAGCACGACGCCCATCTTGACGTCAACTGCCCGGCGCCGCCAGTGCACCAGCATTCCGGATACCGACGAGGCGACGATCTGGTTGGCTTCGGTCGCCACAGCCACTGCGGGCGGAATGCCGGCAAATATCAGGAGGGGTGTCATGAGAAAGCCGCCACCGACCCCGAACATGCCCGAAAGAAACCCTACCGCGCCGCCCATGCCAAGTATGACAAAGACGTTCACCGAGAGCTCGGCGATCGGGAGGTAGATCTGCATGGTGGCGTTATCCGGTAAGCGAATAGAACGTCGGAGCGCTGATTATCGTTAGCGAATCCAAGACTTCATGGGGTTAAACGCCTCTGACAACAAGATGTCAACAAGCGGTGGGATGTGGGACCTTATGGCGCAACCGGGTCCCGGCGGATTGAACGGAGTTACGCCCTTACAAACGATGGTTTCTGTAATCCATCCGGCGAAAATTGCGATTATCCCGGCTGTGAGGAAAGGAGCCTGAGCAGTTGGGTTGTCACCGAGCCGGTTGCTGCCACGCCGCGCTTCCTCTGGAACGCGCGTATGGCGTCTCTCGTCCGCGGACCCAGCACACCGTCTGGTGGACCGGCCTGGTATCCCATTTCATTCAGCAGGCTCTGCGCATCGGCGATCATCCTGACCGTGGCGTCGGAATCTACGGCCACAACTGGCCGTGATTCCCACCCGCCCTTCGGCGATGTGACAACATTAGCTGAACGGTCCTGATCCTTTGGTGTCCAGATTTCGACATCCAGTTTGGTGCGGAGCAAGGCATCGGAGTTGATTTTTGCTTCCGTGACGGCCAAGCGGTCGCGGGCGCCGCGGTCACCGTTCTGAGCGGCGATCGAGAACCATTTGTAGGCCTCGGGCATGTTCTTCGGTACGCCCAGGCCGCGTTCGTTCAGGATGCCCAGGTTGAACTGGCTGTCGGAAAGGCCAAGTTCGGCTGCATTCCGGAACCAGACGGCAGCTTTTGCGAAGTTCGGGTTCCCGCCGGGCGGGTTGGCATAGATGACGGCCAGGTTGTGCATCGCCTTGGCATTGCCCTTCTCGGCCGCGCGTTCGTACCATATCCTCGCGGCTGCGCGGTCCTTGGGCACACCGCGTCCCTTTTCATAGAAAGTTCCTAGCCGGTATTGGGCCGGTGCCAGTCCTTTTGCTGCCGATTTCTGGTACCAGTAGGCCGCTTTGCGGAAGTCCTGTTCGACAATCTTGCCTTCGGTATAGCGGGCGGCGACTTCAAACTGGGCTGTTGGATTTCCAGATGCTGCAGCGACCCGCAAACCCATCGGCCCGATCTCGGCGGGTGGCAGCGACTGCGATATCGATCCCAATCCCTGTATCCGCGGCGCCGGCGCCCGTGTTGTCGCTGGCACCGTCGGGGTCAATGATGCCGTGGATTTGTGTGTTGCCGATGCTGTGGCGCCTTGAGTCTTCGATCGCGCGAGAAGGGAATTAACAGCTTTGGAAGTTGCGCCGGTGCCGGTTGTGATGCTGGGCGATGCTGGCGTCCGGGGGATACTGCCGGTGGTGGCCGGGGCAGCCGCCCGAGACAGGTCGGACCCTGGAATGCCGGCGATTTGTCTGGTGTTGTTTGAGGATTTGGCAATGTCACTGACCGTTACCGGTGTGCGCTTGCCAAACTCCGCGCGCGGCGCGCTCGCAGGCAAGGCCTGCGGGTTGATCGGACGATCTACACCGCGGGTCTTCGTGTTCTTTGCGGCGGACGGTGTTGCTGAAACCGGTTTGACGGTTTTCTGTGTCGTTTTTGCCGGTGCAGTCTGGCTTCCCACAGTCGGCGTCAGCCGGCTCTGGAAAAACGTCATGGTCGATACGGCACTGATGGCCAGCAGTGCTGCGGCTGCGGCGAGCAGGATCGTACGTTTTTTGCCCGATTTTGCGCTTTTTGGCTGCCCCGGCGCCGCTGCTGCGGCATTGTCTGGTGTGCTCTTCCGGCCGACGCGTGACAGTAGATTGAATCGCGATTCCCTTTGCGGTTCCGTTTGGGCGGGAGCCGCACTTTGGGCCGCTCTGCGCGCCGCGGCAATGAAGTCGTCGGTCCGTGTGATACCGGACAGGTTATTGAAGTCGCTGCCCTGGCCGCCCTGCGCTGCCGGGCTCAGAGGTACCGCCTGGGGCTCGACATGCAGGGCAGGTTCCAGCCGGATGTCCGGCGCGCCGTGCCCCTGGCCAGCATGTGGCGGCACGTTGAAATCGGGGACCGATGGCATACGAACATCAGTCGGGTGTGGGGCCGGAGCAGCATGGCCCGACGTGCGGTCGAAGCTGGCGGCAAGGGCCGCCCGGGCACCGGACACAGCGTCACTTACAGGGGCGTCACTGGCTTGCGGATTGTTTTCAAGGAGGGCCAGGCGATTGACGACCTTTTCAAGGGTTTCGTGAACCGCTTCCAGGGTCTCCTGCGTTCGCTTGTCGGCATGTTCGGCGTTGTTCTGAACCGCCTGCAGTCCCCGTTCCAGGGCGGAAATTGACTGGTCGGCCAACCCGGCACCAGTCTGTTCAGTGGCAGCGAGGCGTTGCGACAGGGACGCAATCTGCTGTTCAAGTGCGCTGTGGAGTTCCGGGTTGCCCGATGGAGAAGATGCCGCGCCAATCATCGCGTCGAGATCCTGCAGTCGGGCTTCGAGGGCTGCAATCTGCCCCATGGACACTGCATCGTTGATGGATTGGTCGAGGCGGTTTGAAAGTTCGTTTAGCCGGTATTCAATCGACTGAAAGCGATCGGGATCGTGGCTCGACTGTGCGCTGGCTTCGATATGCGCCGACATCTGCTCGATTGCCGAACGCAGGACGCGGACTTCTTCCGCAGGTGCTGCTTCCGCGCGAATCTGGGCGATCATGCCACTGAGTGCAGCGACTTCCTCGTGGAGCTGGCCGGACGATTGGTCGGATGTGCCAGGTCCGGAGTGATGCAATTGCTGCCGGATTTCCTCCAGCGATTGCCGCAGCGTCTGAACTTCCTGAGGCGATGAGGCATTGATTGTCAGATCTGCGATACTTTGCGACAGGTTGGCAACCTCGTCCTGTATCCGCGTGATCGCTGGTGTCGGGTCATAGTTGTAGTTGGTCGCGTCTTTCAGCTGCGCGGAGATGTTGTCGATGGCTTGCTTGAGCGTGCGTACTTCAGTGCCCGATGCGCTGTTGATTTGCAGGTCCGACAGGCTCTGGGACAGGGCAGAAATTTCACGCTGCATCTGGATAAGGGTGACATCGGGAACATGCGAAGACGTATTGTCGAGTCGGCCGACGATGTCGTTTATGTGGTTCTGGATCGTCTGGAGGTCATTGCGCGATGCAAACCGGCTGACGTCGAACGGGGTATTCTGCTGCGCGTGCATGGCAGACGACGACGCCTTGTTGGCGTGATTGTGTACCTGTTTGGCCAGATCTGCGACCCGTGATTCCATGGACTGGAAAGCACCCTGATTGCCCGTGTTGCGCTCAGCGCGTTCAAGGCGCTGGGTCAGTTCCGCAAACCGTTTGTCCGAAAAACCATTGCCGCTGGCCGGTTGGTGCTCCGCCTGGTCCAGGCGCTGTGACAGGGCAGCGATCCTGCTGTCGACCAGATCAGCAGTGTCGTTGGGCCGTCGTTCCGCTTGTTCCAACCTGGCTGCGAGATCGGCTAATTGTCGTTCAGTTTGTTCAAACATTGGGTTTGGCCCGTTTTCGGCGTTTTCAATTCGCTCAGCCAGTTCAGAAATCCGGTTTTCCAGCATATCGATTGCCCGGTCGTCCTGGTGCGACGTGCCGGAAGGATCGGAGTTGGCCTTCTGGTGAAGGTCAGCCAATCGCTCCTGAATGAGGTTGAACGTCTGGCTGTGTCTCTGTTCGGTCGCTTCGATTTGCCTGACGATCTTGTCCAGCGTGCCTTCAAATGCCTGAAACTCCGCAGCGGCTTCGTTTTCCGCGCTGGTTGCCCGTCTGGGGGGCGTGTCCGGAAGTCTTTCCGACAGACTGGCAAGTTGACGGCTGACCTGTTCGAGAGCTTCGTTGGAACGGCGTTCCGTGTCTTCGACCCGCTCCGCCAGTCCCTGGATCACGTGGTCCGCGCCGTTTCGCGGTTGTGGTGCCGGTGCCTGGGAACGGGCATGGTTCGTGTGATTTCGCGATATCCGGGAAAGTTCAGCGGACAGGGCATCAAGGCGGCTTTCCACCGCAGACTCCGGGTCGGAGGGTCGGCTGTGAGAATAGCCGTTTCCGTTTGATCCTGCGTAACGGTCATCGACCTGATAGTCGTGATGTTCCTGCTCTGGACCGAGTTCCTGCACGGCAAGCTTGAGCCAATCCCCCAACGAGAGACCCGAACGGCGTGCTGCAATCAGCGCCGCTTCTCGCACTTCGGGATCGACACCCTTCATGCTCCAGGGAATTCCGGGTTTCATGTTACGCCCAAGTCTCCGTACCTAACTTTTATCCGCCGTTGACACATTCGAACCGTCCACCATTTCCGCGTCGTTGCCTCGGAAGGGCGGTCGAACAACCAGTTGAATCGGCGAATCCTTAGATTCTTCTCTGCGTTAACACTCTTTTGTCATGGTAAACATTACGTTAACGGTTGTTCTGATATTGCACGTTTAAGGTTGTCCGGCGGATGCCTGACCGTCCAATTCGCTCTGGATGTTTACGTCCCGGGAAACTATTTAAGTTGGAGAGAATGCAGGCGTCTGCGTCCCACGTCTTTTCGCGAGGAAAGCAATGAAACATGCAGTGATATGCCTTCGCACGGTGGTTAACCGATGAAACCGACCGTCAAACCCCGTCAGTTCACCATCACGGAGATGTCCAGAGAATTTGGGGTAACCGCGAGGACTCTGCGGTTTTACGAGGACAAGGGCCTCGTGAATCCGGTCAGACATGGGCAAACCCGACTTTTCAGCAACCGCGACCGTGGTCGCGTCAGAATGGTTTTGCAGGGCAAACGGGTCGGTTTTACTCTCGATGAGATCAAGGAACTGCTGGATCTCTACGAACTCGGCGACGCCCAGGTCCCGCAGATGAAGGAAGCCGTAGAAAAATTCAGACAACGCATTGCGCAACTGGAAGAGCGCAGGCATGAAATTGACAAGACAATTGCCGATCTTACCCGCACCTGCGACGTTGTTGCCGGAATGTTGAAAGAGCGTGAGGCGTAGAATACCGCTCCGCAACCTATTTGTGAGAATGTCTTTGTCCGACGCTCAGGAGAATTTCAGATAATGCCGACATACCAGGCGCCCGTCCGGGATGTGCAGTTCTTGCTTCACGACGTATTCGATATCGAACGGTATGGAAACCTTGCGGGGTTCGCCGACGTAACCCCTGACCTTGTGGCGGCCATTCTCGAGGAGGCCGCCAAATTCTGCCAGGAGGCGTTGCATCCGCTGAACCACAGCGGTGACAGGGAAGGCTGTACGTTCGACGAAGGCGTCGTGACGACGCCCGCCGGGTTCCGGGATGCCTATGCCACGCTGATTGAAGGCGGCTGGACCGGCTTGTGCTCGGATACCGATCACGGCGGTCAGGGGCTGCCGTTTACGCTCGGTGCCGTCGTCGGTGAATTCCGGTCGTCCGCGAACATGGCCTTTGCCATGTATTCGGGTCTCAGTGAGGGGGCCGCACAGGCCCTCGCCAAGCATGGCACGCCGGAGCAGAAGGAAACCTATCTGACCCGGCTGGTTAGTGGCGAGTGGACCGGGACCATGAACCTGACGGAGCCCCATTGCGGAACCGACCTGGGGCTCATGCGCACCCGGGCGGAGGCGAACGGCGACGGGTCATACGCCATAACCGGCACGAAGATCTTCATTTCCGCCGGCGAACAGGATCTCAGCGAGAACATCGTTCATCTTGTCCTGGCAAAAATTCCCGATGGCCCGGAAGGCATAAAGGGCGTGTCGCTGTTCGTCGTGCCCAAGTTTCTGGTCAACGGAGACGGAACGCCTGGTGAACGCAACGCGCTTGGTTGCGGTGCCATCGAGAACAAGATGGGTATTCATGCCAACGCGACCTGCGTCATGAATTACGACGGGGCCACCGGCTGGCTCGTCGGCGAAGAACACAAGGGCATGCGGGCGATGTTCACCATGATGAACGCCGCCCGGTTGGGGGTTGGCGTTCAGGGTTTGTCACAGTCCGAGTTGGCTTATCAATATGCCGTGGAATATGCCCGCGACCGGTTGCAGGGCCGGGCATTGACGGGCCCCAAATATCCCGACAAGCCAGCTGATCCGATTATCGTGCACCCGGACGTCCGGCGCGTCCTGATGGAGATCCGGGCGTTTAACGAGGCCGCCCGCGCCCTGGTTGTGTGGACCGCCCTGCGCGAAGATCTGGCAGAACGCTCCCCTGACGAGACCGAACGTCAGGCAGCACTCGATCATACTGCGCTTTTGACGCCGGTCCTCAAGGGTGTGCTGACGGACACGGGATTTGCCAACGCTGTTGCCGCCCAACAGATTTTTGGCGGACATGGCTACATCTGGGACAATGCCATAGAGCAGGTCGTGCGCGACGCCCGCATTGCCATGATCTACGAGGGTGCGAATGGCGTTCAGGCCCTGGATCTGGTTGGACGCAAACTTCCCGCGGACGGCGGGCGGGCCCTGCGTGCCTTTTTTGGTGAGGTAGGCGGGTTTGTCGCGTCCGTTGCGGGCGATGACGCCATGCAACCATATACCGGTCCGCTGGCGGCGGCCCTGAAGGATCTCGAAGCCGCGACCCAGTGGCTGATGGAAAACGGTCTGGCCGCGCCCGACGAGGCCGCTGCCGGGTCGAGTGATTACATGCATCTCCTCGGCCTCGTGTCCCTGGCGTATATGTGGGCCCTGATGGCACAGAAATCTCTGCACGCTCTTGACGATGACGATGCCGCCGACAAGGGGTTTCACGAGGCAAAATGCGTCACGGCCGGGTTTTTCATGGAACGCATGCTGCCAAACACCACCACAAGACTGGCGTGCATCCGGTCGGGAGCCGCTTGCGTCATGGGTCTCGACGAAGCCGCGTTTTGAACAAGGGAAAATTATGTCTGCACTGAATGTTGCCCGCCCGGCATGGATGACCGAAGAACTCGATATGCTGGCCGATGCGGCCGACAAGTTTTTCGAGCGTGAATGCGTACCCCATTACGAGAAGTGGGAGAAAGACGGGATCATCGAGCGCTCTGCCTGGGAGAAAGCTGGGGCCACCGGTCTGCTGTGCGCGGCAATCCCTGAAGAGTACGGCGGCGCCGGCGGCACGTTTGCCCATGAAGCCGTTATCATTGATTCATTGGGCAGGGCCGGTGTCGACAGCTTCGGCATCGCCCTGCACAATGCCATCGTCGCGCCCTACATTCTGCACTACGGCACCGAGGACCAGAAACGCAACTGGCTGCCGAGACTGGCGTCCGGCGAACTGATCGGTGCCATCGCCATGACGGAGCCGGGCGGCGGCTCCGATCTGCAGGCCATTCGAACGTCCGCAGTGCCTGATGGAAATCAATACCGCCTCAATGGCCAGAAGACCTTTATCACCAACGGTCAGCACGCCAACCTGATTGTACTGGTCGCCAAGACCGATCCGTCAGAGGGGGCTCGGGGAACGTCCCTGATCATCGTTGAAACCGACGAGGTCGAAGGTTTCAAACGGGGACGCAATCTCGAAAAAATAGGGTTGAAGGCTCAGGACACATCCGAACTGTTTTTCGACGACGTCAAGGTGCCGACGGCAAATCTACTCGGTAACGAGGAGGGCCGGGGCTTCTACCAGTTGATGGAGCAACTGCCCCAGGAACGTCATCTGATTGCCCTTCAGGCCATGGCCATGATCGAGTTGGCGCTGGAGAAGACCATCGAGTATGTCAAGGAACGCAAGGCCTTCGGCAAGGCCGTGATGGACTTCCAGAACACCCAGTTCAAGCTGGCCGAATGCAAGACCGAGGCGACGATTGCTCGGGTCTTCTGCGACCACTGCACCGGGCTTCTGATCGAGGGCAAACTCGATGCCACGACCGCCTCAATGGCCAAGTACTGGCTGTCCGACCTGCAATGCAAGATCGTCGATGAGTGCCTCCAGCTTCATGGCGGTTACGGCTACATGAACGAATACCCCATCGCCAGAATGTATGCAGACGCCAGGGTGCAGCGCATCTACGGCGGCACCAACGAGATCATGAAAGTCCTGATCGCCCGGTCTTTGTAAGCCGTTAGTTGCCGTTTCCCGTGCGCGATGCAGCTCGTCAGTGCTGCGTTGCAGACCCGGGATCGTCCCAGTCGCAGGCATCGGTGTCTGGAGCGTCCCCGGATTTTCCTTGCGGGCCTACCGGCAACAGTGCTGTCGATCTTCGACCGCCCGGATGATAGGTTCCTCTAAACCACAGCCGTGAAAGCCAAATCCCCATGTCCGAATACACACTCGACTGTTTTGCCCAGTCTGGAAATGCCTACAAGGCAGCGTTGATGCTCAATCTTTGCGGTGCCGACTGGTCGCCGAGACAGGTTGACTTTTTCAACGGGGAAACCCGCACGCCGGAATTCCGGTCTGTCAACATCATGGGCGAGGCGCCCGTGTTGCACCATGGCGATCTCACGCTCACGCAGACCGGTGTCATCCTGGATTATCTGGCTGAACAGTTCGGCAGGTTTGGCTGGAACACCAGCACCGAACGGCGCGAAATCATGCGCTGGATCCTTTGGGACAACCACAAGCTGACCAGTTACACCGGCACCTACCGGTTCCTGAATTTTCTGGCAAAGTCCGGCGACCCGGCGGTTGTGGAGTTTCTGCGCGGGCGTGCTGAACTGGCCTGGGGCGTCCTTGACAGCCATCTCGAGGATCGCGACTTCGCAGTGCTGGACCGGCCCACGATCGCCGACATATCGATGTGCGGTTACCTCTACTTCGCCGACGAAATCGGTGTAGACTGGGCCGCCGATTATCCCGGAATACAAGCCTGGCTTGACCGGATTTCAGGGATTGACGGCTGGAAACATCCCTACGACCTGATGCCTGGCCATCCTTTGCCCGGAGCAAGTTGAACCAACAATTCCCGATTGCCCTATCCGGAGATCTCCAATGACTGAATGTTTCATCTACGACCACGTCAGAACCCCCCGGGGGCGCGGCAAGAAGGACGGCAGTCTGCATGAGGTGACGGCGCTTGAACTGGCGACCCAGTCGCTGCAGGCCCTGCAGGACCGCAACGACCTGGACACGGCACTTGTGGAAGATGTGGTCCTGGGCTGCGTCGATCCTGTGGGTGAGGCCGGTGGTGATATCGCGCGCATAGCCGCGATCAACGCCGGCTACGACGAAAAGGTTGCCGGTGTTCAGATCAACCGGTTTTGCGCCTCTGGCCTGGATGCGGTCAATTTCGCTTCGGCCCAGATCATGTCGGGCCAGCAGAACATGGCCGTCGGCGGCGGCGTCGAGTCCATGAGCCGCATTGGCCTTGGCGCATCCGGAGGTGCCTGGCCGGTCGACCCGAAGATCGCGGTCAAGTCCTACTACACCCCGCAAGGCATCAGTGCCGACCTGATCGCCACCAAATACGGCTTCTCGCGTGATGATGTCGACGCCTATGCGGTGGAGAGCCAGAAACGCGCCGACGCGGCCTGGAAAGACGGTCGGTTTGCCAATTCCGTGGTTCCGGTCAACGATATTAACGAGTTGACCATTCTCGATCACGACGAGCACATGCGGCCTGAAACATCGATGCAGTCCCTGGGAGCCCTGAAACCCTCGTTTGCGGAAATGGGTGCAACCGCCGGTTTCGATTCGGTTTCGATCCAGCGTTACCCGGAGGTCGAGGCGATAACCCACGTGCACCATGCGGGCAACTCGTCGGGAATTGTCGACGGCGCAGCGGCTGTCTTGCTGGGTAACGGCGACGCCGGGCATGCGGCCGAACTCAAACCCAGAGCCAGGATCAAGGGTTTTGCCAACATCGGTACCGAACCCAGCATCATGCTGACCGGCCCCGCCGAGGTAACGAACAAACTGCTCGGCCGGTTGGGCATGATGGTCGGCGATATTGATCTCTTCGAAGTCAACGAGGCGTTCGCATCCGTCGTGCTGCGCATGATGCAGTGCCTGGACATCGACCATGACCGGATGAACGTCAACGGCGGTGCGATTGCCATGGGCCATCCGCTGGGCGCCACCGGTGCCATGATACTGGGCACTGTGCTCGACGAACTGGAACGCCGCGACCTCAACACGGCGCTTGTCACGCTGTGTATCGGCGCCGGCATGGGTACCGCCACTGTCATTGAGCGCGTTTAGGGATCATCCGGCATGACTTACGAGAACTTCAATGTTGACGTGGATACCGATGGCGTCGCCGTCGTCACCTGGGACATGCCTGACCGATCAATGAACGTTCTGACCGACGGGTCGTTGGGCGAGTTGTCACAGATTATCGAACGCTTTGAGTCGGAAGACGCAATCACGGCAGCCATTCTTACCAGCGGCAAGGACGCGTTCTGCGCCGGTGCCGATCTGGCTATGATGGAAGGCCATACCCGTACTCTCGCAAAGGCGCTGGCCGACGGGCGCGGTGAAAAGGAAGCCGTCGGCGAGCTGTTTGAAAACGTTCAGGCGTTTTCCCGCCTGTTGCGCCGGCTCGAAACTGCCGGAAAGCCGGTTGTGGCAGCCCTCAACGGCACCGCACTGGGGGGTGGGTTCGAGATTGCACTGGCCTGCCACCACCGCGTGGCAGCCGACGGCAAGGGCATACAGTTCGGACTTCCCGAAGCCCGCGTCGGTCTGCTCCCGGGCGGCGGCGGCACCCAGCGCCTGCCGCGCCTGATCGGCGCGCCGGCGGCTCTGAAACTTATGTTGCAGGGGCGCAACCTGAGCCCCGCGAAAGCACTGGAAGCCGGCATTGTTCACGCGGTTGTCGGCAAGAGTGAACTAATTTCGGAAGCGAAACGATACTTGTCCGACCAGCCATCAAGCGTGCAGCCATGGGATGAGAAGAAATTCCGTGTCCCCGGCGGCGTGCCGTACTCGCCATCGGGCATGATGACCTGGATCGGCGCTAATGCCCTTTACCGCCAGGAAACCATGGACAATTACCCGGCCCAAAGGGCGATCATGTCCTGCGTCTACGAAGGCCTGCAGATGCCTATCGAGACGGGCTTGAGGATCGAGGCGCGATATTTCACCTGGTTGCTGCGCCAGCCCGAAGCCAAGGCCA
This sequence comes from Hyphomicrobiales bacterium, assembly GCA_021775835.1. The sequence continues at coordinate 12,217 of JAJFHC010000218.1, read as the reverse complement.
TGATTCGATCGCTGTTCCTGTCGATGCAGGCGTTGAGCAGGGGCGCCAGACGCCCGGCCGGCATCGCACCGTTCAAAGTCGCAAAACTGGGGATTCTGGGAGCCGGCATGATGGGGGCGGGCATTGCCTATGTTTCAGCACGGGCCGGCATGGACGTGGTGCTTGTTGACCGCGACCAGGCGTCTGCCGACAAGGGCAGGGCCTATTCGGAAAAACTGCTCACCAAGGCGGTGGCAAAGGGGCGGTGGAGCGAAGAGGAAATGCAGTCACTGCTTTCCAGGATCGACGCCACGCCCGATTATGCCCGTCTTGAGGGCTGCGACCTCGTCATTGAAGCGGTTTTCGAGAACCGGGAGTTAAAGGCTGAAGTGACGGCTAAGGCCGAAAGTCATTTGTCCCCGGACGTGATCTTTGCCTCCAACACGTCGACCCTGCCGATTACCGGTCTGGCGAAGGCGAGTTCGAGGCCGGAGAGTTTCATCGGGATTCACTTCTTTTCCCCTGTCGACAAGATGATGCTGGTGGAACTGATCGTCGGTAAGAAAACCAGCGACCAGGCGCTTGCAGCGGCCCTTGACTATGTCCGGGCGATTCGCAAGACGCCGATTGTGGTCAACGACTCCCGAGGCTTCTACACCTCCCGGGTGGTGTCCACCTACATTGCCGAAGGTCACCACATGCTGGCCGAAGGCGTGCCGGCCGCCCTGATCGAGAATGCCGGAAAGATGGCCGGCATGCCCGTCGGCCCCCTGTCGCTCAACGACGAAGTGAGCCTCGACCTTGCCTACAAGATTGCACAGGCCGCCAGGCGGGACATGGGGGATGCCTATGTTGAAAAACCCGGCGACCGCATTCTTGCCGAAATGGTTGAAAGGCGCGATCGTCTCGGACGTAAGAACGGCAAGGGATTTTATGACTATTCAGACGATGGCACCAAGCGCTTGTGGCCAGAGTTGAGCAATTCCCTCGGCGTGACCACCGTTGGCGACGATGCCGATTTGCTCGATGTGGAGGAACTGAAACAGCGTTTCCTGACGATCCAGGCGCTCGAGACGGCCCGCTGTTTTGAGGAAGACGTACTGACCGATGTCCGCGACGCCGACGTCGGTGCCATTCTCGGGTGGGGCTATGCACCGTTCACGGGCGGCCCGTTGAGCTTCATCGACATGAAGGGACCCGCGAATTTCATCGAACAGTGTGAGCGTTTCACGATACGGTATGGAGAACGTTTTTCACCCAATGACCTGCTGCGCGATCTTGCCGACGGAGGCGACTTGTTCTACACACGCTTCCAGCCAGAGCCTGTCAGCCCAGCCGCGGCGTGATCGTGTAACCCACCTCGAACACAGAGAAAGACAGAACCATGTCTGCAGTTGTCGAATATCATTTCTCCATGGTCTCTCCATGGGCGTTCATCGGCCATGATGCCTTCCACAAGGCCATGGCACGACGCAGCGTCACGATCGACTACAAGCCGATTGCGCTTCTGGAGATCTTTGAGGAGCACGGTACCCCGCTGCCGCCCAAACGCCATCCGTCGCGCCAGAAATTGCGGTGGTTGGAATTGCAGCGCTGGCGCGAGAGGCGCGAACTGACATTCAATCTCAAGCCGGCATTCTGGCCGTTCGCCTTTGCAACCGCCGACAAGATGGTCATTGCTCTGGCTGCCCGTGGAGACGATCCTGCCGCGTTCATGGGCGATGTCTTCAATTCGGTCTGGTCAGGCGAAAGGAATTTGGCCGATGAAGGGGAACTGAAGGCGGCAGCAGACCGCAACGGCTTTGACGGTGCGGCTCTTCTGGAGGTTGCAAAATCCGCAGAAGTCGATGTGGCCTACAAGGCAAACACCAGGAAAAGCCTTGATGCGGGCAACGTCGGCGCCCCTGCCTATTTCCTCAATGGCGAGATATTCTGGGGCCAGGACCGGATCGGATTGCTTGAAGACGCACTGTCATCCGGACGGGCACCGTTCAAGCCCGTGGAGTGAACAAACACGCTCATTGCCGCTGACAGGGCCCAATTCTCCATGTTATAAACGGATCAACGCTCACGGTTCCGTGAGGCCGCCAGTTTGCAAGACGAGGAACCGGCAATGAAAAGACTAGGAATTTTGGTGATTGCGGTATCCGCCGCTCTCACTCTCGGCGCGGCCGTCCAGGCCCAGGAAACGCCCGGTAAATCCGGCCGGTATTCCATGAAAGACGTTGATGACGGCCTGCTGCGTCTCGACACCCAGACGGGCGAGGTTTCGCACTGCCGCAAGCTCAATACTGCATGGACGTGTTCTGCCGTGGCCGACGACCGTGCAGCCCTTCAGGAAGAAATCACGCGCCTTCAAACGGAAAACGATTCGCTGCGTCAGAAGCAGGCCTCCGCCGAGGCCATGGCCAAGAGCGAAGAGAACAAATCGAGTGACCTGCCCAGCGACGCGGATCTCGACAAGATCATGGGGTTCATGGAGAAGTTCATGCGCCGGTTCTTTGACTTTGCGAAATCCCTGAGGGATTCGATCGGCGAACAGGCCTGATTTCGGATATTGAACGCGTTGATTGTCCGCTCTGTTTGCCAATCATCGGAATTGACCGGCAATAGCTTCTCATGGTCATCAGTTGCGTTTTCTGCTGATCTGAATCAGCGACACAAATCGGCCAAGTCATCCTTGGTCACGCCTTCGGCGGGGCCGACGAACCATTGGCAATTCAGTGGAGCTTTATCCTGGTGAACGGATCCTCGCCCGCGTTTCACGCCGGCAAGGATGACAGAAGAAATGCTTGATCTCCTGTGTTATCCGGTTTCGTGCCTCTGGCGCGCATGGAAACGCAGTGCCACAAACAATCTACAAGCCATTCAGGAAATCATCGATCCTGGCCAGAGCCTGAGCTGCGAGTTGTCCCGGGAACGCGATGAACACATGGGCACCACCGGGATAGACCGCCAGTTCGCCATGGTTGCCGCAGGCATTCCAACGCCCTGCCATGAACAGGGAATCGTCCAGCAGCAGATCGCGTGTCCCCACCGTGAATAGTGCCGGAGGCAGGCCTGCCAGGTCTGCATGGATCGGAGAGACGTCGGGATCGTCTGCGCCGCCGCCGCCTGACAGATAATGACCGACGAAATTGGTGACGTCGCGGGTATTGAGGATCAGTTTTTCATCTCCCCATCGCCGCACGCTCGGCGTCAGGCCAAGATCAAAACATCCTGCCGTGAGAACAGCACCGCTGAACGGAGTATGACCGTGCCGGTCGCGCAGCCTCAATAACGTAACAGCACTCAGGTGCGCGCCGGCAGATTCGCCGCCAATGAAAAAGCGTTCCGTTCCAAATCGCGTCTGTGCATTTTTCATGAGCCAGAGGGCTGCCGCCTCGCAATCGTCCGGTCCGCTGGGATAGGGATGCTCTGGCGCGAGACGATACTCGACCGAAACCACGGCCAGACCGCAATTCTCCGCGAGCCGTTCAAGACGCGGGTCCTGTTCGTCGGCTGCCCCCAGGATCCAGCCGCCACCATGTATATGCAAGTAGACACCGCGTGCATTGCCAGGATCGATGATCCGGAGAGGAATTTCTCCACCCGGCCCGTCGATCGATTCTACGACGGCGCGCTCGGACCTGGGCGTCAGGGGAAACGGCCCCTTGCCGGCCTTGCGCAGGTCGCGGACTTCCTGCGGTGTGATCGACCACATGTCGTAATCTGCAAGGTGCGTCAACACCGCCTGGTTAAGCGCCTCGGTTTCGGCGGATATGCTTTCGGGGTGAAAAAGCGCGGGATCGACGAGGGAGGTGGTCATGGTGGGCATTGCCTGTTGGTCTTGATTATCCGCACTATAGCCGCCAGCAATGACGATGCAAGGTATCACGCATAACAGAGGAGCCCGCCCCTTACTCGGGAGCGGGCTCCGCGCCGCAACGGCTGAACTATACGCAATACTACCGCTAAGGGCGCTATCTGCCCGTTACGCAGGGCAGTACACCGGCCACGATGAATGACGCCACGCCACGTGGCCGAAACACGACTAACAGGGCTGAAATCAGGCATGAAATGCGAAGGACGCTTGCCGCGTATTCAACGGGTGCAACAATCGGGACCTCGCGTTCCCCTCGTGCCTGATTGCTTGCATTGTCCCGTCTAAAGGGGAACCAAGGCGGGTCGTTGACCGAAACTTGACGGAAACGGGGCGATTACGAGACGACGCTCCCTGTATTGTGTAAGTGACAGCGAACGTCGATGGAAAATCAGGAGAGCCTCTGGCATGAGTGACCCGACACAAAGAGCGAGCCAACCCCTTATTCGTCAGGCTTCAGGAATGCTTCGGATTGACACCAACGGTCCGGGCCTCATGGAGGTGACCGGCGACATTGTATCCTGGCTCAAGAGCCAGCACGCCGAGGAGGGTGTGTTGACGGTTTTCATCCGCCACACTTCCGCATCATTGACGATCCAGGAAAATGCCGATCCCGACGTCCAGGCCGATCTAGTCGATGCCCTCGACAGGTTGGCTCCCGAGACCGCACCCTATCGCCATTCAAGCGAGGGGCCTGACGACATGCCGGCACACGTCAAAGCGGCCCTGACATCAACCAGTCTTTCGATCCCGGTGCTTGACGGCGCCGTGCGCCTGGGCACCTGGCAGGGCATCTACCTTTGGGAACACAGGGCCCGTCCGCACAACCGGTCCGTGGCCCTGCACTTCATGGGCACTGCTCTGGACTGACTGTCGATTAGGCGTAACTCAAAACAAAGTAATTGTCTCATGAGCCGCGAAAACGGTCGGTTGCATTGACCAGTTCATGAACGATACCCGGTTCCGATGCCGAATGGCCGGCGTCGGGGACGATCTTGAGGTCGGCTTGCGGCCACGTCTTGGACAAAGCCCACGCGGTTGTTGGCGGCGTGACCACATCGTAGCGTCCCTGGACGATGACGCCGGGTATGTCTTTGAGAATACCCGCGTTTGCAATCAGATGGTCATCGCTGTTGAAGAACCCGCCATTGACGAAGTAGTGACACTCGATGCGCGCGAAAGCCAGGGCGAAATGATCGCTGTTGAACCGGGTGACACGTGCGGGATCTTCCAGCAGCGACAGTGTCGAACCTTCCCACACACTCCAAGCCCGCGCCGCCTGTGCCCGAATGGCCGTGTCTTCTCCGATAAGACGCTTGTGGTAGGCGGCAATCAGGTCACCGCGTTCCTCTTCGGGGATCGGTGCCAGATAGTTCTCCCACGCATCAGGATAAATTTCGCTGCATCCCGACTGGTAGAACCACAGGAGTTCCTTGCGCCGCAAGGTGAAGATACCGCGCAGCACGAGTTCGGTGACACGGTCGGGATGGGTCTGTGCGTAGGCCAGCGAGAGTGTCGACCCCCAGGACCCGCCCAGGAGTTGCCAGCGGTCTATGTTCAGATGCTCGCGGATTCGTTCCATGTCGGCAACCAGGGCCCAGGTCGTGTTGTCCTCAAGGCAGGCGTGCGGTGTCGACCGTCCGCAGCCGCGCTGGTCAAACAGAATGATCCGGTAGGTTTCCGGGTCGTGCAGGCGCCGCATCGATGGATTGCTGCCGCCGCCGGGACCGCCGTGAACAAGAAGTACGGGTTTGCCCTCCGGGTTGCCGCATTCCTCGAAATAGATCGTATGGAGTTCCGATACCTTGAGCGTGCCGGAATTATAGGGCTCGATGGGCAGGTAGGGCTGGCGTCGGCTGGTCAACAATGTCTTTTCTCCCGGGGTGTTCGTTCAGATTGAACCGGGCGATATGATAGGTCTCTGCATCCACCGTCAAGTCCGTCTGCCCATAAGGGGTTGTTACCCGACCGGGACGATCACGTCGAACGTGCCGTCGTTCTCGTCGCCCAGGCTTATCGTGCCTGAAGCGTCCTGTACGATCTCCACATAGTCGGGCCCGATGGTCGAGATGGCGCCGCTGTCGAACGAGACTGTCCAGCCCGAGGTCGCATCGTTGTCGTCCTGCAGGTCGGGGGTGTCGGTCCAGGCCCCGTCGTCGCCCGAATGGCTGCCCGCTTCGGGGGTGCCGGCAAGCTGTTCTTCAAACGGGGCAAAAGAAAGTGTGTCGGCGGCATGAAGTCTGGAGGTCGTGACCGCGTGTGCCGATGTCACGCCACTGAAGTCAACGGCATAGGCGCTAAGGTTTCCAGCGATCGTGAACCCGTCTGCGGGGAGGCCACTGCTTGTGAAGTCGCCGCGGATGGTTACCGTATCGCCGCTCGCGCCGGTGTTGATCGTCAGGCCTTCGATCGACTTTGCGGTCACCATCAGCACGCCATTGGCGCTTACAAGGATCTGACCGTCCTGAACGGCTGCACCGGTGCGTTCGTTAAGGGAGGCGGCATCCTCAACAAGAAAGTCGGTCGGTTGCCCATCGGTTCCGTTGATGATGACCTGGTCATTGTCGTCGTTGCCGACGATCGAGACTGCGCCGTGTCCGACGATGTACCGAAAGGAATCATCTCCCTTGCCGCCGATGAGTGTGTCTGCGCCTTCTACGGTTGTGGGGCCGTCGGGCTGTTCGTCGCTCGATACCCAGTTATCGCCTTCGCCGGCGGCAATCGGATCAACACTTTCCTTGCCACCGTCTTCGACCGTGTCGACCCAGTCATCGCGTACTCCGGCAACCACATGGCCGTCGCCATCGCCGGCATTGACCCAGGCGGCGCCTGAATCTGCCCCGCCGTTCTTGTCGCTGTCTCCAGCGATGGCTGTGTCATTGTCCCGGATGAAACTGTTTTCGTTCATGTGACTGGATTTGCCCGTGTTGTTGCTATCGTGTGTTCGCTTCGGCTCAACGCCGTCCTGTCTTCAACATCTCCGTCGCCCCGATGCCTTCCATTGTCATCCCGGCACCCTATTTGTCATCCCGGCACCCTATTTGTCATCCCGGCGAAGGCCGGGAACCAGAGCTCAATCCAGGAGCTTCAGTGAGTGCTGCCCTGGGTTCCCGCTTTCGCGGGAATGACACTCTCGGAAGTGGCGCATGCTTGACCTCTTACCACTCGATCCTCTCCAGATTGTTGAAGTCGAAGCTGCTGCCGTCTGCGAGTGTGAGCGTGCCGGAGGCATCTTCTGTCAGGTCGTAGTAATCATCGCCGGTTTCCTCGATGGATCCGCTCTTGAAGTTCACGGTCCAGCCATCGGGCACGTCGCTGCCGTCGTCATCCTCGATCTTGAGCGTGTCGACCCAGGCACTGCCTGCACCACCGTCGCCGCCGTCGGCACCGTCACCGGTCCGGAAATAGAACAGGTCGTTGCCGTCTTCGCCGTGCAGCGAGTCATTGCCTGTGCCGCCGGTCAGAACGTCGTCGCCGGCACCGCCCCAGATCGTGTCATTGCCGGAACCACCATCGACGGTGTCGGCCACATCGCTGTTGTCATTGTCGAACGTGTCGTTGCCTGCACCCAGTTGGGCATTGGTTCCAACGTCGTCGTCGCCGAAAATCCAGTCGTCATGAGCGCTGCCGATGACGTTCTCGACGCTTGCGTAGGTGTCGCCTTCCGCGTCGCCGTCATAACCGCCGGCGGCCGTCTGTCCGTTGAAGACCTGATCGCCATCGTCCAGCATGACAGTCACGCCGCTTGCGGATTCAGAATAATCAACCGTATCGGTCCCTGATCCGCCATCGATTGTGTCGGCACCCGAACCGGCAACCAGGAGATCATCACCGTTACCACCATTGAGCGTATCCTGACCAGCGCCGCCATAGAGCGAATCGTCGCCGTCGCCGCCCGAAAGTGTGTCGTCGCCATCGAAGCCGTAGATTACGTCGTCAATCGTGCCTCCGGTGATGGTATCGCCAGAACCGGTGGACGCAGCTTCGGTAAAGCTGATGCTGCTCACCGCATAGTCGGATCCGTCCGTGCCATCGGTCTGCAGATTGCCTGTGAGGATCAACTGGTCAAAGACCGCAGTCGGGTCAATGGAGATTGTGCCCGAACCTGAACCGCTCGATGTTTCTCTAAAGTCGCCCTGGGACACCAAAACACCTTCGTCATAGACGGCCCAATGGCCAACTTCCCCAAAGTTGCTGGTGAAAAGGTTCGCAAACGAGAATTCCGCCGAGTCCAGATCATTGTCGAATTCGATGATCAGTTCCTCTGAAAGGCCCGACGCCTTGTCGTAGGCGAGTTGCGAGGCCTGACCGCTGTCGGAGTCAGAAACCGTACCGTCTGCGCCCAGCCCGCTACCGGTTACCGAAACATTGCCAACCGACGCAGACGTCAGCGAGCCACCTGAGACGTTCCTTGCCGTCACCGTGTAACCGGTGCTGGTTGAGCTAAAGTTCGAGGTGTTTATGGTGCCTGACGCGCCGCCTGACGCGCCGGTGTCGTTGGTGCCGAAATGAATACCGAGATCTTCACTGAAAGTGTTGCCCGTAGAATCCGTGGTCTGGACGGTAACTGTGTGTGATGTGTCCTCATCGAAGACCGATGTCGTGTTCTCGAAATAGTTCAGTGTACCGTCGGACTCCCCGATCACGGCATCGAGGTCGCCGTCGCCGTCGATGTCTGCAAACGTCACGGTTGTGTCGCTGCCCACATCGGCCAGGCCGAATGGATTGCCGGACTGTTGCGTGAATGAAGGGTTTGTCGACGTCCCGGTGTTCTCGAAATAGTTCACAGTACCCGAACCTTCGGTCACGAACGCATCGAGGTCGCCGTCGCCATCCAGGTCCGCGAAGTTCGGATCGGCGAATGAACCGATATCGGCGAGGCCGAAAGGATTATCAGTCGCTGAAGCAAAGTTGGGGTTTGTGCTTGTTCCGGTGTTCTGGAAATAGGCAGTGTTGCCGTTTAGATCGCCGACAAAGGCATCGAGATCGCCGTCCCCGTCGATATCGGCAAATGTGGGGATGGAGTAATCGCCAACATCGCTCAAGCCGAACGGGTTCGTGCTGCTCGATGCATAACTCGGGTTCGTGCTGTCTCCGGTATTCTCGAAGTACCTTAACTGGCCGAACTCCTCGCCAACGAACGCATCCAGATCACCGTCTCCGTCGATGTCCGCAAATGTCGGTGCGGAATAGTCGCCGACATCGTTCAGATTGAACGGATTGGAACTGGAAGAGGCGTAGGTTGGATTTGACGCTGAACCGGTGTTTTGGAAGTACTCAAGGTCTCCTCCTGAATCGCCGACGAACATGTCCTGATCGCCGTCGCCGTCAATGTCCACAAAGCTCGGGTTGCTGTACGAGCCCACGTCGATCCCATCAAACGGATTGCTTGATCCGGTTTGCCGTGTGAACTCAGGCGTTACCGTGCCGGACGCGAAGGTAATATCGCCCGTGCTCGAGTCGATTTCGAACAATCCGCCCGCATCGTCAGTCAGGGCGTAGGTCTGGGTATCCCCGGTGTCGTCATCCACGGCCGTTGCAGTGGCGACGACAGTGTTACTATTCGCACTGGTGTCGAAGCCGGTATTGCCGGTGAAGGCGATATCGGTCGGGGCTTCACTGACATCGTTGACGTCGACCGTGAACACTTCCGAGTAAGTCGCGCCGTTCGCGTCTGTCACCTGGATCGTGACTTTGTGTGTCGGGTCTTCCTCAAAATCGATGTCGGCGCCTGACTTGACCTGGAGTTGACCGTTGACGATCTCGAAGAATCCGGATGGATCGGATGTGATCGCGTAGGAGTGACTGTCAAGGGTGTCTGCGTCGGTGTTGCCGAGGGTGCCGATAACCGTGCCCGATGCAGCGTTCTCATCAACCGAGGTTCCGCTCAAGCTGATATCAGTCGGCGTATCGTTCAGGATCTCGGCCGCTGTCAGTGTCCCGTCGGCAAACTGGAAATTCTCCACGTTGACGACTGTATCCGTGCCGTCCGGGGAGCCGGAACGCGTGTCGGCGACCGTGTAGGAGGTGCCACCATTATGCGTGATCGTGTAGTCAGACCATGCGCCTGAGAACACCGCCGTATCGGTATCCGCACCGCCATCAATGCCATCGTTGCCGCCTCCGCCGGTCAGCGTGTCGTCGCCGTCATTACCGTTGAGCGTGTCGTTGCCCAGCCCGCCGTTGAGGCTGTCGTCACCTTCGCCGCCGTTGAGCGTCTCGCCAACGATGCTGCCGGTGAATTCGTCTTCGCCGTCGCCGCCGGAAGTTGCCACCGTGAGTTTGGACGTAAGGCCGGAGAGGTCCAGGGTGTCGTCGCCGTCACCGCCGTTGAAAGACAGTCCGTCGAACGCCAGTGCCGAGGATGAGAAGTCGCCCACAACCGTCAGGGAGTCGCCGTTCGAGCCGGCATTGATGGTGATGTTTTCGACTTCCGTCACGCTCATGACAAGCGCGCCGTCAATGCTGATAAAGATGCTATCGGGCGAAACCTTCGAGCCTGTGCGCGTGCTATAGGTTGCCGCGTCCTCGATCAGGAAGCTGGACGACTGCCCGGCAATCCCGTCAATGATGATCTCGTCGGTGTCGTCGCCACCCACCACCGTGTCGGCGCCATGGCCGATCACGAAACGGAAGGTGTCGTCGCCCTTGCCGCCGATCAGGGTGTCCAGGCCTTCGCCGCCGGTGATGTCGTCGCTGCCGTCACCGCCCTCCAGCCAGTCGTCGCCTTCGCCACCGGCGATCGTGTCGTCGCCGGCCCCACCATCGACCCAGTCGGCGCCTTCGCCTGTGGAGATCACATTGGTCCCGCCATCGCCCGTGATGACGTCGGCATAGCTTGAGCCGGTCACGTTCTCGATATTGGAAAGCGTATCGCCGGCCGCAATGCCGCCAGAACCGGTCCCTGCGGACAGATCTACGGTGACCCCCGCATCTGAGGTTGAATAATCCGCCGTATCGGTGCCCGCACCACCGTCGAGCACGTCCGCTCCAGCGCCGCCGTCGAGCACGTTGTCGCCGGCATCACCGGTCAGTGTATCGGCATGGTCGCTGCCGGTGACATTCTCGAAATTGGAAATGGTGTCGCCTTCGGCGTCTCCACCGGAAACGGTGTTTGTCGAGAGGTCGACATTGACGCCGGCGCCTGAATTCGAATAGTCGAGCTCGTCGGTGCCTGTGCCGCCATCAAGCGTGTCCGTACCCGCGTCCCCGGCGATCACATCGTCGCCGCCCAAACCCGAGATAGTGTCTTCTGCAACCGAACCCGACAGCGAGTCATCCCCGACAGTGCCAACGACCGTCAGCCCGTCGACCAGGTTGTTGACCGAAAGGGTCACGGTCTCGGAATGGGTGTTGCCGCCAGAGTCCGTCACCTGGACGGTGACGCTGTGAGAATCGGTGCTTTCGTGATCGAGATCAGCGCCTTTAGCCACCCGGATCTCGTTGCCGACGATCTCGAACAGCCCGCCTGCATCGTCGGTGAGGGCATAGGAGAAAGTCTCGCCGGAATCTTCGTCAGTTGCAGAGAGGGTGGCCACAACTGTTCCGCCCTCCGAATTCTCATCTACGGACGTCGCCGATAGGGCGATATCCGTTGGCCCTTCGTTGAGATCGTTGACTGAAAGAGTGACTGTCTCGCTGTACGTATTGCCGCCGGCGTCCGTCACCTGGACAGTGACACTGTGGGAATCAGCACCCTCGTGATCGAGGTCAGCGCCCTCAGCCACCCGGATCTCATTGCCGACCACTTCGAACAGGCCGCCGGCATCATCGGTGAGGGCATAGGAGAAGCTCTCGCCTGAGTCCTCGTCTGTGGCGCTGAGCGTAGCAACGGCGGTTCCGCCGGCCGCGTTCTCGTCAACAGACGTTCCTGACAGCGCAATATCCGTCGGACCCTCGTTGAGATCGTTGACGCTCAGGGTCACGGTCTCGGAATACGTATTGCCACCGGCATCCGTCACCTGGACGGTGACGCTGTGGGAGTCGGCACCCTCGTGATCAAGATCGGCACCAGCGGCGACCCGGATCTCATTGCCGACGACTTCAAACAGCCCGCCGGCATCGTCGGTCAGGGCATAGGAGAAGCTCTCACCGGAGTCCTCGTCTGTAGCACTCAGCGTAGCAACGGCGGTTCCGCCGGCCGCGTTCTCATCAACTGAGGTCGAACTCAGCGCAATATCCGTCGGGCCTTCGTTGAGGTCGTTGACCGACAGAGTCACCGTCTCTGAGTAGGTGTTACCGCCGGCGTCCGTCACCTGGACGGTCACGCTGTGGCTATCAACGCCTTCGTGATCGAGATCAGCACCTTCCGCCACCCGGATCTCGTTGCCGACCACTTCGAACAGCCCACCCGCATCATCGGTGAGGGCGTAGGAA
>JAJFHC010000217.1 GCA_021775835.1 Hyphomicrobiales bacterium | reverse complement strand
GCCTGTTTAGCGATACTCCACGAAGGACGAGATCCAGTTTGTCCAGGCGAACTCAAATCCGCCGCCTGCAGTGGTGGTTAACGACAGTTTAACCCCTGAATAAGATACTTTCGAATGATAGTTGATTCTGCCTGTGGTCCGAGAATAGTAGTTTGCTAAACTTACGATGTCTGCATTGAAACACCAGGTACCTACCCACCTCTTAGAGGCCTTAGGAAGCACCAAGGTCTGTATATGGCGATGGTCGGCTTCGACCGGTCGCATTGATTTTTTCCCAGAGAATGCAGACGAAGTAGTTGGTCTGTCGCTGGAAAAACTGCCACGCTCGGATGAAGAAGTATTAGCGCTAATGCATCCCGAAGATCGGGACCGGGCGGCAGAAGTCTACCAGCAAGCGACCCAGGAAAGCAGCGGTTTCGACATTGAGTACCGGCTCATTGGGCTTCACCAGAGTATTTCGTATATCCATGAGACCTCTCAGCCTGAATTCGATCAAGCGGGCAAATTCGTCGGCAACTTCGGCACCTGGCAAAACATAACAGAAAGACGCCTGGAAGAAGATAAACTCCATGAGAGCGAGCGACGCCTGCGGACGGCCACAAAGACGGCCAAGCTCGGCTATTTCGAATGGGATCTGGTCGAGGATCGTTGTGTCTTTTGCTCGGAGGAATACGCGCGCCTTCACGGCATGTCTGTTGAGGAGTACATGTCAAGCGTGACGACCATGGAAAGCGACAGCCAATTGGTTCATCCCGATGATCGCGCCCGCTTCGCTGCTGCCCTAAAAGAATCAATAGAAGGCCGGAAGTCTTTTGAGTTGGAATACCGCATCCTCGGCGCGGACGGCCAAGTCCGCTATGTCCGAGAACGGGAGAGTTACTTCGAGGAAAAAGACGGCGTCACCAGGTCCGAGGGCACGCTCCTGGACATCACGGACATCACGACTACAAAGAACAAACTGCGCGAATACATGCGAAAGCTGGAGATCTCGAACCGCGAGCTGCAGGACTTCGCCAGCGTAGCGTCGCACGATTTGCAGGAGCCGCTGCGCAAGATCGAAGCCTTCGGCGGCCGCTTATCGGAAAAATACGCCGACGACCTGCCCGACGAGGCACAGGTCTACATTGACAGAATGCAAAATGCGGCAAGTCGCATGCGATCTCTGATCAACGTCCTACTCGAATATTCGCGCATCACGACCAAATCGAAGCCCTTCGAGAGGGTGGATCTGAACGATGTTCTTGAGGGTGTGATCTCGGATCTGCAAATCCGCATAGAAGAGACCGATGCGGACATCCTGGTCGGCAACTTGCCCACGATCGATGCTGACCAAATGCAGATGCGGCAGCTCTTCCAGAATTTGATCAGCAACGCCTTGAAGTTTGCCAAGCTTGGCCGGAAGCCGGTCGTCCGCATCCAGGGAGAATTTGTGTCGAAAGAGAAATCTTCGCAATCATTAGGAACGGACCTGTGCCGGCTGACGTTCACCGATAACGGGATCGGTTTCGACAACGAACATAGGGATCAGATCTTTGTGATTTTTCAACGCCTTCATGGCCGAGCTGAGTACGAAGGCACCGGGATCGGCCTTGCGACCTGCCGGAAGATCGTCGACAGGCATGGTGGCAGCATCGAGGCAGATGGGCGTCCGGATGAAGGAGCCACATTCACCGTAACAATACCGTCTGCATAACAGCGGTGTTCACCGTCAGCACCAACGGGACAGATGGAAGCAGATTGCTTAAGAGATGGTTTCTAGCTCATCGTAGGGCGTTGTCAGAGGAATGTGGGGTGATCTGCCAATCCGCACACGCAACGCGCCTCAAACTGCCAACTGGCGCCACTCGGCAAGGGCGGTGGTTCGGTGCAACTTGAACTCTTGGCGATTGCAGAGATGGCGTTCCTGATTGAAATGATTGTGGATTGAAGACTGGATCGAAACGAACTTCTGAAGTGACTTGGCGCTCCTGAAATTTGCCATTGCGTATTCTCGTCGTCGAAACGACTGGTGGGAATTTTCGACCCGATTGTTGAGTGCCAACGCCATTGCGGCAGCCCCCTCACTGACGCTGTTCGCCTATTTCTGATCTCTGCGGCGAACATTGGCCCAAACCGGTTCCACCAGGCACGTACCGTCTCGTAACTGATGTCGATACCGCGTTCGTGGAGCGGCTCTTCAACTTGGCGCAGTGACAACGGGAAGCGCACATACATCATCACTGCAATACGGATGATATCTGGCGAAGTCTTGAAATAGCGGAACGGATCTTTCATCCAACGACGCTACGAAACCGGATGCACCAGCTCAAGTCAGTTTCCTCTGACACTGCCCTCCACAGACCTTTTGGACAGAACGACCCATTGCGGACCTTCCTTTACTTTTGGAGCAGCAGACCAAAACTCTCAGATGCAGACATCTGACTTAACGGTCAAGCGACAATGCCTAAATGATGTAATGTCAGTAGCCCAATTGTTTTCAACGTAAGAATTCTTTTGCATCCCTATGTCCCGCAAGTGGCAGCGGTCGATATGGTTGCACGACATCATGATGAACGACCGCATCGGTTTTAAGACGTTCAATAACACTCGGGTGCAAAGGTGCATCTGTGGGTACATCACGCAACCCAAGCTTCCACGGAAGCCAGCCCCGTTTCCGCTCATCATGTTGAATGCCGGAGGCATCGGGATATGTCCGTAAATAATGATCATCGACTATGAGGGGGTGATTGGCCGCTGTAGAACGCTCAACCATCCATTGCAGGGCTATGTCAGACAGCCGAGACTCAGTTTCCGGATAGCTACCCCCCACGTCGCTATGAACACCAGCGAACCAAACTTGTTCAAACCAATCTTTGGCCCTTTCTGAGTTGTTTCTGCCTTTGTCTGTCCAGGCAACACGGGCAAAGTCGGCACGATTTTCATCAATCGATAATGCGTGTTTTGCGTATTGAACCCTTGGATTGAGGTAGGTGTCGTAGAACTTCATTTTCCAAGCCCGACGGTGAAAAGTTTTCCACCATGGAACGGATAATTTAGTTGTAAATCGCAAGTGAGTGAAGGCGTAGGCTATCAGTGCAAGGACGGCGGTGATAACAACCATAGTCCCTGTCCATTCCAGATAAGGCGTCATGGGGTTCATCCAGTTCAACCAACCGAATAGCGTAAACAATCCGGCAAGAATGCTCCAGACGACACCGAGAACAATCAGCCCAAGGGCGACCATTTTGATTTTTCCAGCCCCGAGGGCGGCTACAGTGTCCCATACTCCCATGAAGTATGGCACGACATTTGACCATCCCTGTGGCTTGCCATCAATTGTGTCCTCGGAGGCATATTTCTCCCGAAACTGCGCAGCCAATTCTTTACGTTGGTCGGCAAACCGTTGCTGAGGTTTTCCAACACCATGTTGGTAGACCTTAATGACCGCTTCTTCGGCTATTCGACGGGCTGTCTTTGCATCTCGGTTGATAGGTTTTCCATTCTCAGCTGTAGGGATCCCGCAATATGCCATAACGCCACCTACGCACCGAGCGGTGTAAGCTCCCCGTGAGAAACCATAGAGAAACACTCGATCTCCTTCATCCCAATGCTGAACTAAGAAGGCATAGCAATCGATGATGTTTCGGGTGATACCGAGTCCCATCGCCTGTGCGAAAAGGTTGTAAATTTTGCGCCAGACCCCAAAACGTATGTGTTCATTGTCCCGACTGGAGCCAAGGCCTGGATCGTAGAATGCAATTTGCTGGTCAGGAGAGACACATGTATCCGGAGCTGATCGTGTCGCACGATAGAGTTTATACACGTTACTACGTCTTTCATCGAGAATAACACCACCACCCTGACCTGTGCCATCAGAAAAAATCAAAATATTTTTTGCCATCTGTAAACTCCCGTGAATTATTATCCAATGGGTGGCCGATCTTTTGACTGTTATTGATAATTATACTGTAATACATTCGAATTAATACATCAATTTTTAGGCATAAACAGTAACTGGTTCGGATTTTTGTGATGGCGTTGAAAGTTGACAATTTTTCTCCTTATGTTTCTGGTGTCCTATTTCATTGCGAGAGCGCCGATGCAGCGTTCATCGGAAAAGTGCGTCAGCAAATTGAAAAATCGTTAAGGGCGGATACTGGCTCCACGCGAAATCTAACTGACAAGAGTCGCCAATTCCAAAAGGTGGAACCCGAGTCTTTGTCAGATGCTGAATTCCATTGTTCCGCAAAACATTATTCAGAGGCGAAACGACCCGCTTGGTACACGGAAAATGACCTAAAAGGTCGATTAAACCATGTTGTCGTGATTTCAGGGCGAAAAAAGCTCGTTTCAATTACATCTTCCGATCCGTCGGCAAGAAACCTTCTGGTCAGAGAAATCAAGGCGAGTTCGAAAGGTGCATTCGGAAAACTCTCAATTCTAACAAGCGCAGAAACAGAGAAAGCTCTTGTCGAAAGCGAGGTTCGGACTTTGTGGCTTAGCGTGTAGTCGGTCTATCATGTCGCCGTTGGTAGAATCCCACGGTGCCACCACCGGGTAGCGAAAATGAAGAAAGCAAACCCCAGCCCTCATCTTTCACTTCGCTTGAATGAACGCCGGCATCAACCAGTTGCCGTTTGCATTCGCCGATATCGTCACACATGAGGAAAAGCTCGTGAGACTGCGATTGGTTATGGGGGTGCAAAGCAACTTCGGACGGTGGCAACGCAAATATCAACCAGCCGCTTCCAACGTCTACATTTGGCAGTTTTATTACGTCTCGGAGGAATTGCCGGTCGGCCGCTGCATCATTGGAATAGATGATGATGTGTGCACCGTTGAACATAGGATTCTCCCTGAATGACGACATCAATTGGGTCGGCTGTTACTGGACAGCACAATTGATCGGATTGTGACACGACTTCCAGTCGATGTAACGACAGAGATAGCAATTCGACGAGGGTGGCATTGGGTCTTTCTGAGAAGCAAACCTTCCAAAAAAGCGCATCCGTTCATTGGGGATCATCGGACAATGCGTCAAGCAAGGCATGACACAGAATCTCTTGTTTCTGAAATCCTGGTGAGATAGCCTTTGATCCTGATCAAGGCATGTTCCCGCAAACATTATGTCTTGATCAGCCACAAGTCCGGAGAGTCCGCACCCCCGTGAGACTCTCTCACTCAAGAAGCCCCGTTCCACCAACGGGGTTTCTTTTTTTGTCAGACCGATATGTCGATTCTGGCGGTGCCGCGTTGTATTTGCATTCAACCGAGCCCAGGCCTGTCCTACATTTCTGTCTCCACATGTTCCCAATATGTTCTTGCTACCGCATTCGATATTGATAAGGAAATGCTTATTATATTGTCACAACGCAAGGACACCCCAGACCATTCCAAAACAGGTTGAATATGATGCCCAGGCGCAATTCAAAGCACCCTCAACCCTCCTTGAGCAAGGGAAGGCTGCCGCTGGTGAGTGCTGTGTGACGTTCTCAGAATTTGCCCGGCAACGTCTTATCTCCCAGCTTGGCGACGACAGCCAGTTCAAGCAGTCGGGGATTTCGACAGGCTAATGCCATGGACAGAGAAATCGCACTTCCTTTTCTTGCTGACTTGCTCGAATCACCCATCGAGCGGTTACGCGAGATTGCGCGTCTCGTCTATGACGACTTCGATACCGTTCCATTCGACGCCACTTTCATTCTGACAATGGCGACGGCAGTCAAGGGATTGGTGAAGAACGGCCGGATTGATTTCGAGGATCTCGAAAGCATCAGGCGTGTCGTCCAGACAGCCTCAAGGGGCATTGAAGGCCCTGAGAAGCCATGACCATCACCTTCACCCTGATCGAAACCGCCAATCTCAACGGCATCGATCCGTGAGTCTGGCTCTCCCACGTTCACGGCAACATCGCCGATCACAAGATCACATTGCTGGACGAGTTCATGTCCTGGAGTTGTGCTCAGACCTGAGCGTAACTGGCAATTGGTCCACCGGTCCAGGTGGGCGCCAGAGGACGATTGCCCTCGCAGTCCTGATAGCCGAACAGCTCCAGCTGCCAGTTGAGTTCCCGCTCCGTCAGGGGAAACTGGTCGCCTTCCTCCGGCAACAGGAGGCCGTCTTCGGAAATTCCTCCAACGGTCGACTGCAACAGTTCGATCAAGGACGCCGGCAGACCTGCAACCCAGATCAGGGCGCAGACCGCCTTC
>JAJFHC010000216.1 GCA_021775835.1 Hyphomicrobiales bacterium | reverse complement strand
TAGACCGAGTCCGGATCGGTGATCAGGAACAGATCTATTTTTTCGTCGGCAAGCCGTTGCTGCAATTCGAGTGCGTGGCTTTCAAATGTGCTCGACATAACGTCTCCCCTTCATGTCATTCCATCGTTGTAAACATCCAGGCATCCAGATATTCACGCGCCCACATATCAGCGAACAACCTCGAACTACGACAGTTCCGGGCGCCTGATTGGTAGGTCGAGCTCCCGTTCGATCGCGTCACCGGCGCGTAGCAGCGTGGCCTCCTCGAAGTGTCTCCCGATCAACTGCACGCCCATGGGCAATCCCGTACCTTGCCATCCGCTGGGCAGTGACATGGCGGGGTGTCCAGTGAGATTAAAAAAATAGGTGAAACGCGCGAAGGCATCGCCAAGGGCTTCCTCCCGATCGGCGATCGTCACGGTCTTGGTGCCCCTGACGGGCGCTATCATCGGCGTTGTCGGCGTGACAAGAAGGTCGACCTGTTCGAACAACCCCGCCATCTGCTCGCGGTAGAGCGTCATCATTCGCTTGGCGCGGACATAGTGTTCAGCCAGGATGAACTGGCCGACTGCAAATCCGCTGCGCAAATCGTCGCCATAGAGCGCGCCTTTGGTTTTCAGATGGGTACCGTGATAACTCAGCGCCTCCGGCATCTGAACGACGAGGGACACGGTGCGCGCGTCCTCCATGTCAGGCGTCTCTACGTCTACAATTTGCGCACCCCGGCGTTCAGCCAGTCTCAAGACGTTGGTCGTGGCATCGAGAATGTCCGGATCCACATGTTCAAAGAAGTGGCGCCGGGGAACGCCGATTTTCAGTCCGTTCAACTCCCCCGTCAAAGCCTTCCCATAAGCCTCGGGCTGCACGTTGACGGAGGCGGGATCCCGCGCATCGTAACCGGCGGTGGTTTCCAGCAAAATTGCTGCATCGGCCACGCTTCGGGTCAGGAATCCGACGTGGTCGAGCGACCAGCAAAAGGGGATCACGCCGTAACAGGAAACCAGTCCATAGGTGGGCTTCAGACCGACCAGCCCGCAGAACGCCGCCGGTGCCCGCACCGACCCACCGGTATCCGATCCCAGGGCAAACGTTGCCAATCCGGCGGCAACTGCCACGGCCGAACCCGTGCTGGAACCACCCGGCATTCGTTTCAGGTCCCAGGGGTTGGGCGGCGTCCCAAAACGCTCGTTCTCACCAGTGGCGCCATAAGCAAATTCGTGGAGGTTTGTCTTCCCGATAGGTATCGCCCCGGCCATGGCGAGTCGGTCGACGACAGCCGCATCATGGTCCGGAATCCAGTCTTCGAGCACACGCGATCCCCCCGTCGTGCGGACGTCCTTCGTGCAGAACACATCTTTAATGGCGAAGGGCACCGCAAGCAGCCGACCGCGATCTCGGTTGTTCTTGAGAACCTCTTCGGCGACCAGCGCCGCTGTGCTCGCCGTCTTATCGGTCACCGTGATGAACGCGTGAAGTTTGGGATCGAGGTCTTCAATCCGGTTCAGGAACCGGGCCACGACCTCAACCGGTGAAAGCCGCCCGTCGCCGAATCGTGCGAGCAGTTCGGTGATCGTGGCGAAGGCCGGGTCAAAGGACATGTCTACGAGGGCCCGGGTGCCGACAAAGTTCCGGCAGGGGCAATCTCCTTCAAGTCACGGTCGCCCAGACGCTCAATGCCCGCAAGCAACTCCGAAAACCCGGTAATAACACCGAAACCTGGTTTGACCAGATCGCCGATCTCGTCATCGCTCCACTCGTGGCAGGGAAACGCGGTCTGCACTTGGTGGAGCAATTCCCTGGAGATCTTTGTCATATCGGCCTCGATCAAATGGAATAGCGATCATTTCGCGGGCACTGCAACCGCTCTACAGAATTGTCAGTTCACGGGGGAATTCGGTCAGGCACTCGGTACCGGTTTCGGTTATCAGTATCGTATCCGAAACCCGGCCACAGCATTTCCCAGGCAACGTGACGTCCCCGCCGACGGCAAAAACCATGCCCGGTTCCAAGGTCGTCTTGTCACCCGCCTTGAGCTGCGGCAGTTCATTGACAGAGTAGCCGATGGCCCGGCCGGTTCGGTGTGACGGTTGATTGATGCCGGCTTGAAGATAGGGCTCTTCTGCCGCGAAGTGGACGTCTTCGGCGGTCACTCCCGGGCCCATCGCCTGGATTGCGGCGTGCTGTCCGGCAACGGCAATCTCGTAGATGCGGGCGTTTTCTTCCGACACCGATCCGAGGAAATACTGGCGGTCGAAACCCGGTTTGAAATGTTTGAAGTTCGCGTTACCGCAAAAACAGATGAACACCGGTTCGCCCATCTGAATTTTGCGCATTGTCGCGCGCCGATGGGGCATGCTCGTGTAGTGGCCGGACTGAAGCGGCTGCAGATTGTAGATCATCGGAGAGTCGAAGTGATCGGGGTCCTCACCGGTCATCAGTTCAGCCGCCTTGCGGGTACCGCCCTCCAGAATAGCCAGGGCGACCTCGAACTCCGCGACATTCTCAGCGATCGCACCCCTTGCCGCCGCTCCCATGGCCACAGCCACCTGCCCGGCCTTGCGAAAAAGCTCGATTTCCTCTGGTGTCTTTATCATGCGTATTGCATTCAACACCCCTGAGCCGTCAGCAATCACGTGAGAGCCTAGTTCTCCACGCAAATACTCCGTCACCATGCTCGGCGTATGGCCAACTTCGATGCCGCAGATTGTCTGACGGGATCCGCCGATCAGCGCCATCAGAGGATCTCTCCATTCGCCGCCAACACCATCGGCATAGGTCTGGACGTCGGCAATCCAGGTCATGGCACGGGCCATTTCAGATTCGAGTTTTGGCGTGATGAGCGTGAACTCACCGTTCCTGGAAACACAAAGGATGGTCGGTCGTCCAAATTCGATATCGACGTAGCCCCAATAGCCGGAGAGGAAATAAATCGATACCGGATCTGTGATCAGGAGCAGGTCCAGATTCGCATCGACAACACGCAGCCTCAGATCTTCAGCGCGCTTTTCGAATACCTCCCGCATGGTCGGCCTCCCTCGGATCTACCGTTCTGAAATCCACATCTACCGTGGTTTTCTGAGTTGATTGGCGCAATGAAAAAACCCAAGAAATTCAGGCTTCTACAGTCAAGATCGAAGCTCAACCGAAGACAATACTATAATTCCCACCGACCATTGGCAATAATTATATATTGTATGTATACAATATTGGAAGGTCTTGCGAGCCTTGCCCGGTGCGGACGGTGCATTCACGGTAAACCTGCAATGAACCGTGACAGGGATCCTGTCAGGTCAGTGGACAACGCCCCAACCGATGTTCACCCAGCATTCAAAAAACCGGCGTCCGAACAGAAAACTTTCGGCTACAAAAGGGCAAGGGCACGTCTCGCGGATTTGATAGGAAGCTGATAGTCTCGACAACATCACGAAACGGATCGGTGAGATGGCTGACGACCGAGATAATACCTATCGCGCTTTCATTTCCTATAGCCATCGCGACGGGGTGATCTGCTCCAAGCTCTATCGGCGGCTGGACGGATACCGCATTCCAAGGGATCTCGTCGGCACACCGTCTGAAAATGGACCGGTGCCAGACCGGCTTCACCCGGTGTTTCGCGATAAAGACGAGTTTGCGACCTCCGCTGATCTATCGAATTCAATCCAGGAGGCGCTTGAGCGCTCGGATAATCTTGTCGTCATTTGCTCGCCTGACGCCGCAGCCTCGAAATGGGTCGATGCGGAGATTGCGTATTTTGTAAAGCTAGGTCGGGCGTCGCGTATCCATCCGGTGATCGTCGCGGGAGACCCCCCGGATTGTTTTCCCCCGAGCCTGCGGGAGGCCCTGGTCGAACCGCTTGCCGCCGACCTTCGCGACGACAAGGACGGGCTCAACGACGGCGCCTTGAAAACCATCGCCGGGCTGCTCGGCGTTCCCCTGGGGAAACTCAGGGACCGGGAAGCGGCGCGAGCCCGGCAGCGGGCGCAACGCAATGGAGCCCTTGCCGTGATCTTCGCCGTGTTGTCCGTTGTCGCCATCTCCACCGCCTGGGTCGCTTATTCTGAATCTCAACGAGCGCAAGTCGCGATCCGCGCCAGTGTGGAAGGCTTGGCGGGCGTGGCGGATATCGTCGCGACGGAGTCAGGAACCGGCGGGGTTCGGCGCGACGTCGGGGACGCACTGCTTCGTAAAATGGAAGCTCTTGCAGACGACGTCATAGAAATTGCGCCCGACAATACGCTGCTTGCCGGCGAACGCGGGCGCT
Organism: Hyphomicrobiales bacterium; assembly: GCA_021775835.1. The sequence goes on along the minus strand of JAJFHC010000216.1, from coordinate 14,267 downwards.
TGATGATTATTTCTTCGCGATACCATCGCACGACGGGCAATCTGGACGCTGCGGAGAAGGAGGCAAGGGCCGCCGAAGCGCTCTACGCATCGCTGGCCGCGCAAGACACCGCATTCCTCGACGCGAAACGGCAACAGGCGGCGGCATTCAACGAAATCGGCAATAGCCTGCGGGCGCAAGGCGAAACCGCGCCGGCACTGGCGGCCTATGAAGCGTCGCTTGCGATCTCCCGTGACAAGTTGAATGAGGCTCCCGAAGACAGGCGTCATTTGCATGATGTCTCTGTGGCACTCGACAAACTGGGCGACCTCAGGCTTCAACTGGGCGAGGTCGACCGGGCAAAGCAACACTTCGAAGAAGGTTCCAAAATCGCGCTTTCCCTTGCCCGAAAAGACCCCGACGATGCGTCGCTGGCATTCGATCTGTCCTTGGGCATTGGCAAGCTTGCCGATATCGTTTTGCGACAGGGCGATGATGCGGGCGCCATGGCGCGCTACGGGCAGGCTTTGGCGGAAATCGACAGGGCGATAAGTATCGAGCCGCAAAACGCCCGTTGGCAACGCAGCAAATCCGCCATGCTAATCCAAATGGGCGATGCGGCTGGCCGCGCCGGCGACCGGGAGACCGCAGCGAAATGGTTTTCCGACGCCGTTGCCGCCAGACGAAACCTCGCCTTGCAGGATCCCAGCGACTTCTCCCGGGTGGCCGATCTTGCCCTCGCCATCGGGCGTGTCGGTGACGTCGAACTGGCGCTGGGCCGACGCGCCAAAAGTATCAAGCATTACCAGGAAGCAGCCAAGCTCTACAGTCGCCTCGTCGACCAAGATGCAACCCGTGCGGACTGGCTGGCGGGTCACTCGGGTGCCATCGATAGACTTGCCGATCATGCCAGGGATGCGGGAGAAACCGACAAGGCGCTCGCGCTCTACCTGCAAAGCACCGGAATATCCGAACAGCTTTACGAAATTGATTCAGACAACCTTACGAACGCCCGAAATCTTTCGGTTGGATACGACAGATTGGCCGGGCTGCGGCAAAGTGCCGGTGATGTGTCCGGCGCGTTACACATACGGGAAAAATCTCTCGACCTCATCCGCGCCGTCCAACGTCGTGACCCAACGGCGCGCGATGCCACTCTTGAACTCTCCAGCGTGTTAAGCGTGGTGGGAGACGTCCGACTGGCGGCAAAAGATAAAGTTGGTGGGACGCAAGCCTATGAAGAAGCGCTGAAGATCGGCCGCGATTTACATTCCCGCTGGCCGCTCGATGCGCCGTTGCGACGCAACCTCAGCATTTCGCTCGACCGCGTGGCCGACATACGACGCAGCACGGGAGACCTACCCGGCGCCATCGCACTTTACGAGGAAAGTCTTGGTCTTGCACAGGGTCTGGTCGATGACTCACCGAAGGATTTGGACCGGTTGAAAAATCTGGCCATCGGCTTTGATCTGATCGGCGACACCAAACGTGAGGCCAAAGACTTCGCCGGAACGGTCGCCGCCTACGAAAAGAAGATAGATGTGTTTGAAAAGATTGCATTGCAACATCCGAAGTTTCGCGCAGACATGGTGGTGACCCACGACGAAGTCGCGCGCATCCACAAGGATGTCGGCGCCCCTCACCTGGCCATTACATCTTTCGAGCGGAAGCGGGATTTGCTGCGAAGCCTGCAGAATGAAAAAGCGCTCTGGAAGATCGAGCACGAACGCACGCTTCGCGATCTGGCCGGACTTCATGTTGAAACTGGAAAACCCGCCGCGGCACTGGACCTCCACCGCGAAGCCCTGGGACTTGCGCGTGCCAACGCACTCCAGTCCTCCGATCAACAACTGTTCATCATTGTCAACCTTGACCGCATTGGTGATCTTTCCAATGCGGCCGGTGAATTCGACGCTGCCCGCGATGTGTGGGAGGAGAGATTAGCGTTGGTACGGATGAAAGCGGAAGTCGACCCTGCCTGGAGGGTCGATCTGGCGATCGCCCTCGACAAACTTGGTGACGTGTACTGGAACACCAAATTTCCAGATGAAGCCAGAAACTCGTATTCCGAAGCACTGGAATTAGTCTCCGGCTTTGCGGAAAAAGATGCCGTCTGGCGGATCGACATTGCGAGAGTGCATTTGAAATTGTCGGTCGCTGACCAATCCAAGGCGGTTCCACATCTGGAAGCCGCGATCGCCATTCTCGAAGCGCTCGATAAAAACGGATCGCTTATCCCCGCCCATCGCGAACACCTCAACCAGACACGCGAGAAGCTTGAGAGATTGAAAAATCCAGTTGAAGAATGATGCAAAGAGTGGTGCCGTCACGCTAACCGGATGTCCTCCGGCAGGCGTCCGAATTCTATTGTCAGATACAGAAAATTTGAATGCCCGGCACGGCAAACGACGAATGCAGCTGTTCAAAAAACTCACGTCAAAGCAGAGGTTTTTCTATGGCCATCACACCGCCCGAACGGGACACCGGAACGGCCGGGCCTTGCGTCATAGCATCACCCGTTTTCCACTTTCGGCAGCCTCATAAACAGCCAGCGTTGCTCTGAGCGTATCCGTGGCGTCCTGGGCAGAGATGCGCGGCGGCTCTTCGCCGCGAATGACCTTTCCGAAATGGATAACCTGGTTGATATAGGCATCTTCAAGCCGGTCAGACAGATCCTCCGCCTCCAACGGATTGCGCCATTCCGGCGTTCCCCTAGAGGTCCACACCTTTAGATTGGGAAATTCGAGAGATCCTTCCGTCCCCATGAACCGGATGGCGTTTTCGGTCGAGCGTGGAAATGCCACATTCTCGCCGGTCGCCTGTTCCCACCCCCAGGGCGAATGGCTCTGATCGGACAGAACGAACGTGCCGAGCGCCCCGTTCTGGAATCGCATGACAAGTGCGGCGGCATCTTCCTTTTCAAAGCCCATAACCGCATTCGACATCTCAGCCGAAATACTCACCACATCACCGACCACGTAGCGCAGCAGGTCCATCTCGTGAATGAGGTTTGTCAGTATCGGTCCGGCCTGCCATTTTTTGCGCCAGACCGGGTCGTAATAATCGGCGTGTTTGCGCATGTTCCACTGACCCGAAACCGCGACCAACTGGCCGATCCTGCCGCCTTGAACAATCTCGCGTGCCTGATTGACCAGACCATAATAGCGCCGGTGGTGGCCGACCAGAACATGACACCCGGTGTCTCGCGACTTGACGACGACGTGTTCACTTTCTTCTATCGTCGCCATGATGGGTTTTTCAACCAGAACATGAGCCCCGCTTCCGAGCGATTGCATCGTTGGCTCGAAATGATGTTCGGTCGGCGTGGCGACAATTACGCCTTCCGGCCTGGTCTCTTCGAGCAACGTTGTGGCATCGTTGAAGTGCGGAACGCCAAATTCGCCAGACACAGCTCTGGCCGTGGGAAAAGGATCAGCGATACCAACCAGTTCAACCTCGTCAGCATCCGCCATGGCCGCCAGATGACGTTTGCCGATCACGCCAGCTCCAATGAGCGCCAGCCGGATTTTGCTCATTGTGCTTTCTCCAAAAAATGTGCCTCTGACGTCGTGGCAACGGGACCGGGTGTGATGGGGGCGAAATCCATCTGATCAACCTCAGTGATCATCTTGCCTATGTCTCCGTGGCGCTCGATCGGCATGGCCCCTTCGCGCGCCAATCCCGTCTCTTCCGGTCCCTCGATCATCGATGGACGTTCCATGCCTCGGCAAGACGTGCGTTCAGGTTTTTGAACATTTTTTCTCTCACGCGAAACCGCTCCTTCCTTTTTGGCGATTTTGAAATGGAACATCGCGCGCGAGTCCAATTTCACCAAACCGAATCTCGTTCATTGCGTTTCCTCAGCAACATTTTTCTGCCCAGACTTGCAAAAATTTCCATTTGAGGCATCAAATGAGGGTTACGGCGATCATCCCCGAAAGAGGCTGCATTCTTGAACAAGGCCCGCATCATCGACATTGCCCTACAAGCTGGCGTCAGTACAGCGACAGTTGACCGTGTCCTCAACAACCGTCCCGGCGTCCGGCAACAGACCCAGGCGAAGGTCAATGATGCGATGAAGCTGCTGGAGATGGCCGAAAGCCGTCCTCGAATTATTCCCACGTTTGCGAATTCGATTGAGATAGATGCCATCATCGCAGGAAGTGCCGGTTTCGCCAATGACCTGCTGGCGCAGGAACTTCGCAAGGCCGGTCGAGAACGGGGCGTGCACCTTCGTACCGCCTATCCACGCCGCCTCAACCCTACAGCTCTGGCAGAAGCCATGACGGCCTGTATCGAGCAGGGAACATCGGGCATGATTGTCCAGACGCTCGATCACCCTCTGGTGCGCAATGTCATTGACGACGCAAGCGCCCAGAACATTCCCGTTGTCTCGTTGTTGACCAGCCTCCCCGGCTCACGAGCGTTGGGTTACGTGGGCCTCGACAATCGCGCTGCGGGACGCACCTCCGGTCTGCTCATGGGGCTTTTGGTCAGGGAAATCGGAGACATTGCGGTGTTTGTCGGCGGTCCACTCTACCGCAGCCATGAAGAGCGGGAAATGGGCTTTCGAACCGTCTTGAGAGAAAGCTATCCAAACCTCACTCTTTTGCCCGTCATTCAAAGTAAGGACGATCCCGACCGCGCCTATCAAATGGCAACCGAATTACTGAGTTCCAACAAGATGTTGCGCGGCATTCTCAACATTGGAGGCGGCAACCGGGGTATCGAAAAGGCGCTGCTCGAAAGCGGGCGAAAGACCGACGTCACCTATGTTTGTTACAACCTTACGCCGCTTACCCGGCAGGCCCTGGTTTCAGGCGTTGTGGACGCCGTGGTGCATCAGGACATGGGTAAAGCGGCGCACATTGCCATTGGCTCCATCATCAACCACCTCACATCGCAGCCAGCGGAATTCAGTCATGTGCCGGTGGAAATCATTATGCGCGAGAATGTGCGTTAGCCAACACCGAAGGCAATTGTCGCAAGAGTATCATGATACGCATTTACACTTGGGAAGACTGAATGGTGGTGAGCGCAGTCTGGCGCGGGCAGTTCTCCCCTGTCATTTCCCTGATACACGGGAAATGACAGGGGAAATCTACCGTTTTAACCTCCTGTGGGTTGGTTCGAATCCGTTAAAAGGCTGATATCACGGGTCGATTTGGTATCATTCTATGTTTCACCGCCGTTGAGCAGCGCCCACACAACACGAGCGGTCTTGTCCGCCACGGCTGGCATGTCACGTTTCACTCCGCCGCCGTGCCATGCAGGTTACCTCCACTCTGCTGCCGCCGAAAAGTGCACCCGATTGCGTCGTGGTCCGGGCCGGATAGCGGCCCGCTTCGAAGAAGCCGCCATAGGCTTCGTTCATGGCGTCCATTTCGCTCAGGTCCGCCAGATGAACATCGCAGCGCACGATGTCCGACATGTCGAGGCCGACCTCGCCGAGCAGAAACTTGATCGTCTTCATGACCACCTCGGTTTCGGCGCGGACATCTCCGAGCACGGCCAGTCCCTGTTCCACGTCCGCGGCGACCAGGCCCGACAGAAAGGCATAGTCTCGGTCAAGCACGAGATTCGAGAACGGCGCATCGATCTTGATGTCTGCGGGAAAACTCTTGTGTTCGGTCATGTCCTAATTCCTCAGAAGGCTTCGAAGTCTTTTCATTGTCGCGTAAGAGTAGCGTTTGAAATTTGCGTAATGTAGCCTGCCGTCCATCAGATGCGGCGAAAAACAGGTCTTCTTTTCATGTTAGACGATTCCAACATCCAAGCGACTGTTTCGCTCGATCGGGACGGCAAGCAGTTCGGGCATCTGATCGTTCCGAATTCAACCCAGTTTTCCGCCTATGGCGCCGAGATGATCCCGATCGTCGTTGTGCGCAATGGCGAGGGGCCGGGAATTCTTCTGACCGGAGGGGTCCACGGCGACGAGTTCGAGGGACCGATTGCGTTGATCAAACTGGCACGCGATCTCGATCCGAAGAACGTCACTGGTCTTGTTATCATCATACCCTGCCTCAATCTGCCGGCCACTCTGGCTGCAAGCCGCCTTTCGCCTATCGATGGGCGCAATCTCAACCGGGTTTTCCCGGGAGATAGACGGGGGAGTTTCAGCGAGGCGTTGGCGGACTTCGTCGTGCGTGGCCTCCTTCCCCATGTCGATTATGTCGCCGACATCCATTCGGGCGGTACGAGTTTGGACTATGTTCCGCTCACCATGATGCACCAGGTCGGCGACCCGAAGCGTGTCGAAAAAAGCCTCGGGTGCATGAAGGCGTTTGGTGCACCCTACGGCCTGCTCACCACCGAACAGGAGGGCGGCGGAATGCTCGAATGGCATGCCGAAATCCAGGGCAAGGCGGTGATTTCGAGCGAACTTGGCGGTGCCGGGCGCATCACGCGCCAAAGCGTTGAAATTACCGATACAGGTGTCCGGAACTTGCTCGTCTTTGCAGGAATTCTCGGCGGCGAGATTATACCTCCGGAAGCGAAGGGCCGTCCGGCAACGCGCATAATTTCGACGCCCGATCTCAGCTGTTTTGTGCTCAGTTCCGACGGCGGTCTGTTTGAGAGTTTTGTCAACCTGGAAGAGACGGTCGAAGAGGGCCAACCGCTCGGTCAATTGCACGATATCCGCAAGCCGGAGAAACCTGCGCTGGTGATTCCAAGTCCACGCCCGGGCTTGATCATAATGCAACGCCCGTTGCCGATGACCGAAGTGGGTGACTGCATGTTTCTTATTGCAGATGAGTGGCGGGAATGAGCTTAGCCACGACGTAACCGACCGAAGGTGACCGCCGCGAATAAAGTCATTGGCGATGTCATTCTATGGACACCCCCTCTGATGGCAGTGAAGCCTTTGCCGAGGTTGTGTCGGAACAAACTGGCTTGAGCTGAGGCGGTGGGTCTCGTAGCGTCTTTGAATGAAAAACCCCCTCCGCGATTTCAAGGCGTCGCCTGAAAACGCCCGACCGGCAATCATGATGTAAGGTCGTTATCCGCTCTCGTTGCACAAGGTCGAAGACTTGCTCCATGAACGAGGTATCGACATCTGCTACGAAACGGTACGCGCCTGTTGGAACCGATTTGGGCCAATGTTTGTATCGCAAACCAGAAAAAAGCGACTGGCGTCGGTGCAGACCTACCGCATTGGAGCTGGCATTTTGATGAGATTTTCGTGCGGATCAACGGCGAGATCCACCACCTCTTCGAGCGCCATGACTTCAAATTGAACTGTACTGTTGCGCTGGCAGAATGGCGCCAACTCGCGGCTTGAGATCCAACGATCACAGAGACTTTGCCATTCAGATCGAGTTTCCTCTGACAATGACTCCGCGAACCCTACGGCGTGCGCCTCGCCGGCTCAAGCTGCCTTCCCGGACATCGCCCGCCCATCGAACACGCCATGAAGATGGTATTGCAAAAACAGGCCGCATGAGGTCATAAATGAAACTACGGACTCTCCACAAAACTGGAGGGAAGATGGATTTCAGGTCACAGGGCAAACCGAAATAGATGTATTGAGTGTCCAATACTCAGTTTATCGGTGTAGTCACAAAGAATTTTAGAAGCTTGCTTTCTCTCGAAGTGGAAGACGGCTTGGAATGTTGATCGGCATTAAGAATGGTAGATGCAGCAAGAAATAAATTGAATTATTCTGTTCCAAACTCTCCGGAACCTGATGTCATTGACAGCGTTCAAGAGACTCGAGTGAGGGCTGCGTGGCTTTATTACATAGAAGGTAAAAACCAAAAAGAAACCGCAGACGTTTTAGGCATTAGCCGGCTGCAGGTGACACGTCTCTTGGCAGATGCACGTAAACGCGGTGAAGTAAACATTCAGATCAATTCGAATTTGAATTCCATCGTCAAGTGCCAGCGCGCTCTTGAAAACATGTTCGACATAAAAAAAGTCATCATCGCCCCTCGCACAAATGCTGACACCGATGCTTCCAAGGCCGTTGCATTATCTGCCGGAAAATTCATTTCAGATTATGTTCAGTCCAATATGACCATCGGCGTTGGATGGGGAAGGACATTGTATTCGGCCCTTCCGCACATTCGTGGCAGGGAATTGGAAAATGTTAGGATCATTTCGCTGCTGGGCGGCATTGCACAAGCTAAGCGATTTAACCCTGCCGAATTTGCATGGCAGTTTGCAGAGCGTTTTAATGGGGAGGGGTATCTTGCTCCGACATTGACAGGGATCACTCTTCTCTGTTTCAAAAACGACGTGCAAATCGAATCGTCAGTAACCAAGATTTCGCATTCGAACATTGCACCATTTGACATTGTCAGAGCAAACTGACTTGAGTTGGAACGTCGGGTCTCGTAGCGTCGTCGAATGAAAAACCCATTCCGCTATTTCAAGGGCATTGACAATTTAATACCGCTCGAGCGCAGCAATCTCAATCGCGACAAGTATCAATGCAGCCCTGAACACATCGTGTCACTCAGTTTTGGCAGTGTCGCGAAACTGGCGAAGTGTGTTGCGTGAGATCAGATAGCGTTGGATGTTGAAGTGATTGTAGATAGAAGAATGGACCGAGAGAAAACGCTGGGCTGAACCGGCTGACTTGAACCGTTGCACTTTGCGTTCTCGTCTTCGAACAGGCTGATGCGAATTCTCAGCGCGATTGTTCTTTCTGCCGCCAAAGTCGGGGTGCCTGGATAAACCCAACTCCCTCGATGCAGTGCCGTATGGAGGAAGTCCATCGGTTACAATGGCGGACGGTAGAAAGTCCTGTTTTTTTCAGCAGTTTGCGCGCCAGCTTCAGTGCAGCTTTCTTGTTCCGGCGTGATTGAACCAGAACTTCCAGAACCTCGCCTTCATCATCAACCGCACGCCACAGATACATCCGGTTGCCGTTGATCTTGATGAACACTTCATCAAGATCAACGGCAAGTTGGACTTGGTCTTCTTTTGTCAATCCGTCGGGCATATTGTTTCCCGAATTTCAGAACCCAGTACCGGATGCTTTAATAGGAAATGTCCAATCCACGTTCAGCGAGAAGATTTTCCACATCGCGAAAGCTCAATGTGAAACAAAAACACAGGGAAACTTTGCGAGTCTGATTGACTCTTGGGATATGTCACGTGGAATATGCTCTATAAATCAGCGCTTTAGCTAGCGAATTCCCCAGTGATTGGAACATGGAATTTATTCGAGCGAACAGCGAAATTTTTTGATCTTACAGGGAATTGGCGGCGCCTGACAGAGCTGTAACTTCCGATGGGAAGCGATGACGGCAATATGAGATGGTGCGCATCAGTGGCTGATAGCACACCATGGATTCATGGTCAGGTTACCGAGACAATGCCCTGTCAGTGCCCTTCATCGACAGTTTACCGTGACACTGCCCTCATCCAAATTCCAACGCAAACGACAAATCTCAGCGGCGCAGAACCGCACCGGGATTCATGATGCCGAGTGGGTCCAACGCCGCTTTAATCGTGCGCATCACAGCCAGCTTAACCGGATCGCCATAGTGTTCGAGGTCATCGACTTTGAGGCGTCCAATCCCGTGTTCTGCACTTATGGACCCGTCCAATTCATGCACCAGGTCATGTATTGCACGCTTGATCTCAGCACGCTGGCTGTCATGGTCGTCACGCGATTTCCCGGGCATGGGATACACATTGTAATGCAGATTCCCGTCCCCCAAATGGCCAAAACAGTTGATTCGAAAGTTCCCGATTTCGGCAATCCGATCAAACCCCCGTTTGATGAAAACCGGGACCGAACTGATGGGAATGGAAATATCATGGATCGAAATCGCACCGATACGCCTGTTGGCTTCAGGGAGGTTTTCGCGCACTGCCCAAAATTCATCACGCTGGCCTTGCGACAGTGCAATCAAACCATCCCGCACCAAGCCGGTGTCGGCGGCAGTTTCAAATAAACCCTCAAGAATTTCTACTGGGTCAAGCCCGCCCGGCAGTCCCACTTCCAACAGAACGCACCATTCTGGTTTAATCTCAAAAGTTTGGCGCACTCCTGGTAAGGTCTCTGCCAGAAACTCCAACCCCTGTTGATGGATGAGCTCGAAAGCGCTGATCCCTTCACCTATCAAAGTGCGAGCCATTGACAGAAGTTCGACAGCCGCTTGCGGCGATGGCACCACCAAAAATGCCGTCCCTTCCCTAGCCGGGCGCGGCGACAACTTCAAAGACGCAGCCGTGATTATCCCCAATGTCCCTTCCGATCCGACGAGCAAATTGCGCAGATCGTAACCGGTGTTGTCTTTGCGCAATCGCGAGAGACCGTTCCAGACAGACCCATCTGGCAAAACTGCCTCCAGCCCAAGACACAGTTCTCTGGCGTTACCATATCGCAAAACGTTCACCCCACCCGCATTTGTCGCCAGGTTGCCTCCTATGCGTGCTGATCCCTCGGCCGCAAGTGATAGTGGAAACAAGCGATCTATCTTTTCCGCAGCAGCCTGTACATCTGCCAGAACAACACCTGCTTCGGCGATCAGAATGTTTTCCGATGGATACACTGCCCGAATGCGATTCATACCTTCAAGCGATATGATAACCGGTGTGGGGCCTCCAGTTGTCACCTGCCCCCCTACCAATCCGGTACCGCCGCCAAAGGGGATCACCGCCACTTGCGCTTTTGCAGCGGCACGTACAATTGCCGAAACTTGATCGACGGTGCGGGGTGCCAGCACCACCCCGGATTGCCCGGTATAGCGACCGTGAGGTTCTTCCAGATACTTTGCATCGGCTTCGCGGAATACGTCTGCGGGCAGAATTGTTTTCAGTTCAGTCACAAAATTTTTGTCGGCGGGGTTCAGCGTCATAGCTCCTGGAAATCGTAAAGACGGACGAGACAACAGCGTCAATTCTGCTACTTGCTCGGCCAGGACAGATTTCTTCCCTAGACTGATTTTCCAAATCTGCTGATATTGCTCTGTAGAAAGCCTAGGCTTTCCGCTGCAGTGGATTTACCATTTGCGATATCAACGAGAGCCCTTGAGATAACTTCAGCCGCTTGATCCAAACCGGCGCCACTTGCGAAGTTCTCCGACAGATCGACGTCAACGTGATCCGGCATAATTGCGGCCGTCTGTTGGTTGGCTGTAATTTTGAGCGTCGGCATAATCGTGTGACCGATCGGGTTGCCACTACCGGTCACAAATCCGGTAATCTGGCACCCACCTGCGGCCAGCGCAGTAAGGTTTTCCACTGCCGCCGCAGGTGCATCCATCATCCAAAGTCCAGCACTCTCGGGAGCTTGGCCATAACCCACGCATCCCTCAATGGGAGCGCTGCCCGTCTTGGCAATGGCCCCCAGTGACTTTTCCTCGATAGTGGTCAGCCCTCCTGCAATATTGTCGGCAGTCGGATTAATGCCGGTTAGATCTATGCCAGCATCGCGCGCAATGTCCTCGAAACCTTGAATCGCCGCTGACATCGCGTCCGCCGCTTTCTCATTACGCGCCCTTGCCATTAGATTTGCCTCGCCACCAAGGCATTCGACCGGCTCAGAAAAAATCAGTGTCGCGCCACGTTTGTGCAGCATATCACTTAAGCGTCCAAGTGCCGGGTTGGCATGAAGTCCCGACGTCGTGTCCGAACCCCCGCATTCCAGCCCAAGGACAAGCTCGCCCCAATCAAAGGGCGTGCGTTCTTGCCGTTTCGCAGACGACATGAGATCGGCGATGTGCTGCCCTGCGACCGCGAGACAGGGTTCCAAACCACCAGCGTCGAGGAACGACAAAAGACGCAAATCGTCACCGCGAACTCGCACACGGGCTGCGATTCGTTCGGCACTTGCGCGCTCGAAAGCAATAATCAGACAGCCCGCAACATTAGGATGCGCTGCCAGTCCCGCCATAGTACTCAGCGTAATTTCCAAATCATCTGCCAATTGGCCTCGCCCATAACTTGCAGGCAGCGGTACTATTTCAGGACACTGCAATTTGAGGTGTGGCAATATTGGATTTACGTTGTCCGCCGCAGCCATGACGACTATGAGGTTACGCACGCCTGACCGTCCATCAGCGCGCCGGTATCCCATCAAGTGATCCGGCAAAGTCATGTACTGCCCTTCGTAATCATGTCCACCTGCACACCGGCTTCGCCCGCAAGTTGATGCAGAATCTCGATTGACTTTCTGTTCAGGGGGATTCCCGAGCGAGCGCACTCTGCCGCCAAAGCGGCGCGCCTCGCGCCCGGCATTCGCGCCGGTCCGGTGCCCGGCGCCATTGGGAGATTGGTCACCCGATGCTCCAGGTCTGCCAAGCGGGCGCGGAACGTCTCGTCGTTTCCAAATGCTGCAGGTGCTATGGCCATCAAGAAATGGCTAGTGCCCTCAGCCCGATCCGGTGCCGCCTCCTTGGATACGACTTGGTCGGCGTATGCACCACCCGGTAGAATTCCTGCCAGCACTTCCAGTGCGGCAATGAAGCCAAAACCCTTTTCACCACCCAGTGGCAACAAAATGCCCGCGAGCGCATCGGCCGCATTGGTTGTCGCACGACCTTCAATGTCCAGAGCCATACCGGGTGCGATGGCCGCGCCGGTCTCCGCGGCCATCATTATGCGTGCACGTGATGTCACACTCGTTGCCATATCGAATTCGAAAAACCCGTCCTCTCCGAGAGGTGCTGCTAGCGCGAAGGGATTGTTGCTGAAAATTGCCCGACGTGCACCTGATGGTCCAACGAGCACCTGACCATTTGATACTGCGACGCCGACCATCCCGGCCTGTGCGATGTGAGTCGCATAGAAACCGGCATACCCAAAATGGGAGCTGTTGCGGACCAAAGCGACCGCAACACCTGTTTCACGCGCAGTCTCAATCACAGCATCGGCAGCAACTCTGGAAACATGGTGGCCAAGACCATTGAAGCCATCAATACAAAGAACTGCCCCGTGTCGTTCTATCTGGGGCGAAATCAGACCGTCAATTCCGCCTGCACGCAATCGTTGAACCAAAGCTGGAAGGCGGCGGATACCGTGCGTGGACACGCCCCGCTCTTCCGCCGACTTACAATGTTGGGCGGCGTCTTTCGCAGCTTGCGGTTTGGCGCCAGCCGCCTGCAGTACGGTAGCAACGGCTTGCATCAATACGTCCGGCCAGATGGTTGCCTCTACCAAGGCTGCACTGGTGATACGAGTCTCGGTCGGCTCAAAGCGGCTTTTGACGTTTTCAATGTGTACGCACGATCCTGCGGGAATGTCGTGTCGAGCAAAACCGATTGGCGAACCATACTTCAACACTGGTTCTTCTTGCAGGATCTCTGACAAGGCGACTTTGTGGCCAGGAGCAATGTCGTTGAGCATTACCGGTGCCTGAGCGCCCGGAGACGAAGCACCGCGAAGACGCACAGCTTCGCCAACTCTTCCACCCCACGGCAGGGTTGCGACATTGTCAGCCGCATCAAGAACATAACCGATGTTACTCTGGTCCCTACTCAAGATTTCAGCCATTCAGATTGCGCAATTTCAGCCATGGCAAAGGATTTTGTTCCCGCGTCTACCGCGCCGGAGTACCGCGAAAATACAAGAAGACCATCCACCGGTGCGCGCAGTTCCTCGATAATTTCCAGGGTATGGATATCAATCATCCGGCCAAGAAGAGTCCCCTTTTCCACCAGTTTGCCTAGCTCGTCCGCCCTTTGGAATTCGGAGATCAGATATCCGCCGTTGCCCGGGTTTGCTTCGTGCCGTGCTTTGGGTGGGAAAACCAATTGCCGCTTTGTGGGAGATGGAGTCCCCTCAATCATGCCAAGGGATCGCATAACGGAGAGAAAGCCTTCAACACCATTTGCAAGATATGTGTCTTGGTCCATAGGAGCAAGATAGACACCGGCAGTCTCAGCATTGAACGCCCGCTTGCCCAACGAATTGGCGTACGCTACCGCAGTACCCGCCAAGGCATTATCATGAACCAGGATCGTACCAAAGGCACGCGCAAGCTCAAGCGATTGCTCGCGCAGTGCAGGATCCGCATCCTTGTGAATATCGACGCGTTCCTGAAGACGACCGCCGGAACCACCGCAATGATAATCGATCAAAACATCTGCCGGCTCGATAACCTTTTTTGCCAGCACAGCAGCGATCATCTGAGTCAAATTACCCTTCGGATTGCCTGGAAAGACTTCGTGAAGGTCAGTCTTGCCGTGTTGCTCGGGGGTTTGCCTGCCAAATTCGCCAACGGCTGGTGGATTGCAAACAGGCACGGCGGCGACACGGCCCACAACACCTTTCGGGTCGAGTCCATCCAGCAAATCGCGGATCATCATTGCTGGTGTAGTCTCATCCCCGTG
>JAJFHC010000215.1 GCA_021775835.1 Hyphomicrobiales bacterium | reverse complement strand
GGCAAATGGTCGGGCTCGGAAGTCAAAGTCGACGGTGAGGAACTCCTCATCATGAAAGAATCCGACATCCTCGGGATCGTCGACTAACACCTCAAAACAGTACTCAGGAGAAGCATCAATGGCTGCTAAAGAAGTCAAATTCGACGTCGAAGCGCGCGAAAAAATGCTGCGCGGCGTCGACATCCTCGCCAATGCGGTGAAGGTGACGCTCGGCCCGAAAGGCCGCAATGTCGTCATCGACAAATCGTACGGCGCGCCACGCGTCACGAAAGACGGCGTATCGGTCGCCAAGGAAATCGAACTTGAGGACAAGTTCGAGAACATGGGCGCCCAGATGGTGCGCGAAGTCGCATCGAAAACCAACGATGAAGCCGGCGACGGCACAACGACCGCAACGGTTCTCGCTCAAGCGATCGTTCGTGAAGGCGCAAAATCAGTTGCCGCCGGCATGAACCCGATGGACCTGAAGCGCGGCATAGAACTCGCCGTGACCAAAGTTATTGCGGATATCAAAGAGCGCTCGACGAAAATCGCGTCCTCTGAAGAAATCGCACAGGTCGGCACGATCTCGTCCAATGGCGAAAAAGAAATTGGCGCCATGATCGCTAAAGCTATGGAAAAAGTCGGCAATGAAGGCGTCATCACGGTTGAAGAAGCTAAGTCGCTCGAAACCGAACTCGACGTCGTCGAAGGCATGCAGTTCGACCGCGGCTACCTGTCGCCGTATTTCATCACGAATGCCGACAAAATGATCGCGGACCTCGAAGATCCGTACATTCTCCTGCACGAGAAAAAACTCGGCAATTTGCAGTCGATGCTGCCGCTTCTCGAAGCTGTTGTTCAGTCTTCGCGCCCGCTGCTCATCATTGCAGAGGACGTTGAAGGCGAAGCGTTGGCGACACTCGTTGTCAACAAGCTGCGCGGCGGTTTGAAAATCGCTGCCGTGAAAGCGCCTGGTTTCGGCGATCGCCGCAAAGCGATGCTTGAAGACATCGCCGTTCTCACGGGCGGTCAGGTCATCTCAGAAGACTTGGGCATCAAGCTTGAAAACGTCACGCTCGACATGCTCGGCACGGCGAAGAAAGTCTCCATCAACAAAGATGATACGACAATCATCGACGGCGCTGGCGACAAAGGCGACATTGAAGGCCGCACCAGCCAGATCCGCCGCCAGATCGAGGACACAACGTCTGACTACGATCGCGAAAAACTGCAGGAACGTCTGGCGAAACTCGCCGGCGGTGTTGCCGTGATCAAAGTCGGCGGTGCGACCGAAGTCGAAGTGAAAGAGAAAAAAGATCGCGTCGATGATGCGCTCAACGCAACCCGCGCTGCTGTCGAAGAAGGCATCGTTCCGGGCGGCGGCGCCGCGCTTCTTTATGCATCAAGAGCGCTCGACGGTTTGACCGGCGAGAACGCCGACCAGACTTCCGGCGTCAACATCGTCCGCCGCGCCCTGCAATCGCCGATCCGTCAGATCGTTCAGAACTCAGGCGGCGAAGGCTCGATTGTTGTTGGCAAGCTCCTTGAGCAGGACAATCCGCATTTCGGATTTAATGCGCAAACGGACGAATATGTCGACCTGATCAAGGCCGGCATTGTCGACCCGGCGAAAGTCGTGCGTCACGCACTTCAGGACGCGGCCTCTGTCGCTGCCCTCCTGATCACGACCGAAGCCATGGTCGCCGAAGCGCCGAAGAAAGACGGCGGCGGCGGCGGCATGCCTGACATGGGCGGCATGGGCGGAATGGGCGGCATGGGCGGAATGATGTAGTCGCTCCACGCGATGACATCAGAAAATCCGCCCAAATCTTAAGACGTCCAGATCGGCAGAGCCGATCTGGAGGGGCGGCATGATGTAATCGCCCGGCGTTCATTCGCTGATTGAATTTTGTTGCGTAGAATAAAGGGCGGCCTCAACGGGCCGCCCTTTTTTTTGGTGTCAGATTGACTTAGTATTATTTACTACTAATATTATCATATGAAAACTGGACCCTCCATAGACGCGCTGAAGGCGCTGGGTTTCAGCGAAATCGAAGCACTCATTTATTGCTATTTGTTGGCGGACTCGCCGGCGACCGGATACCGGGTCGCAAAGGGCATCGGCAAAGCAGCGGCGAATGTTTACGCCGCCATCGAAACGCTCGCGCAAAAAGGCGCGCTCCTTATTGACGATGACGCAACGCGCCGATGCCGCGCCGCGCCACCTAAGGAACTGTGCGACAGTCTCGAAGCGCAGTTCAAATCCCAGCGCCTCAAAGCCGAAAAGTTTCTGTCAACGCTCGCCGTCGAAACACCGGATCAACACATCTACAAACTGGAAACGCCTGAGCAGGTTTACGCACGTATCAACCGCATGATCGCCGACGCGAAAGACCACATTCTCGTCGACGCGTTCCCAGAACCGCTCTCGCAAATCAACACCGCGCTGGAAGTTGCGTCGAACCGTAACGTCACGATTGCGATCGAAACATACAGCGACGCCGTTGCTACGCCTTACGCGCTGACAGCGCAGTCGTCCTACGATCACGATCAGCCATTCCGCTGGCCGGGGCAACAAATAAACATCGTCGTTGACGCGCGCGAATTTGTCCTTGCCCTGTTTAATCAACGCGGTGACGGCGTCTTGCAGGCCGTCTGGAGCACGTCCGGATATCTTGCATGCCTGCAGCACAGCCACATGGCGGCGTCCCTGCTGGCGCGCCAATGCGAAAATGATGGCCTGCTTGAATCGCCGAAACTGCGCCAGCTCAGCCAACTGGCGCTGACGCAAGCGCGCCCGTCAGGGCTCGAAGACTTTATTGGACTATATACGCAAAATGTTGGTGGAGAGTTGTATGAGCAAGCATAGCTCAAGCGCGATTATTGCTGCTGAATTGTTGGTCTTTGGCGTTCTCTATATTTTCGCGTCGCAAATTATCAATGCGACGGGCCTCACCGCCTTCTTGCCGGAAATGCCGATTATCAAGCGCGCCTGGGTCGGTTTTGCGGTCGTGCTCGCAATACTCGCCTGGCTAACAATACGCCGCGCCGATCTGCGCAATTACGGACTAAAATCTCCATCGCCTATTTGGCGAACCTTGTTACTCGCGAGCGCCGGCATTGTGGTCGCGATTGCCGTCAGCACACTGAGCGATCCGATCATTGAGGGATGGTTTGGCGAGACAAACACGTCGGCGTTTGTCGATGTAAAGGGCAATCTCAATATCTATTTGTACCTGCTTCCCTTTATCTGGCTCTTTGCAGCGTTCGGCGAAGAGTTTTTCTATCGCGGTTTTCTAATGAGCGGCATCGCCCATTTGCTCGGCGGGAATAAGGCGGGTTGGGCTTTCGCGCTGATTACGCAGGCTGTGATCTTCGGGCTCGGCCATGAATACCAAGGCGTATCCGGAATGATCGGGACCGGCCTATACGCCCTTGTGTTTGGCGGCCTCTATCTCGTCGCTGGCAGGAATTTATGGGTACCCGCGCTCGCCCATGGCGGGCTGGACACGCTTGGTTTCACCCTGATGTATTTTGGCGTGATTGAGGCTTAGAACCTGCGAACCGCGCTACCGGAAATGCTTCGACAGTTTCAGGGCCTGACCCTGATAGTTTGAGCCAATATCCTCACCGTAAAGACGCGTCGGGCGCGCCGCCATTTTCTCATAAACGAGCCGCGCGACGAGTTGCCCATCCTCAAGCACGAAAGGCGTTTCACGCGAGCGCACCTCAAGAACCGCTCGGCTCCCCCCCGAAGCACCCGAAGTATCACCGGCCGCCGACCAACCAAAGCCCGGATCAAAAAATCCTGCATAGTGGACGCGAAATTCCCCAAGCCCGGGGCTGATCGGCGTCATCTCGGCTGCATAGTCAGGCGGGATCACCAGGCGTTCCTTGGAAACCAGAATATAAAACTCGTCAGGATCGAGGATCAGAAATCCCTGTTTTTGTTTTGTCAGCGGTTCGAAATAGTCCGCCGCATCCAGCGCATCTTTTTTGTCGACATCAATCAGGGCTGAATGCCGACGAGCGCGCCAACCGATAATGTCGTCATCGCCAAACGCAACCGAAAGGCCGAGGCCGCCATCGACATCCGCGGCGCCATTGACGAGCGGCATTTCTTTTTGCAAATCGCCGAGCGCCGCATCGTCGAGGCGCACCGCGCCCTTTTTCAGGCGCAGCTGGTTAAGGCTTGAGCCTTCGCGCGCGATGATCGAAAAACTCCGTGGACTGATTTCTGCATAGAGCGGGCCTTCATATCCGGCCGGCGCCTCATCAAAGGCGGCGCCGTAATCAGCGACAAGCCGGACGAAGACATCAATCCGTCCGGTTGAACTTTTCGGGTTTGCGGCGCCAAAGACACCAGGCGGCAGGGCGAGGCTTTCGCGCAATTCGACAAGATAAACGCAGCCACGCTCAAACACCGCCCCGTCCGTTAGATCGATCTGCTGCATGGCGAGACCGTCGTCGAGACGATCGATAACTTTTCTCTTCCGCCCAGGAAGGAACGATGCGCGCAGGCGCCAGGCGCGCGCGCCGAGCGCCAGATCGAGACTTGCCGGCTGCACGCGGGTCGGCGCAGCGCCGCGTATGACGCCCGCCTCCATCGCCGCAAGAATATGCCGGTCGGCGTATACGCCGTCTTCTTCAATCATGTTTGTCAGTCATGCCTGCCAGTCGGGGCGCCTGTTAACCATTTTCCGCGCCGGTTTGCCCCCGCCGCTGCCTTTGCGCAAGAGCCAGAGCCCATTATGTGCGGGAATCGATGAAGCGTTTTCCCGGCGCCGTTGAATCTTTCCTGACCGGGTGGTCAGGGCTCGCAAGCGCCGGTAAAATGACCTGTATCGACGGAACCCCGTGATGGATCGCTATATCAAGGATATGCTGAGCTACGAGCAGGTCACGCGGGGCATCCGCGTGCAGGTTGATCCTTATTATCTCGAAGACCAGTCTGATCCCGACGAGGCGCGCTATGTCTGGGCTTATACGGTGCGCATCGACAATGAGTCTGAAGACATCGTGCAACTCCGGACGCGCCACTGGCGGATCACCGATGCGCAAGGATTTACGGACATCGTCAATGGCGACGGCGTCGTTGGCGAACAGCCTGTCCTTCGGCCCGGCGAGGGTTTTGAGTACACATCCGGCGCGCCGCTCGCCACGCCATCCGGCTTGATGGTGGGGCGTTACGGCATGTCGACGGTCGCCGGTGAAGCTTTCGAAGTGGAAATTCCTGCTTTCTCCCTCGACAGCCCGTATGAATTGCGACAAATCCATTAAACTCTAATCGCGACGCCCCCTTAAAAGGCGCTGAAACTTATGCTCGCATTGCGTCCGGTTCTGCTCGTCACAGGCGTGCTGGTTGCCGCGCTCGGCCTGACGATGCTGATCCCGATGTGCGTCGACCTTCTGTCTGCGGATGAAACCCATCGCGCCGACTGGGCGGCGTTCGCCATCGGCGCCATCATTGCCGTGTTCGCCGGCGGCGGCGCGGCGGCGGCCACTTGGGGTCCGATTGAACGGATCAGCGTGCGCGAAGGGTTTCTCCTGACGGCTACAAGCTGGCTCTCGCTCGTTTTATTTGGCGCCGTGCCGCTAGCGCTGGGCGGGCTGAACCTCGGTTATATCGATGCATTTTTCGAAGCGATGTCCGGCCTGACCACCACCGGTTCGACCGTCGTTACCGATCTGGATCATGCGCCGCCGGGCGCGCTTTTGTGGCGGTCAATGCTGCAATGGTTTGGCGGCGTCGGCATAATCATTATGGCGTTTGCCGTGTTGCCGGCATTGAAAGTCGGCGGCATGCAAATCTTTAAAACCGAAGCCTGGGACACCAGCGAAAAATATATAGCGAACGCCGCTCAATATTCCCTGATGCTGACGCAGATCTATATCGCCTTGACCGTTCTTTGTTTCATCGCCCTGTGGGCGTTCGGCATGCCCGCCTGGGACGCCATCAATCACGCGATGACAAGCGTCGCAACGGGCGGCTTTTCAACGCGAGACGCGTCGCTTGGCGCCTTTTTGACAGTCGGGCGCGCGCCGCTCGATTTAATCGTGACCGTGTTCATGATTATCGGCAGCCTCCCCTTCGGCATTCTCCTGGCCGGGCTCATGCGCAATGAATGGCCGCGGTTTTTTACCGACAGCCAAATCCGGTTTTTCATGAGTGTCGTTGCGGGGCTCACATTTATCATGATGCTCCGTATCTTGACTATATTTGAGGATATGGAGATTTTCACGGCGTTTCGGCTGGCGATTTTCAACGTGGTTTCGGTGTTAACGGGCACGGGCTTTGCGACGACCGACTACAACGCCTGGGGACCGTTTGCTGTCGGATTTTTCTTCTGCATCATGTTCATCGGCGGCTGTGCGGGCTCGACATCATGCGGCATGAAGATATTCCGCTTTCAGGTGGCGCTCGCGGCTTTGCGCGTCTATTCGCGCCGCCTCGCCCACCCGAATGGCGTCTTCGTCGCCCGCTATAATGGCCGACCGCTGACTGATGATGTTTTCGTCTCTGTGCTGAGTTTCTTTTTCGTCTATTTTGCAACCTTCGCGACGATCGCCGTCCTGTTGTCCGGCCTTGGCCTTGATACGTTGACCGCACTTTCCGCAGCAGGCTCGGCCATCGCAAATGTCGGCCCCGGGCTCGGCGACATTGTCGGCCCCGCCGGCAATTACGCGCCATTGCCGGATGCAGCAAAGCTCATCCTCGCCGCCGGCATGCTGCTTGGGCGGCTGGAACTGTTTACTATCCTCGTTATTTTAACGCCGGCATTCTGGCGCGGTTAATTACTGTACGGATTTCTTCTGGATTTTCTCATGGACATCGCCAATCGTCAGAAGCGCCGCCGATCCGTAGAATTTCGTGAGCTCCGCCTCGTATATGCCGGCCGCCACCGCCGGGTCGGTCATGACGAGCGCTTCAGCCTCGGCAATCTCAGAGACATTGAAGATATAAAGACCGCGCATATCGCCGCCATCAAGGAATGGCCCGGCGACGGCGAGTTTTTCTTGCGCCGCCAACCGCTTCATATTCGCAAAATGGCCGGCAAATAATTCCTTGCGACGCGTTTCATCCGTTATTTCAGCGGGCCCGGTTTTCAAAATAACCAGTACATAAGACCGCATGCCATATTCATCAGCGCCGAGCGCTTGGGCCAGGTCAGCGTCGTAACCGCTGGTTGCCGGCGCAGGCGCGGACTGAGCCCTCGCCGGCATTGCAGAAGCCGACATCGCCATGGCGGCGCCGGCAAACGCCGACAAACCAATCAAATCACGCATGAATTTCATCCCGAACCCTCTCAACAATAAGTAACCATAATGTTACATATTGAAAAAGGAGAATCAAGACCGCGTAACCGGCAGGCGCAGCGCCAGCATCAACGCTCAAAGGCGCGCAGCGTTAAACGTGTCGCAAGCGCTGACATCGCCGGTGCGGTAACCGTCAGTGAACCATCGCTGGCGTTGCGCTGACGTGCCGTGCGTGAAACTTTCCGGCGTCACACGTCGACCGGCGCTTTTCTGCAACGTATCGTCGCCAATCGCTTCAGCCGCGCGCAGTCCTTCCTCGATGTCGCCATCGTCCAGATAGTCCCGCGTCCGTTCGGCCCGATTGGCCCAGACGCCCGCATAACAGTCAGCCTGCAGCTCCATCTTCACCTGATATTCGTTCGCTTCCGCTTCACCGCTGGCGCGTTGCTGTGCGCTTCGCACCTGACCGGCGACGCCGGTGATGGTCTGAATGTGATGCCCGACTTCATGCGCGATGACATAAGCAGCGGCGAAATCGCCCGGCGCGCCGAACCGGCGCGACAGCTCGTCAAAAAACGACGTATCAAGATAAACCTGCCGGTCACCCGGGCAATAAAACGGCCCTGAAGCGGCGCTGGCGTAGCCGCAAGCCGACGATACGCTGCCCGAGAACATGACCAGTTTCGGCGCTTGATATGTCGAATTGCTTTCGGCAAAAATCCGTGTCCAGACGTTTTCTGTCTCAACAACGATATCATTGACGAATTGGGATGCCTCATCATCTGTCGCCGCCGCCGTCTGTGTTCCGCCGCCGCCTTGCAAAAGCCCCATTGGATTGACGCCCATTAAATATAACCCGCCGCCGGCAAGCGCGAGCAACAGAACACCGCG
>JAJFHC010000214.1 GCA_021775835.1 Hyphomicrobiales bacterium | reverse complement strand
TACATTGCATCGGTCACGGCAACCGAGACCGTATGCCCGGGGGCAGCACCCGCCGCCGGCGTCCAGTAAGCCGCAATGGAACCCAGGTCCAGCGTTGCATCCTCGATGAGTTGCCCGGACTTCCACGCTTTGACACGTCCTGACCATGACTGCGCCTTGAGTGAGAATTCGTTCACTGACGACAGAGCAACCTTGACGCCCGCCCGCAGCGGGGCCTTTTCGCCGATGATTGAAATACGATCGGCAAGAGGCGATGTCGGTGACGGTGTCAACTCTGCATCGATTTGAAAGGGCGGAGCCAACTCCAGGACGAGGTGCTGGGGGCGGTAAGCCAGTGCGGAGGCGGACAGTCGCGTGGCCGTTCCCAGAAAATTCGGTCCCTTGTCCGATCGCCTGAGCTCTGCCTGGTCGCAAATGAAAGTAAAACGAAACGGGAAACCGGCCCATGTTGACTTGGCACAGGTTATCTCCAGGCCGCGTTCCGGCAGGCTTGCAATCTGCGCCTGGGCAACCTCGCGGGCGGCAAACCAGTAGGCGACCCACAGGCCGCAAATGGCCAGCAATCCCACCAGCGGGAGGGTGATCAGCCATGATTTGCTGCGATTGCCTGTCATTGTGTGTTTCCGAAATGGAGAGGTTTGTTTACATAATACGACAACAGACAAAAACAATCTCAATTGCAATGACTATATGAGCGAGACTTGGCTCCTAATCGTCTAGGAAATGGATATGAGGCCCTGCTCAACAGTATCAGGGCAGCTCGGAAACTGAGAGGCAGGTTCCCTCCATGAATTCAGTGAAATTCCTAAAAAGGCTGTCCGGTTTCAGGCGTGTTGGGGTCGCAATACTGCCAACACCGTTGTTGCCGTTGAAACGCCTGACCGAAGCGCTTGGCGGGCCGCGGTTATGGGTAAAGCGTGAAGATTGCACGGGGCTCGGTCTTGGCGGCAACAAACTGCGCAAACTCGATGTGCTGCTGCGTGCGGCCCTTGAGCAGGGCGCCGATACACTGGTTTCCGGCGGCGTGGTTCAGTCCAACAGCCAACGGCAGGTTGCCGCTGCTGCAGCGAAACTCGGGTTGGAATGCCATCTGGCCGTCTATCACGGTCGGGTTGCCCCACCGGGCGCTGAATACGAAACCAGTGGAAATGCGCTGCTCAACAGGCTCTTTGGGGCTCATCTCCACGATGTGCCGTGGACGGGTGACCGCAACACGGCGATCCAGGATCTGGCAGAGTCACTTCGGGCTGCCGGCCGTCGCCCGTACATGGTGCCCTATGGAGCGTCGAGCGGCCTGGGGGCTGTTGGATATGCCTCGGCAGCGGTGGAGATTTCCCATCAGTTCGACGCCGACCAGGGTCCTCTGAGTGCCATCGTTCATTGTTCCGGTAGTGGCGCAACCCAGGCGGGTCTCGTGATCGGTGGCGCGGCGTGCCTTCCGGACACACAAATCGTCGGCATCGACATCGACGCGGAACCGGACCGGGTTCGCGCCGATGTGATTGACTACGCATGCCGTGGCGCTGAACTTTTGGGCAGCGAAGTCGATCGTGCCCGGATCGAAGTTGTCGCCGGACATGCCGGGCCTGCTTATGGTGTGCCCCATGAGGCAACTCTCGAAGCAATGAGGCTTGCCGGCCGGCTTGAGGCGCTGCCGGTGGATCCGGTTTACTCCGGGAAGGGCCTGGCCGGCCTGATTGCCCTGATCCAGGCGGGGCGCTGGAAGACAACGGATAACGTCATCTTCATGCACACAGGTGGCGAACCGGCGCTTTTTGCCTATCGGGAAGCGCTGGGTCTTTGACAATCGGGCACTCTCGACAGCTTCGTCAAACGGGCTATACCCTAAATCGGTCGTGGCATTAACCGACCTGGGGCTGGCCGATGCGCCGATGTCAGGGTGTGGTTCCCACTTCTAAAAAACACAATCACAACAAGAGATGGGCTAAACCTCGCCCCGTATCGAGCACGATTGGCTTCTACCATCACATCTGGTCAAGGTATTGATGTGCAACTGCATTTTCTGGAGTAGATTGAGATGAGAAGGCTTTCGTTCACTGTTGCGGTTGCAGCGATTACACTGTTTGCCGTATCGGGTCAGGCTTCAGCAGCCGATCTTCCATCGGAGCAAGGTGAAGGCACCTATCAGAGTGCTCCTTTGAATCCATACCACCAATGGTATGTGCGCGGTGACATCGGTGTTGGTATCTTTGACGGGTTGGGGGATGACGATGCCCTCACCTTTGGCTTCGGCATGGGGCGTCGTTGGTCTGACAATTTCCGATCCGACATAACTTTTGATTATGTGGGAGAGTATGATCTCAACAACGGCACAAACGATGTTGACGCCGTCACCGTGCTCGCCAATGGTTATGTCGATTTCAATCTGTCCAGTTTCATGAATCCCTATGTCGGTGCTGGTCTTGGCTATGGCGACGTTGAAGCCAGAGTCGGTGGCATCAAGGATAACGACGACGGTCTGGCCTATGCGGTACACGCCGGCGTGGCAGTCGATGTCACCGAACGGACACTGCTTGATCTGAGTTATCGTTATCGTGGCATCGACGTCTCAGGCCCAGACTTCGAGGATCATTCCTTTCAAGCAGGTTTTCGATTCAAGTTCTGAAACTCAGATACAGGTCACTTTGTAGACAGCGGCAGCATGAAAGTGCTGCCGTTTTCAGTACCGCAGAAATTCGAAGCTCCCAGCATGCGGTTCGGTGATTGAGGAATGTACAGGCGTCTGGGAATACTGATCGGATGCCTGAATTGACGGGTTGCAATGACGACCGTGTTCGGGTCTCTTTCCCTATCGTCTTGATCGGGAAACGGACATGAAAAGCAACTGGGTCTTCGGGTACGGGTCGCTGATGTGGCGGCCGGGGTTTCCATATCTTGAGCGCCATCAGGCGCGCATCGACGGCATGCACCGCAGCTTGTGTGTCTACTCCCATGTACATCGTGGCACACCGGAAAGACCGGGTCTGGTTCTGGCACTCGACCGGGGCGGATCATGCGAGGGTGTTGCGTTTCGGGTGGATGACAGCGACTGGGAGGAAACTTGCGCTTATCTCCGGGCCCGTGAGCAGCCGACGATGGTCTATCTGGAAACCCGGAAGACGGTACAGCTTCAAACAGATTCACAGCGGGACGTGGAGGCCTTGTGCTTCGTCGTCGACACCAGCCATATGCAGTATGCCGGCCGGCTGGATCTCGAAACACAGGCGCAGTTCGTGCGCCAGGGCATCGGTCAATCCGGCGAGAACCCGGAATATCTGGAGAACACGGTTTTGCATCTGCGCGAAATGCAGATTCACGACCACGACCTCGAGGCCCTTTTCGAGAAGGTCAAGGACGGGTAACAGACGTCCTCAAAAAGGTTGGTTCAACCCGAATGAAGGCACGGACTGGCGCGGTCGCGAACCAGGTGACGGCGCTTGATGTCGTCCAGAACATCGCGCCGTTGGCGGGCCGTGTCCGCCATCAGATGAAGATGAATCTCATTGGCGCCGGAATGGCGTGCGTGTGCGAGAGCCTGACCGTATCGCGCTATGCCTGGCCGATTGTCGATGATGCCGGCGTCAATCGCGGTGCGCCGGCCGTCGAGGTCCCTGCGCACGGCAAGATAGACGGCGCCGTCGAGCTCCGGCAGGGCGTCGGGATCGAAAACCGTGTGGAGGTAGCGCGCACCGGAACTGCCGCACCAATAGTGAAATGCGCCTGCGAAGGACCGGTTCCGGGTGACCTGAGCGGGCATGTTGCCCATTATTTCATGATTCGTCTGCATGAGAACAAAAGTAGAACATTCGAATTTGAATGTCAATGTTTTTTGAAGTCTTGCCGCTCAACTGCACTTGGAATATCCGCAACTCATGCAGGTATGGCACCCTTCCTGGAACACGAGTGACGGGGCATCACATTTGGGACAATACCGGGCCGAACTGGTCGCGGTAGACTCCGCGTTGTCGTCAGATGCAGGGGCATGGGTAATCCTGTCGGTACCGCTCAAGAAGCCGGTATCGATCATGTGGCGTTCGATCACGCCGCCAATGGCGGCGAGCAGGCTTGGCACATATTTGCCGCCCATCCATTGCCCGCCGCGGGGGTCGAACACGGCTTTCAGTTCATCAACAACAAAGGACACATCACCGCCGCGCCTGAACACTGCGCTGATCATTCGGGTCAACGCCACGGTCCAGGCATAGTGCTCCATGTTCTTGGAGTTGATGAAAATCTCGAAGGGACGCCTGCGGTCGTTCTGCAGGATATCGTTGAGGGTAATGTAAATGGCATGGTCGGAATCTGGCCAGCGTACCTTGTAGGTGAAACCGGGCAGGACCTGTTCACGCTCCAGGGGCTGGTTCATGTAGACAATGTCGGCGGGTGCGGCGGAACCGGGTGGCTGTGGAGCCTCCAGAGGCAGGATTTTCTGCGTCTGCCCATCGGTGTGTAATTCTTCCTTGGCGGTGCTCTTTTCCTCAACCGTCGACAGCACGGACCCGGTTACATCGTTGGGCCGGTAGGTCGTGCAACCCTTGAGACCCTTGTCGTAGGCCAGATCATAGACCTGCCGGAATGCCTCAAAAGAAATGTCCTCGGGGCAGTTCACTGTCTTCGAGATCGAGCTGTCCACATGATTCTGCAAGGCGGCCTGCATGACGATGTGGTCCTGAGGGGTCAGGGTCTGGGCGGTAACGAAATAGTCGGGCAGGTCTGCCTCTTCGCCGAACCGCTGCCGGAACAGGCGATAGGCATAGTCCGATACCGTTTCCACGGTCTTTGATCCATCCGGCAACAACACCTTGCGCTCATAGGTATAGCTGAACACCGGTTCAACACCGCTTGAGACATTGTCGGCGAACAGGGAAATTGTGCCGGTCGGAGCGATCGATGTGACAAGGGCATTGCGCATGCCGGTCTCACTGATGGCGGCACGCACGTCCTCATCGAGCCGGGAGATGTTTTCCGTGGCAAGATATGCGTCACGGTCAAACAGCGGGAATGCCCCTTTTTCGCCAGCCAGCATGGCGCTGGCGAGATAGGCCGCGCGTTCTATCTGCGCCATCCAACGGCTTGTGAGGGCAACTGCTTCCTCGCTGCCGTAAACGGTCCGGCACATGATGAGGGCGTCCGCCAGTCCCGTGACCCCTAATCCGATCCGGCGTTTGGCCATGGCTTCACGGCGCTGGTCTTCGAGAGGAAACAGGGAGGCGTCGACCACATTGTCCATCATGCGCACTGAGGTCTGCACCAGTTCGGTGAGTTCGCCGGCATCGACATGAGCGTCCTCATCGAACGCGTTCCTGACCAGACGCGCCAGATTTATGGAACCCAGGAGGCAGGCGCCGTACGGCGGCAGGGGCTGTTCGCCACACGGGTTCGTTGCACTGATAGTCTCGCAGTAAACAAGATTGTTTCGGGTATTGATGCGGTCGATAAAGATGACGCCGGGCTCTGCATAATCATAGGTAGAGCGCAGAATACGCGTCCACAGGTCGGCAGCCGGCAGGGTGCGGTAGGTCTTGCCTTCGAAAACCAGAGGCCAGTCGGCGCCGGTTCGGACGGCTTCCATGAAGGGGTCTGTCACGAGCACCGAGAGGTTGAACATGCGCAGACGGCGTGGATCGTGTTTGGCGGCGACGAAATCCTCGATATCGGGGTGATCGCAACGCAACGTCGCCATCATGGCGCCCCGCCTCGATCCCGCAGACATGATCGTCCGGCACATGGCATCCCAGACATCCATGAAGCTCAAGGGACCCGAAGCGTCCGCACCGACGCCGCGCACCGGAGCACCGCGTGGACGAAGGGTAGAGAAGTCATAGCCGATGCCGCCGCCCTGCTGCATGGTCAGGGCGGCTTCCTTGAGGTTCTCGAAGATCCCGCCCATGTCGTCGGGCACGGTGCCCATGACAAAGCAGTTGAAAAGAGTGACGGACCGTCCTGAACCTGCACCAGCCAGAATCCGTCCGGCGGGCAGGAACTTGTAATCGCTCATCGCATCGAAATAACGCCCCGTCCACAGCTCACGCCGGTCGTCGGGTTCCGCATCCCCAAGGGCCTTCGCGACCCGCAGCCAGGTGTCTTCCACGGTGTCATCGAGCGGTGTCCCGTCCGGGGCCTTCAGACGGTACTTCATGTCCCAGATCTGGTCGGAAATAGCGCTGCGCGGCAGTGTGCTTGGATTGTTCACGGTGGTGGTTCTCTAAAAATGCGAGGGCGGAAACAATAGGTCCAGCCCAACGGAGAGTCAAAACAATGTTCCTGTTATGTACTCATAAAAACATTAATGCACCGTTAGCCCGCGTCCTTCAGAAGGCGGGCTGTTGCCGTTTCGATCCGATCTTCCAGAACCTTCTTGAATTCGTCTGCGGAAAGACCCTGTTCGATTACGGGCAGGAATTCGACGGAGATGGTGCCAGGATAGCGCAGAAACTTTCGCCGGGGCCAGAAGTGCCCGGAATTCAGGGCAACCGGCACGCAAGGCAGGTCTGTTTCGGTATAAAGTGCTGTTACGCCGGCGCGATATTGCGGCGGCGCTCCTGGCTGCCTGCGGGTGCCTTCGGGAAAGATGATGATGTGTCGTTCGCTCTCCGCTACTGCCTTGCGGACTTCTTCGATCAGGGAGCGAACACCCTGGCCACCGCTGCCGCGCCGGATCCGGATCATCTTGTATTTGAGCGTGTACCAGCCGAAGAACGGAATCCAGCTGAGTTCGCGCTTCAGGATAAAGGCTGGATCATGCAGGTAAGGTATCAGGGCAAAACACTCCCAGAACGACTGGTGCTTTGATGCGATGACCGCGCTGCCCTGAGGAATGTTCTCCAGGCCGATTGTTCTCATTTGGGCACCGACCAGGACCTTGTGCAGCCAGATCGAAGACCTTGCCCAGCCGGCCACAATCCACATTCCGCGTTTGCGCGGCACCAGAAACATGGGCAGAAAGATGATCATCTGGATGATGAGATTGAGGTAAAAGGCCGCGTTGAAGGCCAGGGAACGCACCAGTAACACGCCGATTCCAACTCAATAAATTACAGAACGTTGGACAGTATACGCAAAACCGCCATTCTTGCGGTCAAAACACTGATCAATGTGGCAAAGGCCGGTACGGTGAGGAACAGGAAGTAGCTGCCGACCGAAAGACCGAATGGCCCGGAGACGAGGGCATTGACGCCCTGAGGGAATCCGCCGGCGAACTGTCCGCCGACAAGCAGGCTGAGCGCCAGGAACGTGGCAATCCCAGCGATGCCGCCAATAATGCCGGCTTTCAGGCCCAGTGTCAGAAAATGCCACTGGACCTGGATGGCTATGAAATTGTCGTGGGCGCCGACCAGATGCAGGACCTCGACAACCTCGCGGTTACCGGCCAGGGCCGAACGGGTAGCAAAGATCACGATGGCGACGGTTGTGACGGAAATAAGGAACAGGACACCGAGACCTGCCAGTTTCAGGGTATCGGCGGTTCTCACCAGATGGGACTGCCATTGTCGGTGGGTGTCGAGCGTGGCACCGGGAACCTTGTCCTCAAGCCGTTTTGCCAGTGCTGCCATATCGGGGGGAGATCCTGTAACGATGCCGACCGCGATCATGCGGGGAACCGGCAGTTCCGACAGGATTTCGGTCTTTCCCAGCCACGGTTCGAGCAGGCGCGCAGTGTCCTCGTCGCTCAGGGCGACCGCGTCGGTGACGCCGTTCGTGGCCCTGAGAATGCTCAAGGCCCGCCGGATTTCGGTGTCCATCTTGCGCCCGTCGACGGGTTTGATCTGGACTGTGACCTGGCTCGCGATATCGGATGTCCAGGTGTTGACCGCCCGGTTGATCGCAATGACCGTGCCTAGGGCCAGACATGCCAGATAACACATAACGGCCATGACCATGATCAGGGTCCGGCTCGCAGTGGTCGACTGTGGCATGATGCGCGAAAGGTGCGTGCTCAGGCTCAGGACAAGCGAAGACGGCGGCGGCCCGGGGTCGTTTTCAGGAATGTGGTCGGGCAGATTGGTCATTGAACGATATGAAGCTCGCCCTTTTGCAGCACCAGGCGTGGGGCACGAAACTGTTCCATGAGAGAAAGGTCATGGGTTGCGATGAGCACGGTCGTGCCGAGCTTGTTGAGCTCAACAAAGAGGCGCAGCAGCCGTTTTGCCAGGTAGGGATCGACGTTACCGGTAGGTTCGTCCGCGAGCAGCAGTTGCGGACGCCCTATGACCGCCCGGGCGATGGCGGCACGCTGCTTTTCTCCGCCGGACAGAACCGGCGGATAGGCATTGATCCGTTCGCCCAGGCCGACCCAGTCGAGCAGTTCGAGCACATCGCTGCTGTAGTTCACGGGATCATTGCCGCGGACGCGCAACGGCAATGCTATGTTCTCGAACGTCGTCAGGTGGTCGAGCAGGCGAAACTCCTGGAAAACCACCCCAATTCGGCGGCGTACGGCTGGAAGCTGGGAGCGGCCAAGGGTTGCGACATCGCTGCCGAAAAGAGAAATCAGCCCCCGTGTGGGGCGCAGAGCCAGGAACAGCAGGCGCAGCAGAGAGGTTTTGCCGGCACCCGAAGGTCCGGTCAGAAAGTGGAACGAACCAGGCTCCAGATGAAAGCTCACATCGCGCAGGACTTCCGGGCCCATACCGTATCGAAGGCCAACATTTTCAAAGTGAATCACGGTGCGTTCCCTGTATCCGTGCCTGCCGTTTAAACCTTCGGATTTAACTGCGCCTTAACTGTGCATGGTTTTATGTAAGGAAGCGTTAAACAAAGGGGAAGGGTGAAACCAGATTTCTTCCGTTCAGGAGTGAGATCAATATCATCCATCAAGTGCGTGCGCCGTAATGATAATAGTCTGTCCACAGTGTGCAACACGCTATACCGTCAAGCCGGAGAGTTTTGAACCCGACGGCCGTAAGGTCCGGTGTACCCAATGCAGCCATACTTGGTCGCAAGGCCCTCTGGGTGAGACCGACCTTATCGATGTCAGCAACGACGGCCCGGATCAAGAGAAAACTGCGGTCACTGATACAAGACCCCGTGACATCGAATCCGAAGCCGCACGTCTCCTGAGAGCGTCACGCCAGACGGCCGATCGCCTGCGTACCCAGGCAGCCCTGCGGCGCGGCACGCTCGTGGGATGGGCCTATCTTTCCGTCGCTGCCAGCGTCGTCCTGGCCGCTGCCGTCGTCTTCAGGCACCCGATCGTGCGCACAGTTCCGACCCTAGCAACGCTTTATGAAAC
The DNA here is from genome assembly GCA_021775835.1 of Hyphomicrobiales bacterium. The sequence continues at coordinate 12,868 of JAJFHC010000214.1, read as the reverse complement.
CGTGGGGCTAGACGTCAATGTCCGCGGCATGGTGTTTCGCAAGGTGGTCTATGAGCGCCAATATGAAAACGGACTCCCGGTGCTTGCCATCAAGGGCGAGATCGTGAATATATCCGGTGAACCAAAAATAGTTCCCAAAATCCGGTTTGGACTGCGCGATCAGACCCGGCAGGAACTTTATCACTGGAGCATGCAGGTGCAAAAAGAACCCCTGGGGCCCGATCAATCGGCGCCGTTCGTTGCCCGGCTTGCCTCGCCACCCACAGACGCCAATGACATTCAGGTTCGGTTTGCCCGGCGATCGGAATCAGGAGTGACGTTTTGACGGAATCTGACAGCCAGGCGGCGCCGAAAATCAGCGTCCTGTTCGATGCAAAGACAATCGACAATCGGGTAACGGAACTTGCCCACGAGATCGCCAAGGCGGGTCTCGATCGGCTTCTGGTGGTGGCGGTGCTGAAGGGCAGCTTTGTCTTTACAGCCGACCTCCTGCGCGCCCTGCATGGCGCCGGAATGTCACCGGAGGTCGAGTTCATCACATTGTCCAGCTACAGGGATGCCACGGTCTCGAGCGGTCATGTGACGGTGTTACGTGATATCGAGAGCGATGTGCGCGACCGCTCCGTGTTACTGATCGATGATATTCTGGAATCCGGGCGGACCCTGGCCTATGCCAAGGATCTCATGGCCGCACGCGGCGCCAGGGTGGTCAAGACCTGCGTCCTGCTCGACAAACCCGGCAAGCGGGCGTCGAGCATCGATGCCGACTATATGGGCTTCGAATGCCCGGACCTGTTCGTGGTTGGATACGGTATGGACATGGCACACACGTTTCGGGAACTGCCGTTCGTGGGTTATGTGACGACGGATTGAGCCGATAGAGACCAGCGCCGGCGTAAGTCGGTCTAAAAACGTTTGCTCAAAACTCAGGTAGACGGGATCGAATCATGAGCGCCATTGCATTCTATCTCATAATCTGTGCGCCCGCAGTAGTCGGCTACCTATATTGTGAGGCTCGATTTCCGCCTGTTATCGCCAATACATAGGGTGATTTCCGACCGGGTCTGGATAATACGCCGACGTTGAAACTGCGATAGATTTCGTGGTGCCTTAATCAAGTGCTAGGGCTGAGACATACCTTCGAACTCAATCTCGAGGTCGCCGATTCGGACATTATACCAGCTACGGTTGACTTCCGGCGAACCGGACCCTCCGAAAAAACTGGCAGCCATCGGTCTGGTGCAAACGGGAAGGTTTACATACGTAACGTGAGTAGATCCACAATTGGAGCAGGTGTCGCGTCCGCCTCCCGAGCAGATGAAACGAATTCCGGTTTCGATGTGATCGGCCTCTGTGGGAGCCCTTCGCGAAGCCTCGCACACGGTGCTATAGACATTTGTGGACGCATGTCCACTGACCGTACTGAAAAGAGCACCGTCACTTGACCGCAGTCCGCCTATTATCAAGAAAAACTGAACGCACCGGACCGGACCGGTATCCGTTGCGTGCGCTTGGTTGATCAGACTTTCGTGGAGAAAATCACGCCATGTACCCGCCGCGAAGGCGGGATTGGACCCATTTTCTCCTTCTGATTTCTTGGTCTGAATATTAATGGCACTGCCACCGATTAGAACAATGAGGTCGCGCCCTTTTGTGTCCTTCACCTTGCCTGCCCGATAAATCATCCCCAATTTGGCGAGAGCATCCTCCACACCGTCTGGGACATAGCGGAGATTGACAAGATATATACCTGATGCGGGGGGCTTCTTCAGGGCTGATAATTTCTTAGCACTGAGATACGTAGCCTTTATATGGCGATCCTGACTGGCTGGCGTGGCCTCGCTAATCGACACCCCGGGTGCTTTGGCCTTGACCTTGGCGCCGGAAGAAGCGATCTCCGTGTTTGCGCCAAGAATTGTCAACATGGTCACTGCAGTGAAAATTGCTGAAAATATTCGCATGACCTCACTCCTACGAAAATTGCCACCCTCACCATCGCGATGTATATGCGCAAATTTCATCTAATTCATTGATGTAAATCAACGAGTCTTGTATTCGTTGTGGGAAATTTTTATTCGACGCTGTTGTGGCATGAATAAAATTATTTTCGATCATAATTCTCCATTTTATGAGATCACTGATCGCAATGAAGTCGAGTAGAAGGGTTTTTTAACTTCTGCGATTTGACAAGTCACATGACCCTGCAACTTCCTAAAATACGATGAGGATGCCTGTACGGACACTAATGACCCCTGATATTACCAAAATGCATGATACGCGAAGCATTGCGGCTGTTAAGCTGCCGGCCCCTGAGCGTCACGATCACCACTGCACGCGCGGCTTACGCCATGCGTCTCACGTTCGGATGTGGGGACCTGACGGACAGTAGGCCCAGCCCAGAATGCATGAGATGAACGTTCAATCAGGAAAGGTAAGACCTGGGAGGGAAATTCCCAATGTGCCCGGAATGAGCCATATTTGACCAGGGTCTTCCAGGAATTTTTCAAAACCGCTTCAACAGCCGCTCGATGTAGTCCAGCTCGATATCGGGCCGTGACCTTTCGCCCAGCCTGCGCTGGAGTTCGCGCATGATTTCGCGGGCGCGCTGGACTTCAATTTCGCCAGGCACCTTGGTCGAGGTGCCGAGGTCTGGACCATGGGTCCGCATGGAACGTCCCAGGGGGTCGACATCGCCGGCCCCGCGCTTGCGGCCGCGCTGGCCGTTGCGGTTGGCCTGACCAAATCCCTGCAGCATTTCCCGGGCCATGGCATTGGCACCCTGGCGCATCTGATCGATGGCTTCGCCCTGGCGGCCGACGGCCTGTTTGTTCTGTCCCTTGCGGAGGGCTTCGGCGGCGTCCCGCATGGCTTGGCCGGCGCGTCCAAGCGCTGACGGGCCATTCTGGTTGCCGTTCTGGAACTGCTTCATGAACTCGCCCAGCATTTCACGCAGGGTTTCCTGTTGGCCGGCGAGGTCGGAGTCGCGCTGGCCACCTTGTTGGCCCTGGCCCTGCTGCTGGCCTGACTTCTCACGTGAGGACTGGAAGGTTTCATCCATCAGCCCCTGTTGCTTGCCCATCATGTCGCCTAGCTTGTCGAGCATTTCGGATAGTTCCGAGCGCTCCTGGGAGCCAGTGACCGCCTGACCCTTCTGCATGTTCTCCAGGATCTCGTTGAGCTGTGCGAGCATTTCCTGGGCGGCGTCTGTGGCGCCGTTCTTCAACAGGTTCTCGATCATGTCCATCATCTTCGCCAGGTCCTGTGGCGTGATGGTCTGGGCGTCAGGGGGCATTTGCTGAGGCTTGCCACCGTTCTTTCCGGCATTCTGGCGCATCTGTTCGGCCATGGCTTCCATGAAGCGGTTGAGGGCCTTGCGCAGTTCCTTGGCCAACCGGTCGATTTCTTCCTGGGGCGCGTTGTCGGCAATGGCCTTGCGCAGGGCTTCCTGGGCAGCTCTCAGTTCCCGTTCCGCAAGCGACAAGTCGCCGTCCTCGACCCGCAATGCCAGATCCCACAGCAGATCGACCATTTCCGTGCTGGTGGCCACATCGTCATGGCGTTTGAGACGGTGGTGCGCCGTGGACAGGCCCAGATAAACCACGGAATTCAATTCCAGGCTCGGGGCAACAATCATCAATCCACCGAGTGCGGTTGCAACCTTGGCGGCGGCACCTTCTTCGGACACAAGCCGTTTGCGTTGCTCAATGAAGGCGCGGGCCAGGGGTTTCTGGAAATTGCGCTCAGGCAAAACCAGCCGAACCGGCTCGCTGACACCGGTCTGCTCGGCTTCATCGGTCGCCTTTAGCACGAGGCTGACTTCAAGCCCTGCCCAGGGATGAGACGTAAAGTCCCGGTAGACTTTCTGGTTTGTCGTCTTGACCCGGGACTTGGGCAGCACAAGCGCAAAGTCAGGCGGTGTCACGGGCAGGGCGTAACGAGGAGCGTCGTCCGTTCCGTCTTCCGCGGGTGCCAGTTTGAATTCCGCCTTGCCGGAGATGACGCCATAGTCGTCGTTGAGTTTGTACCCGAACTGGACAGCCTGTTCGTTGGTCAAGGGCTGGTCGGAATCAATCGATATGACCGGTGTCCGGTCGGGGATGACATTGAAGCGCCAAGCCGCCAACTCGCTGCCGCCATCGCTGATCAAGGCCTGGCCCGACTGAAGCAGGTGGACACGGGCGGTTTTAATCTGTTCGCCGGTTTCCTGGAAGGCCACTGGCTTGTCGGCCTGGCGTCCGACAATGTCGGCGGCGTTGATAACGGCCTTGAGTTCTTTGGCGCCGGTGACCCGTATGACCAGTTCGCTGTTGGCCGGTACATCGACCGGACGGTCCGCGGTTTCGGAATCGAGCGTTGCGTTGGCGCCGGACAGAAATACCGGGGCGCGGCCGGTGTATTGCGGCGGTGTGATCCAGGCATCGATGAATGTCTTTGAGGCGCTCTGGGCAGAAGGAACCGGTGCCAAGGCTTCCTTGATCCGGTCCGACGTATCGGGTCCAGCCCAGGTGAAGGCAACCACGAGGCCGAGAACAATGATGGCACGAAGGCCGAGAGGGTCCCGCGCCGGCAGGCCCGGGTGAGGCCAGCCGGTCTTCAACTGGCTCAGCCGCTCGCGAAGCTGACGCTTGTGAGCCTGCCACACGGCCCGGCTCGACCGATCGGTGAAACTCTGAGCCAGAGTGTCTTCGTAGGAGGATGCAGGACGATGGGCCAGTCCCGATGACTTCTCCAGCCGGCGCAGCGCATCCTCGCGCGTGGGGAGGGTCAAGGAGAGCAATGGACGTAAGGTCCACAGGAATGTCAGAGCGAGGGCGGCCAGTATGACAAAATGAATGATCCGGGGAAACAAAGCGAATACACCGAACAGGGTCGCCATGCCGACGCAGCCGACAAAGACCAGGAGTGGCAGCAGGGCATACCATAGCCATTCCCAGAAGATGATTGCGCGGGCTGTCAGGATCTTGCGTTCAAATCCGCTACGCCAAGGGAAATTTCGCATATTCCACGTCCAAATCAGTTCCAGATTACCAGTATAGCATAATCATCGGATGAGCAGAGTCACAACTGCGCCAACTTAACGTCAACCGTGTTTAATGCTGAATATGGGGTGAAATATGGCTTTGGCCATGCTTGGCGGAGGCATTTTTCTGGCGCTGCGCCGTGCTATAGCCAGTCCGGAATGTGATCGAGATCAAGCAATTCGCGGGTTTCGACCCGGCGCCGGACGATGGCAAAGTCGGATCCGTTGACGAGAACCTCCGGGATCAGCGCCCGGGTGTTGTAGGTGCCCGACTGCACTGCCCCGTATGCGCCTGCCGACATGATGGCCATCAGGTCGCCTGAGGTCATTTCGGGCAATTCCCGGTTGCGGGCAAGATAGTCGCCGGTTTCGCACACAGGCCCCACCACGTCGACATTGGCCAGGACATGGTCGGGGGCCGGCTCAACGACCGGGAGAATGCTATGATAAGCGTCATAAAGTGTCGGCCGGATAAGATCGTTCATGGCGGCATCGACGATCAGAAACGATTTGGCATCGCCTTGCTTGGCATAAATCACGCTGGTCACCAGGATGCCGGCATTGCCGGCAATCAGGCGGCCGGGTTCGAAAATCAGCCGGCAACCCAGATCCTTGGTCAGTCGAAGGACCATGGCGGCGTATTCGTCCGGATGGGGTGGAATGTCGTTCAGGCCGGTATAGGGAATGCCCAGACCGCCGCCGAAATCGATATGATCAATGACGTGGCCATCGGCGCGCAGCATGGTCACCAGATCGCCGAGCCTTGCAAAGGCGGCTTCAAACGGGGCCAGCTTGGTAATCTGGCTGCCGATGTGCATGTCGATGCCGGTGACCTTGATGCCGGGCAGTTTCGACGCTTCGCCGTAAATTTCACCGGCGCGGTGCCAGGGCACGCCGAACTTGTTCTCGGCCTTGCCGGTGGAGATCTTCTCGTGGGTCTCGGCATCCACATCCGGATTTATGCGCAGGGATACGTGAGCCGTCGTATTCTTGGAGGTTGCCACCTCGCTCAAGCGTTGCAGTTCGGGCTCGGATTCCACATTGAAACAGTAGATCCGTTCATCGAGCGCGTAGGCCATTTCGTCTGCGGTCTTGCCGACCCCTGAAAAGACAATCTTCTCGCCCGGCACGCCGACTGCCCGGGCGCGGCGCAATTCGCCTTCGGAAACCACGTCCATGCCAGCGCCAAGGTTGGCCAGAACCTTCAGAACGGCAAGGTTGGAGTTGGCTTTGATGCCATAACATACGAGATGATCATGATCGCCAAAGGCACCATCGAAGAGCTTGTAATGGCGCTCGAAGGTTGCAGTCGAGTAACAGTAGAAGGGCGTGCCGACCTGGCTGGCAATGCTGCGCAGATCGACGTCCTCGGCATGCATGATGCCGTTGCGGTAGGCAAAATGATGCATGCCGGAATTCCGCTCAGTAGATCAGGGTGTCGAGGACGATCGGTTTGTCGTTATTGCTTCCCGAGTCAGGCGGAGCTTCCAGCGGACCACGGCGACCGCAGGCGGTCAGGCCCAGAGCCGTCAACAGCAAACCAATCAAAAACAAATGCTTAATTCGCACGTTCTGTTACTCCCGATCCCCGGTTGTTCGACCACATCGTCGGTCAAACCTTGCTTTCGAGCCGGTACACCTTTCTTTTCCTAACCGGTCGCGGCGGCTCGTTCAAGGGCAATCCGCCATTTCTCTGCTTCCCGGCTGACGTTTTCAGGCGCTGTGCCCCCGAAGCTGGTGCGTGACCGGACCGAGTTTTCGACCCCAAGAACATCGAAAACACGTTGTGTTATGGCCGGTTCAACCGCCTGCATGTCGGCCAGAGGGACTTCGTCAAGATCGCACTCCAGTGCTTCGGCCCGGGCGACAATCTGTCCTGTGACGTGATGGGCGTCGCGAAACGGCATGCCGAGTTCACGGACAAGCCAGTCGGCAAGGTCCGTGGCGGTTGAGAATCCAGCCATGGCGGCTTTTTTCAGGATTTCCTCGTTGGGTTCCAGATCGTCGATCATGCCGGTCATTGCCGCCAGGCACAGGGACAGGTTCCTGAAAGCGTCAAAAGCCGGTTCCTTGTCTTCCTGCATGTCCTTGGAATAGGTGAGCGGCAGGCCTTTCATGACAACAAGCAGCGTGTTGAGAGCACCGATAATGCGCCCGACCTTGCCGCGCACCAGTTCGGCAGCATCCGGGTTGCGCTTTTGCGGCATGATCGAAGAGCCGGTCGAGAAGCTGTCGGACAGTTTGACAAACCTGAACTGTGCCGACGCCCAGATCACCAGTTCCTCCGCCAGCCGTGACAGATGCATGGCGCAGATGGATGCGGTGGAAAGCGACTCCAGCACAAAGTCACGGTCGGAGACCGCATCGAGCGAATTGGCGCACGGGCGGTCGAATTCGAGCATCTGGGTGGTCGCGTCTCGGTCGATCGGAAAAGACGTGCCGGCGAGAGCGGCAGCCCCCAAAGGGCTTTCGTTCATGCGCCTTCTGGCATCGGCAAACCGTGAGCGGTCGCGCTCAAGCATTTCCACATAGGCCAGGCAATGATGGCCGAAGGTGACGGGTTGGGCGGATTGCAGGTGCGTGAATCCCGGCATGATTGTGTCGGCGTGGGCCGCTGCCTTGCGGGTCAGGGCCTGTTGCAGTGACAGGATCTGTTCGATCAACGTGTCGACTGTATCGCGGACATAGAGCCTGAAGTCGGTTGCCACCTGATCGTTGCGCGACCTGGCGGTATGAAGACGCCCTGCCGCCGGGCCTACAATTTCCGTCAGTCGGGCCTCGATGTTCATGTGGATGTCTTCAAGTTGGCGCGAGAAAACGAAGGAACCGTTTTCGATTTCTGACGTAATAGTGTCTAGACCGTGAAGTATCGCCTCGGCATCGTCGTGCCTGATAATCCCGGTCTGGGCGAGCATGCGACAATGGGCTTTGGATCCTTGTATGTCCTGGGCGTAGAGTTGCTTGTCGAATCCGATGGAGGCGTTAATCTCCTCCATGATTTCACTGGGTCCGGTGGCAAACCTGCCGCCCCACATTTTATTGCTCATTGCTGATGGCTCGTGTTTGATAAGTAGGAAAGAAACGGTTGATGCTACTCATGGCAGAAGGTTTGAAGCGGGGCAAGTGGGCCCGCTTGTCCGGCACAGTGATCCGCGTGGCGCGTGGCGCGTGCTTTGCGGGGATTGGCGCTATGGTTCTGACGGCAGGCGTTGCATTCGGTGCATTGCCCGGCGGCACAGGCCAGGCACAAGCGGCGTCGCCCTACAGCAAAGGCGAAATGGTTGCCTTCGTTGTCCACAAGAAGCCGCGCGCCGTGGCCGACGTCAAATTCATCGATGGCACGGAGACAAAACGGTCCCTCACGGACTGGAAGGGCCGTGTGGTTCTGGTCAATCTGTGGGCCACATGGTGCGGGCCCTGTAAGAAGGAAATGCCGTCGCTCAACACGCTCCAACAGGAACTCGGCAGCGAGGATTTCGAAGTCGTCGCCATCAGTGTCGACAGAAAAGGCCTCAAGGCCTCGTCAGCCTTCCTGAAGGAAACCGGCGCCGACGCCCTGGCGCTCTACAACGACAAGTCAGCCCGCGCCAGCATTGACCTGAAGGCGTTTGGTCTGCCCGCAACCATCCTGATCGGTAGAGATGGCCGGGAACTCGGCCGGCTGCTGGGTCCGGCGGAATGGGCTTCGGAGGACGCCAAGGCGCTCATAAAGGCAGCAATTGACGGCAAGCTGGCGTCACCGGTTCTCTAGCCGACTGAATTCAGGCAATCAATGTTGGCCGCCTGCGTTGTTGACACACCGATTGAACCAATCCTAAGTCCGTTACGGCATGCGTGCCGGCCGCATTACCCTCTGATAACCGGATCACGGGGCGCATGGGTGATGATCTCGGGGGCAACGCTGGTGATAATTGCCTGCTCGCCCACTGCCATCGACAAACCGGTCTCGCGGTCGTTCAGGATCATGTGGGTGAAGAAGGTCATGTTCTCTTGCAGGACCGTCGGGTTTCCCGCAAAGATGAGGGGTTGTTCCATCCAGGTTGGGGGCCAGGCGGCGCCCATCGTGTAGCCGGCGACTGTGAGGACCGCGTCGTGTTCCTCATGGTTTTCCAGAGTGGTGCGATAGGCATCGTACAGTTGGCCTACGGTCGTGCCAGGCCGCATTATGTCCTGAACCGCATCGAGTGCGGAGACGCTAGCGGCGTGCATCTTCAAGTGCCGTTCGTTGATTTTTGGTCCGGTGAGGACGACGCACATGCAGGCTGCGTGATAATGCCGATACGCCAGTCCCAGTTCGAGTGTGACCTGATCATTTTCCTGTACATGCTTGCGGCCTGAAGTGTAGCGGAGATTCAAGGCGGACTCTCCACTGCCGAAAGGTGGTACATGGGCGGGAATGTCTCCATCGAGCCGGAATAGAGTGTCGTAGAATGTGGCGTAAATATCGCCTTCAAACGCGCCAGGATGGGTGGCTTCGATGACCTTGTCCATCACGGTTCCCATGATTTCACCCGCCTTGCGAAAGTAGTCGAGTTCGCGGGGACTCTTCACCAGCCGCAACTCGCGTATGAAGTCCGGTGCAATCTTCACATCACACCAGTCGCCCAGCGCTTCTTGAATTTCCAGGAACAGGCGCGGGGTCAATCCCATGGTGTCGACCTGAATGCCGATCTTCTTTCCCTGCATTCCAAGCGAAGACAACATGTCCTTGATGTGGTCCGAGCGCGTAGAATGTTCGCTGTCCGGTGAAACTCGGATGTCCTCACAGATCGAAGAGTAGGATGCATTGCCAAGATCGGCGGGCCGCGCGAGGAGCGTCAGGGCGCTGTCTGCGCCCAGGAACATGCAGCCGAAGATGCAAAATCCGTCGGATTCATAGCCTGTCAGCCAGTACATGTCTTCGATCTTGAACAGAAGAACCCCGTCGAGCCCGAGTTCCTGCAGTCTGCCGCGCGCTAATTTCTGGCGTTCGGCAAATTCTTCGCGACTGAAGTGGATGCAGGGCTTGGGCATTGCAGGAAATCCCTCCAAATAATGCGAACTGGCCATCGGGATTGAGAAAACTCAACGCTCGAATTCGCGAGCAGATCACCGAAGTGGCACGCGGTCAATCAGCGTGCGCTTTCGATCTGCACAGAGGCGACAAAGCTCAAAGGTGAGAGACTTTCATGGACGGCATGTCCAAGGGATTGGTTTTACCGTGTCGGTACCGGCGTCTCGCCGCGATAGTCATAGAAACCGCGTTGGGTCTTGCGGCCGAGCCAGCCGGCTTCGACGTATTTGACCAGCAGCGGGCAAGGCCGGTATTTGGTGTCGGCGAGGCCCTCATAGAGCACCTGCATGATCGACAGGCAGGTGTCCAGTCCGATGAAATCAGCAAGCTGAAGCGGGCCCATGGGGTGGTTAGCACCCAGGCGCATGGCGGTGTCGATGGCCTCCACGGTGCCGACACCTTCATAAAGCGTGTAGATCGCCTCGTTTATCATCGGCAACAGGATGCGGTTGACCATGAAGGCCGGGAAATCTTCGGAGACGGCGATGGTCTTGCCGAGTTCGCTGACAAATTCGCGCACGGCCGTAAAGGTGGCGTCGTCGGTTGCGATGCCGCGAACCAGTTCGACCAGTTCCATGACCGGCACCGGGTTCATGAAGTGAATGCCGATGAACTGTTCCGGGTGCAAGGTAGCGGCCGCCAGCCGTGTGATCGAAATCGACGAGGTGTTGGACGCGAGAATGACGCTGTCCTTCACGATCGGGGCAAGCTTGGCAAAGATCTGGCGCTTGATTTCTTCGTCTTCGACCGCCGACTCGATAATCAGGTCAGCTTCGCCCAGATCCTCGAGGTTTTCTGTGGAGCGGATGGAGCCCAACACGGCCTTGCGCTGATCTTCAGAAATGCGTCCGGAGGCAACCTGGCGTGCCAGATTGCCGTTAATGGTTGCAAGGCCTGTTTCGATCCGGTCGGATGAAATGTCGTTCAGGCTGACGTCAAAGCCGGCGAGAGCGCAAACATGAGCAATGCCATTGCCCATCTGGCCCGCGCCGATTACGCCTATCGTCTTAATCTGCATCCGTTCTCCATCCCGCCTGTATCTGCCCGGTTGTTGCACCGGGCAATATACAGGCGTTTTTCACAAATCAGTAGCCGGCTTTTGCAAGCTCTGCTTCAAGCTCCGGCACGGCCTGGAAAAGGTCGGCCACGAGGCCGTAATCCGCGACCTGGAAGATTGGCGCTTCCTCATCCTTGTTGATGGCGACAATGACCTTGGAATCCTTCATGCCTGCCAGATGCTGAATGGCCCCGGAAATTCCGACAGCCACGTAAAGCTGAGGGGCGACGACCTTGCCGGTCTGGCCGACCTGATAGTCGTTAGGCACGAAGCCCGCGTCGACAGCGGCACGGCTGGCACCGACGGCGGCACCGAGCTTGTCCGCAATGGCTTCCAGCATCGGGAAGTTATCGCCGGATTGCATGCCGCGTCCGCCAGAGATGACAATCTTGGCAGATGTCAGTTCAGGACGGTCGGACTTGGACAACTCCTCACCCTTGTAGCGCGCTATGCCGGGACTTGCCGGGGCCGTGGCGGTCTCAACCGGGGCGGAACCGCCTTCGCCTGCGGCCGCAAAGGTCGTGGTACGGACCGTGACGACTTTCTTGGCGTCCGTGGCTTGCACGGTTTCAATGGCGTTGCCGGCATAGATCGGACGCTCAAACGTATCGGACGATACGACGGCCGTGATTTCGGACACCTGGGCGACATCAAGCAGGGCAGCGATCCGCGGGGTGTAGTCCTTGCCGTCGGTATTGGCGGCAGACACCAGATGCTCGTAGTTCTCCATCATTGGAACAACGAGTGTGGCCATGTTTTCGGCAACCGGGCGTTCAAACTGGGGATCATCCACGAGGATCACCTTGGCGATGCCATCGAGTTTGGCAGCGGCGTCCCCGACGGCGGCACAATTGTGACCGGCGACCAGCACATGGACATCCGTGTCCATTTCAAGGGCGGCAGTTACGACTTTTGCGTTGGAATCACGGAGTTCTGCATTGTCGTGTTCGGCTATGAGGAGGACCGTCATCAGATTACTCCCGCTTCGTTCTTGAGTTTATCCACGAGTTCGGCCACGGAGCCGACAATGACACCAGCCTTGCGGGATTCCGGTTCGGTGGTGTTGATCACCTTCAGCCTTGGCGTAATGTCGACGCCCAGATCTTCAGGCGTCTTCTCGTCGATTGGCTTCTTCTTTGCCTTCATAATGTTGGGCAAAGACGCGTAACGCGGCTCGTTGAGGCGCAGATCGGTGGTGATGATCGCCGGCATGTCGAGTTCGATCGTCTGCAGACCGGCATCGACTTCGCGGATCACTTCAATGACACCGTCACCGATTTTGATTTCGGAAGCATAGGTGCCCTGGGGCCAGCCCAGGAGCGCTGCCAGCATCTGACCGGTCTGATTGCAATCGTCATCGATCGCCTGCTTGCCCAAAATGATCAGATCGGGCTTTTCCTCGTCCACGACCGCCTTGAGCAGCTTGGCGACGGCCAGCGGTTCGGTGCGCTCATCGGTCTTGATCAGGATGCCGCGATCCGCGCCCATGGCAAGGGCGGTCCGGATGGTTTCCTGGGACTGCTGTGGGCCGATCGAGACGGCGACGATCTCGGTTGCCGTACCGGCTTCCTTGAGGCGAACGGCTTCTTCGACGGATATTTCATCGAACGGGTTCATCGACATCTTGACGTTGGCAAGTTCGACGCCGCTTCCGTCGGACTTGACACGGATTTTGACGTTGTAGTCGACAACCCGTTTTACAGGGACGAGCACTTTCATGCGTTCATTCTCCTCGTAC
>JAJFHC010000213.1 GCA_021775835.1 Hyphomicrobiales bacterium | reverse complement strand
GACCTTCCTTCATGCTCCTCGACGAACCCTTCGCCGGGATTGATCCGATTGCAATCGGTGATATCCGCGACCTGGTGCGACATCTTACTGATCGAGGGATCGGGGTGCTTATTACGGATCACAACGTACGAGAAACCCTCGAACTCATCGATCGAGCCCTGATCATCCATGACGGGCAAGTGCTCATGGAGGGATCACCACAAGAAATCGTGGGCAATCCGGAGGTCCGCAGGTTATACCTTGGTGACAAATTCAGTCTGTGATTCGGCGCCACGGCGAAGGACACATTCTGCAGCAACGGCCGACCGGCCTGGTTCCCACTGGATCCGATCCTGGGTTCAAATTTCTGTGAGGGCATGAACGCACATGGTGCTGGCGCCCAGACTTGAACTGCGGCAGGGGCAATCCCTGGTCATGACACCGCAACTGCAACAGGCGATCAAACTGTTGCAGTTGTCGAACATCGAACTGACGGCCTATGTGGAGTCGGAACTTGAGCGCAATCCACTTCTCGAAAAACCGGAAGGCGACGAAGTCGACCTGCGGGATTCCGGACAAAACCGTGAAGATCGCAGCCGCGAAGGACCGGCAGATGCCACTGTTGAGTCGCCCGACGGCTCAGAGGCCGATGGCGGGGAGCGTGACCGCAACGACCTGACCTTTGCGTCCGACAGTTCTGCTGGCGAATCCCTGACACAACTCGACACCGACCTGGACAACATCTACTCCGAGGACACCGCTTCGGAACTCGCGCAGCACGCTGCTATTCCCGGTCAGGCAGATTCCGGCTGGACGTCACTGCAGTCTGGTTCACCGATACCGCTTGGTGAGGAGTTTGGCCTGGAGTCCACACTTTCCGAAGAACAGACTCTCGCGGAACATCTCACTGAACAGTTGAACATGGCGATAACCGATCCGGCGCGCCGGATCATCGGGCTGCATTTGATCGACCTGGTGGACGGCACCGGCTATATCGCGGGAGACATCGAACAGGTTGCAGAACGCCTGGGCGCGACGCTGGCCGCCGTGCTCGAAACCCTGCAGGTCATGCAGACATTCGAACCGTCCGGTATCATGGCCCGTTCCCTTGGTGAATGCCTGTCGCTTCAGCTTCGCGAAAAAGACCGTCTCGACCCGGCAATGCAGATGCTTCTGGACAATATCGAACTGCTTGCCAAGCGAGAACATGCGACGCTGATGGAACTTTGCGGTGTTGACCGCGACGATCTTGTCGGGATGATCGAGGAAATCCGCGAGCTCGATCCCAAGCCGGGACTCGCCTTCGATTCACCAATTGTCCAGACAGTTGTGCCCGATGTTACAGTCAGGGAAAATTCAGACAGCAGTTGGATGGTGGAACTCAACAGCGATACATTGCCGAAAGTTCTGGTCAACAACCTGTATTACACAACAGTCAGCAGAACGGCGCGCAATTCGGAGGAAAAGACCTACCTGACCGAGTGTTTTGCCAACGCCAACTGGTTGGTCAAGAGCCTGGATCAGCGTGCCAGGACGATTCTCAAGGTGTCGCGGGAAATCGTACGCCAGCAGGATGCGTTTCTGGCTTACGGCGTGCAGCATTTGCGGCCTCTCAATCTCAAGACCGTCGCGGACGCCATTTCAATGCACGAGTCGACTGTCAGCCGGGTGACATCAAACAAGTACATGGCAACGCCACGGGGCGTCTTTGAACTCAAGTATTTTTTTACCTCGGCCATCGCGTCGTCTGCGGGCGGCGATTCCCATTCAGCAGAGGCTGTCAGATATCGCATCAAGGAACTGATCGACTCAGAATCCGCCTCTGCCATTCTGTCCGACGACAAAATCGTGGATCTGCTCAGAGACGCCGGTGTCGATATTGCCCGTCGAACTGTGGCAAAATATCGCGAAGCCATGCATATCCCCTCGTCGGTTCAGCGCCGCCGCGAAAAACGCTCTGCTCTCTAGATGCGCACATGCTTCGGGGCGAACTCATCGCACAATCGATAAATTGATCTAATTCAGATTGTTAGGCCCGGTGACCGATCTGCTGTGGAGAAGATCTTGCTCCAAAGACTGCACGAAATCGTGGCAATGAACCTGGAATCGTTGTAATTTTATCGGTGATTCGGTGCATTTTCCAAGATTTCATCAAGGTGTAACGCAGGAGTTGACTTCCGTAATAACCGACACTAGGTTCGCCGCACATTGAAGCTGGCAAGGTCAGACACTGATGCTGACATTTAGCCTGGCATTGATTTGACAAGCTGGATCACTGGCAAACCGGGCAGAGGCGGAATACTGCACCGGGGATTGCAAAACAGAGCCAAAGCAGAGCACTGAAATTCTTTTAACTGAGCCCTTGGAACCTAACGGGACAAGGCTGGAACCGGCAATGCAAGTACAAATATCTGGCAAGAGTGTAGATGTGGGCGATGCCCTGCGGGCACATATCACGCAACGTCTGGAACTCAACGTCACCAAGTATTTCGACGGTACAGCCGAAGGCCATGTCACTGTCATGCGTGAGGGCAGCGATTTCCGGGTGGAATGCGTTGTTCATCTCAGTTCCGGCATTATGCTGCAATCCAAAGGACAGTCGAGTGACGCCTATGCGAGCTTCGACATGGCGGCGGAAAGACTCGAAAAGCGGCTGCGTCGCTACAAACGCCGTCTCAAGGACTATCACGGCCGGCACAACAACAAGCTCAATGGGCTTGATGCGCCAAGCTTTGTTATTGCAACTAGCGATGAAGAAGAGCCGGAATCCGAAGACCTCAACCCCGCAATCATTGCGGAAAACACGACCAGGGTGGACGAGCTCACAGTAGGAGACGCCGTCATGCAGATGGACGTATCCGAGGCCCCCTTCCTGATTTTCAAGAATGCCAGCCACGGCGGACTGAATGTGGTCTATCGCCGTGACGATGGCAATTTCGGCTGGATTGACCCTGGCGTAGCGCGCGACACCTGAGTGTGTCGCCGACCCGGCATCCACGATCGATAGCATAAGGACACCAAGATGCAGCTTTCTGACCTGATCGGCACAAACAGTGTTGTTGCCAATCTAAAAGCGGGTAGCAAGAAACAGGCGCTTCAGGAACTTTCCCAGATGGCAGCCAAGCTGACCGGCGTTCCCGCCCGGGACGTTTTTGCGACACTGCTGCAACGTGAACGCCTGGGGTCGACCGGAGTCGGACAGGGGATCGCCATTCCCCACGGCAAGATTGCCCAACTCGACCGTCTTTATGGAATTTTTGCCCGCCTGGAAACGCCAATCGACTTTGATGCGATGGACGATCAGCGGGTCGACCTGGTGTTTCTGCTGTTGGCGCCCGAATCCGCCGGCGCAGATCATCTGAAGGCCCTTGCCCGTATTTCGCGTCTGCTGCGTGACCCCGGCGTCATTGAAAAGCTGCGCGGTTCAACCGAATCCTCAGCGCTTTACGCCATTCTCACCGAACCGGCGGCATCGCACGCAGCATAGCGCCCGGTGTCTGATCTCCGACGTCACTCTTGCCGACGCAAAACCCGGGCAAGAATCGAGTCGGAAGTTACCGTTTCACAACACTGGAACTACAACTCCACTGTCATGCGCGCACTTGATGCACGTATCTCCGGCCTCACACCGTGAAGAATGCCCGTTGATCCTCGGGTCAGACTCGAGAAAGACCGTGAATTAACACCAAGAGAATTAGTTGTTGTCTCAATGGACACTAACGGGCTTCAGGTCCTGTTCCAGCGCATTGGCGTGGGCCGCATCCTTGCTGTCTGTGATGACCATGCAGGTGCCGTCCGCTGCATAAAGCCCGTAGAGCCTGGCATTTTCGGGCAGGTCCGGCACATTTTCGATAACCTGAATGACCTGTTCTTCACCTAACTCACGGACATAGGCTACTTCGCCCCCGCCCAGGTGCGCGAATTCGATTTGTGTCAGGTCGGTTTCTTCGTCAAACTTGAAGTCGTTCATGGTTTCTCTTCTCCTGTTGCCCCGCTTCCCGGGCTTCGGCGCCCGACCTGCCCAGTTCTTTTGGACAATGTCAGCCGTCGGTGACCGTGATGCCGATTTTCCGCACGATCCGTTCGGGTTCAGGACGGAACAGGCGGATAGACAACAACCCGTTGCCGAGTTGGGCGTCCTTGACTTCCATGCCGTCGGCCAGCACAAACGCGCGCTGGAACTGACGTGCGGCTATCCCCCGGTGGAGAAAGCTGCGTTCACCATCGTCATTCTGCCTGCCGCGAATGAACAATTGGTTTTCTTCTACCGAAATGTCCAATTCGTCTTCTGAAAATCCGGCAACTGCCAAGGTGATCTGCAACATCTCACCGGCATCGCCGTCACAGTTCAAACGTTCGATATTGTAAGGTGGGTATCCGTCTCCCGACGTCTTGGTTGCACGGTCGAGCAAACGTTCCAGTTCATCGAATCCAAGCAAAAACGGACTGTTGAAGTGAGAAACACGTGACATTTTTCCGGCCCTTGTCTCAAGCGGCTAAGGGACGAGGTCTGAACCGCGTCCCACCTGTCCCGGCCCGAATGCGGCACCGAGAAAATCAATAAACTGAATATGGGACGTTTGATCGCTGTGTTCAAGAGTTTTGCCCTTTGCCGGGCATCAGGACCAATGACAACGGCTGGTGTTGTGCCGGCTAAAACCCGATGGCGTCTGTCAAGGTTCGATTCTGCCGTTCGATAGCCGATTTCAGCGCTTCCAGATGCATGTTTTCGTCGCGCACGAAGACGGTAAACATCATGTTCATATTGTTGAAAAGCATCTCGCCCACGGAGTTCGGGTCAACTTCGATCCTGATCAAACCGTCACGGCGAAGCCGGATTATCAGATCGCAGATCTGGGCCATCAACCTTTGATCGAGAGCGATATAGGCCTTGCCAAATTCGGTTTCCGGACGCCGCGTGGTAATCGCCATGGCCTCGCGCCACATGTCCTTGTTCAGGTAGACCAGCGAATGATCGAGATAGATCCACATCAACTGCTTGATCGCCCTGTGCACATCTGCTGGTGGTGAGGTGATCACCCGAGTGCCCGCATTCAGAACCTCGTTCACCTCCAGCGATACGATCGCCACCAGCAGATCGCCCTTGTTCTCGTAATAATTGTAGACCGTGCCGACCGACACTTCCGCGCGTGCCGCAATCGTTTCAAGCTTCGTGCGACCATACCCTTCTTCCCGAAACAGTTCGGTCGCCGCTGCTATGATACGTCTGTTGCGATCCGCTTTCTGTTTTGCTCGAAGGCCACTCATGGGCCAAATATGCACGAAAAATGAATTGACTCAAATATTGAATGAGTTCATTTTTTTGACATCCACATTGATAGCCGGGCGAACGTTGTTCACTCGAGACCTGTTTATTGTAGGCTTAGAACAAGAAATCCACATGGGAGGAAGACATGTTGAAACACACCAGAAACCAAAGCCGGCTCTCCCGGCGCAGGGTTTTGCTGACCATGGCGGCGATCGGCGCCCTGGCGGCTTTCGGCAAGCCACCGGCAGCCAACGCCGCCGACACGCTGAACGCACTGGTCTGGTGTGACCACACCGACCCGGCCCTGATCAAGCCGTTCGAGGATGCCAACAATGTAAAGGTGAATCTCAAGGACTATGAGGGAACCGGCACCGCCCTGTCGATCATTGAGCAGTCACAGCCGGGCGACTGGGATGTCTTCGTGGTCGACGGTGTTGACGTACCAAGAGTGGTCGACGCCGGACTCCTTGCCCCGCTTCCCGCAGACAAGATGCCCACATCGGACCTTTTTCCCGAACTGGTCATGGCGGGGAACCATGTGAAGGACGGCAAGACCTACGCGATTTCCGAAAAGTTCGGTTACAACACGATCTCGTACAACAAAGAGAAGGTCGACCCAGCGGACATGCAGGACATGTCAATTATCTGGAGCGACAAATACAAGGGCAAGATCGCAATCTACGACTACTATCTGCCCGTCATCGGCATGGTCGCCATGGGACTTGGCAAGAAGACGGCCGACCTCACCGAAGCCGATCTCCCGGCGATCAAGGACGCACTGTTCAAAATGAAGGCCGTGTCCAAGCAGGTCGGCGAAGTGGTATCCAGCCAGACGGCGATTGCAACCGGTGAGGTCGACATTTTGGTCGGTGGCGGTGAATGGGTGACGGCCGGCTTGACCGCCGAGAAGCCCGAACTGGACTGGGTGTTGCCGAAGCAGGGCGGCGTGCGCTGGTCACAATCGATCGGTGTCTTCGAAACTTCCAAGAAGAAGGATCTCGCCGTCAAGTTCGTTCAGTATATCCTGAGCCCTGAGGGCCAGGCACGGCTGGCCACGTCATCGTGCTACTGGGCGATGCCCGCAAACGCCAAGGCCGGCGCCAACCTGACCGACCAACAGAAAACGGCGCTGCGCTGGGACGACCAGAAGGACTATCTTTCCCGGTCACAACTCTACCCGGTGCCGAATGCCGATCTCGATGCCAAGATGCAGGATGTCTGGACCCAGTTTCTACAAAAATAGTCCGGACGAGAAGAGACAAGTCTGAAGCATGGCGTCCACGGAAATGGCGATGGCACACGAGGGCCGCAAGGCATTCGGTTTTGTGCTGCCGACGGTTCTGTGGACGCTAGCTTTTTTCGTGGTGCCCTTCGGCTTCATGGTCGTCATGAGCCTGTGGGCCCGGATCGGCACCAAGATCGTGCAGACATGGTCGCTCGATAACTACGCGACCTTCTTTGCGAAACCTCATTTCCTGCAGGGCATGGTGAACTCTCTGGAGATCACCGTGACCGTCACGATAATCTCTATCGTGCTGGCTTATCCATTGGCCTGGATCATTGCCCACCGCGTGCCGGAACGTTGGCAGAGGGCCGCCCTGATCATGGCCATCCTGCCATTCTGGACGTCCTATGTTGTGCGGTCCTATGCATGGGTTCTGGTGCTTGCCAGAACCGGCGTCATCAACCAGACCCTGATGGGCATCGGCATTATTGACGATCCGCTTGAACTGGCGTCGACGCGCACGGCAACCGTGATCGGGTTCGTCCACTTTTTTGTCATGCTGCTGACCCTGACTATCTATGCCAATCTGAAACAGCTTTCTCCCAATTATGCCCGGGCGGCGGCCGACCTTGGCGCCAATCCGTTCCAGACCTTTATTCATGTCATCCTGCCACTGACAGTGCCCGGCATCATGGTCGGCGCTTTCCTGACATTCGTGCTGTGCATCGGCGACTACATCACGCCGCAGATCCTGGGCGGCAACAACGAACTGGTGATGCCGCAAATCATCATGCTGCAGATCGGACGGCGTGCGGATTTTCCCACCGCCTCGGCCCTGTCCATACTGCTGATGTTGATCGTGACGGTCGTCTATGTGGCCTGCGCCCGCTGGCTCAAGCTGGAGAGGGCCTGAGCCATGCAACGGTTGTACAGCTGGACAAGCGGGCTTTATGCAGTGCTGATATACGGCTTCATCTTCCTGCCTGTGGCCGTGTTGGTGCTGTTCTCATTTCAGGGCGGGCGGTTTCCGATCCCGCCGTTCAACGGACCCTCCCTGAAATGGTATGAGGCGGTTCTTGCCGATGAAAGCCTGGTCGCCGCGCTCGTCAATTCCGCCATGGTCGCCCTGGTCTCGTCCGCAGTGGCCTGCCTGCTGGGTTTCCTTTCCGCTTATGGCCTGGCACGTTACCGGTTGCCGGCCTCTGGCATTCAACGCGCACTGATCACGGCACCCCTGACCGTGAGCTATCTGATCATCGGTCTTGGACTTCTGATCATGTTCAACACTTTCGGTGTCTCAAGATCGCTGCTGACCGTTGGCATCGGCCACACGGTAATCAACACACCGCTTTGTTTTGCCATCATCTACAGCCAGATGGGCGCGCATCAGGTGAATGTGGAGCGCGCTGCCCGGGATCTGGGAGCGGCAGACTGGCAGGTCATGTGCCTGGTGACAGCGCCGATGCTGATGCCAGCGATTCTCGCGAGCTATTTTTTGTCGGTCACATTTTCCTGGGACGAATTCATCATTTCATTCTTGCTATCGCGGTTCGATGTTACGTTGCCGGTGGAAATCTGGAGCCTGCTGCGGTCGGGTCTCAATCCGAAAACCAACGCGGTCGGCTCGATCGTGTTCCTGGTCTCGATCCTGCTTGTGATCATTCTCGAGCTGACCGTTTTCCGAAAGGCCAGGCGCTCATGACCGCCGAGGTACAAATTCGCGGCGTGTCGCACCGGTTTGGCGATTTCACCGCCTTGAACGGAATTGACCTGACGATCGGGGAAGGCAGGTTTGCCGTGCTGCTCGGGCCGTCGGGCTGCGGCAAGACCACGTTGCTGTCGATCCTCGGTGGCTTCCTCAGACCCAGTTCGGGTGCAGTCCTGATCGGCGGAACCGACGTTACCATGGTGCCACCGTCCCGGCGGCCGACAACGACAATGTTCCAGGATTACGCTCTTTTTCCCCATATGAGCCTGGGCGCCAATGTGGGGTTCGGTCTGCGCATGCGCGGCATCTCGCGGTCGGATCGCGATCGGAAGGCCTCCGAATTGCTCCAACTTGTGGGTCTTGACGGCAATTTTGACAGGAAGCCACATGAGCTGTCCGGTGGTCAGCGACAGCGTGTCGCCCTCGCGCGGGCCCTGGCGGTCGAACCGGATCTGCTGTTGCTCGACGAACCGCTCGGGGCGCTCGACCTGAAGCTGAGACGACAGATGCAGGACGAACTCAAGGCGATCCAGAAACGTGTCGGCACCACATTCGTGCACGTCACCCACGACCAGGAAGAAGCCATGGCCATTGCCGACGATATCATCGTCATGAATGCGGGGCAGATACAGGACAACGGGTCGCCGGAGTCAATTTACCTGAGGCCGAAGAACCATTTCACGGCAGCATTCATGGGCGAGGCCAATTTCATCGCCGGCAAGATCTCCGGCATGACCACGACAACGCTCAACATAGAAACGGCTCTTGGAACTTATGTTGTTCCAAAACCGGGTGAGACCGGGACGGCCTTCAACGACGGCGATGCCGTTGAACTTTGCGTGCGGCCCGAGCATCTTGAACCATCGCTGGACAAACAAGACACTGCCAGACTGTGGCAGGCCACGGTGACGGGCGTATCGTTTTTCGGCACTTACCACCGATGTCATGTGGCACCGGACGACATGCCCGGCGCGGCCTTCGTCGCACATCTGCCGCAGTCGCTCGGCCTGGGACTGGCCGTAGGCGACGCCATGACATTTCGCGTCGATCCCGGAAACATCATCGTGTTGCCGGCACAGGAGTGAATTCACCTATGGAAACAGCAAAACCGGAAGACTGGTACACCATTCGACGCCTGAGCGACGATGTGACGTATATCGGCGAGCCCTTTATCGAAGAGTTCTACCGCTGCAACATCTGGCATGTGCGCGGCCGCGACCGGGACATGCTTGTGGACAGTGGCATGGGCGTGGTGAGCCTGCGCGAACAGGTGCCGCTGGTCACCGAAAGGCCCTGCGTCGCGGTTGCCAGCCACACCCATTTCGACCATATCGGCTGTCATCACGAATTTGATGACCGCGTCGTGCATGAAGCGGAAGCCGACCTGCTGGCCAACCCGACCCGGGCCAATACGCTCGCCGATCCTTACGTTACCAACACCATCTTTACCCGGTTACCGCCCCAGCCCTACAGCTCAGTCGAGTATGCGGTGGCCCGTGCGCCGGCCACCCGGCAGGTTCGGGATGGAGATACCATCGACCTTGGCGACAGGCACTTTGAAGTGGTGCACACGCCCGGTCATTCCCCCGGCGGCATCGCCCTGTGGGAAGCGGCGACGCAGACCCTGTTCTCGGGCGACATCGTCTATGACGGTCCGCTGATCGAGGACACCTATCATGCCGATGCCGCCGACTATTATGCGAGCATGAAACGTCTGCTTGATTATCCGGTCCGGGTGGTTCATGGCGGGCATTTTCCAAGCTATGATGGCGAGCGCCACCGCGCCATCATCCGGTCCTGGCTGGATGACAAGGACGGTCGCTGATACCAACGGCTGCGTTAGGATCCTGCCATGCATACCATTCTGGTGCCGGTGGACGGCTCGAATCATGCTTTGAAGGCCCTTCACATCGCCTGTGATCTGGCTGAAAAATACGACGGTCGCATTGCCCTGCTTCACGTGTTGGGGCATGGCCGGAGCGCAGACGAACTCCTCAACCTGGACATCGCCAATCTGTTCGGCCCGACGCTCAGAACGGCCCTTCAGTCCGCCGCCAAGGCGTCCGGCGAACCAGTACCGGGCAAACTGGTTGCATCGGTTGGCGCGAAAGTACTTGAACAGGCGTCAACCAGGGTGCGCCGCCGGGGTGTTGAATTCATCGGCATGCCATTCGAATCGGGCGATCCGGCGGAGTGCATCCTCACCGCCCGCGAAAGCACGGGTGCCAATACAATCGTCATGGGGTCGCGGGGAACCGGCGTCTCACAGGCAACGTCTTTCGGCAGTGTTTCAAATACCGTATTCGAACGGGCCCAGTGTACCTGCATTTCTGTCAAGTAACCGGTCCTGGACCGGAACCGGTGTCTGACCGAAATATAGAGGCGACCGCCGGCTGAACTATTGCAGGGTTGCCAGGAAGTCGAGAACTGCTGCACGGGTCTGGCCATCGGGTATCCCTTTGCCAGCCATAGTGGTTCCGGGAATCAGCGCTTCGGGATCGTTCAGAAACGTGTCGAGGAGCTCTCGGTCCCACGACGAATGGGCTTCTGCAAATTTCCGGAAAGCTGGGGAGTAGAGATTAGCGGCAGCACTGCCGGTGTTTTTGCTCTGAAGGCTGAACAGCGATATTCTGGCCTGATCGGACAGAGTGCGGTCCAGATTGTGACATACCAGGCATCCAAGGACAGCCGTGCGTGTCTTGGCAGGAAGCCTGGTCACCGCGTCACTGTCACTATCGATACCTTCAGCCGTTATCCTCAGAACCTTTGCGTTGTCTGTCCACAAGAGGATCGGACCATCGGGCATCTGAACAATATCGCGAATCCGTTCGCCGATCTCGATTCGTTCGGCATAGATGACCCGTTCACCTTCCAGCCGGAGGCGGTAGAGCGACTTGTCACGAAGGCTGGCGACGAGAAAATCACCGTCCCACCGTGCATGGAAATGTCGAATCTCCACAAGATTGCTGACGCCAATCGACGGCAACCAGGCGAAAACCGGTTTTTCGTAACCTGTATGCCGACCCTGGTATCGGGAATAATGCCAGTGCGTCCTCCCATACTCGGTACCATATGTGACGTATGGCCAACCGTAGTCACTTCCTTGTTTGATCAGGTTGAGTTCGTCGCCTCCCTGGGGACCATGCTCGGTCGACCAGAGACGTCCGCGAGTGTCCATCAACAACCCTTGTGGATTTCGATGGCCTTTGGAAACAACTTCAACGGTCTTATCCGCAAGACCAACCCTGAATATCTTGCCATAATCGCGCTGAAATGCTTCAGCCTCGGGATCGGTGACATCTCCATGTCCGTGCGTGACAATGATCTTTTCGGGGCCCACCTGGGCCGTGCGGCCGCCGAATCCCAGGCTCATGAAGTGCTGCACACAAGGCTTACTGTCAAAAACAGTGACCCATGCGGTATCCTTTGATTCTTGACGGGCTAATAGATCAACAAGGGCAATCACCGAAACCCGCAAATTCAGACAGTGTCCAACGTCATCCCAATGGACATGAGTCGCGGCCATGTGGGTTCCGTTCGCGAGCAACATTAGGTCGGTGACACGGGCGGGCTCAAACTTTTTCAGGTTCTGGGGTTCATAGAACACTGCCATTTCCGCTGACTTGGTGTCGATGCGTGTCGGCAATTCGCGAATTGTTGGTGGAATGCTTCCGTCAAATGCCATTTCGGCAAAGCGGCCATCCTGCTGCGCAATGATAACTTTGTCTTGCACAACCTCAATCGCTCCCGCCTCGGGCATAACGTGAGAGACCAGCCTGTTCAGATCAACTTCCTGAACCCGAAGTTTGACCAATCCTGTCCATATGTTTCGAGATGCTACAATGGGTTCCGTCGCTTCGGTTTTTGCCGATACCTGTACGTCCGCCGTTTTTCCGGTCCAATTCCAGATGAGCGATGCGCCGAACAGCGTGATCATTACAATGCTCAAAGCGACACTCAAACAGACGGATAGTCTGGCATACATATAAACTTGTCCTTGTTGTGCAGACCGCCGCCGTCGGTGATACTCGCACGATTAAAAACGTGTCTCTCCCAAATAGTGCGGAGATTTCGGAACAAAGACACGCGACGAAGAATCGTTGAAGCACGTGAAATGAAACACAGACGACGCGACGCCTCTCGGGTCAATTGGTGTAATTGTGTGGAATCGACTCTGTCAACCAGACCGTATCTGGTCTAGAGCCTATGGAAGTTCATTCAACGTTGAAAATGAAGGCTGCTCAAAGCCTTGCCGCCTGACCCCAGAACTTTGCTCGTGATCTTGAAGCCGCTGTCACCGACTTGCCAGATCATCTGCTGTTTCAGTTCCTTCCCGGTTCCAGGGTCGGGGGCACTGAAAATCAGCAAAGCCCGGTTTCCCTGTAGCCTTCCGGTTACCGCCGTGCTGCCCAAGCCGAACGGATTCGCCAACCGGCCGGAGATCTTGTCGTTCCCATCCTTTGAACTGAGTGCGCCCTTGAAATCGAACTTCTTTCCCGGTACGGCGCACTTGCCTGAGACAACCAGTTCCCGGCTGTCGGGAAAGTAGGTGTTGGCGAGCCGGCAGCGGACCGTTTCGCGGGCGCCATCGACGGTGCGTTTCGCCCATCCTTCACCCTTCCAACGACCACCCATGGACGCCAGAAGCTCACTGGCGGCAGCGGATGGCGCAGACGACCCCCACAAAATCAGGAAAAGACCTATCAACCGGACACAGGTTCTCACTTCACGATCCATTTTTGTTTCAGCAATGCGGGCAGCAGCAGCAAATCCGCGAGCAGTGCTATTATGAATGTCAGGATCAGCATTAGCCCGAACAGCTGTACCGGGGCAAATGCACTGATCTGTGTGATCGCCAAGCCTACCGAAAGCAACAGCGTTGTCAGCACCATGACCTTGCCGGTCTTCTGGATGGTAACTTTCAAGGCCTCGTCAACATTCCGGCCATGGGTGCGCTCCAGATGAAACCTGTTGATGACATGGATCGAATCGTCGACGGCAATGCCGAACGCAATCGTCAGGGCCAAAACCGCAGTCGGTGTCAGGTGTCCGTCATTCAGGAAATGCAATGCGGATGCCGTCAGTATCAGCGGAAGCATGTTCGGCACGAAAAGGGCGATCATCAGCCCCGGCCAGCGAAATGCAAAGGCGATCAGGATCGTTGAGGACAGGCAGGCGATCAGCAATCCAAGGCCAAGCTGGTTGATGATGGCGATTGACTCATGGCGCATGATGTCTGGCAGACCGACAATCCGGTCAGCGGAAGCGTCCAGGGCCGCCCGCTCGATGCGATCGTGAGTATCGCGCGACAGGCGGTCACGCATGGGTTCGGGCACGAAGGTTACAACGCGTGCCACGGCGCCGGACTTGGACACCAACTGGTCTTTGATGTTATCGGGCAAATCCACCAGTTCATCCGGCGCGGGAAGACGACCGGGATCGCCGAGCCAACGCGCAACTGTCGCCATCGATACCGTCATGTAGGCGGGGGCGGCTTTCTCGACGGCTTGCGTGACAGCGGTCAGCCGGTTCCAGCCTGCCTGCGTTGTCAGTGAGTTTTCGGATCCGGTGTCAAGCTCGGCCCACAACCGATACGTGCCGCCGTATTCTGTAAACAGTCTTTCGTTTGCAGCAATCAGGACGCTGTCCCGGGGCAGTGCGTCCTCATGAGGAAACCAGGCTTCAGTTTGCGAATACCCGAAGGCCCCGGCTGCAAAAAGAACCAGTGCCAGAACAAATATCCTGCGGCCATGAACCAAAACCGTGCGGCCAATCAAAGCCAGAATGCTCCACGACTCTTCGCCGTCCTGTTCCGGAATCGACGACCTGTTCACAAATTTCCCCAGGAGCGCGAAAGTCGTCATCACGACAAAGAACGAAAACAGCACCGACACGGCGCCGACAACCGCGAATTCGAACAGTTGGTCATTGTCAGAAATCGCGATGGCCAGGAAGGCAATGGCCGTTGTCAGTGCGGTGAGCGCACAGGCCGGGCCGATTTCCCTGATGGTTCGCTCGAGGCTTGCCTGAACGGGTTCATGATCCGGCTGATGGCGAAGGTGCAGCACAAGGTGCATGGAGTCGGCAATTCCCAGCACCAGGACCAGGATCGGCAGGACGTTGCTCATGACCGTAATGGGGTACCCAAGGAGGGCAAAGACCGACAGGCACGCCAGAACGCCAATGATTGCAGGGGCTACGGCGACCAATGCTGTGAGAATGCTGCGAAACACGGCCAAGGCCAGAATGAGCACCAGGAGACACCCCAGGGCATTGAGCTTCAGGAGATCGGTCTTGAGCCCATCCACAATGGCAACAGACACGGCATCCTCGCCTGTCACCGTGTGCCGCAGACGCTTGTCCAGCATCCGGGTCGATGTTTCGCTGACTCCGGCCAGAACCTCCCGTATGGCTGACCGCGACAGCCCGGCGTCGGCCGTGACGATGAACAGGACCGACGTGCGGCTGGCCGAAACCATCGGGCGCAGGAACGGTGCCTCTGCCTGAAGTTTTTTCAGGCGTTCCTCGACATCCTCCAGAGCGATGTCGGCGGGGATCACCGTTTCGCCGGGAAAATCAGAATCCGACTTCGGGAATCGGATCGAGAACGGTGAGAGAACCGACCCTATCCGGTCGAGAAACTCCAGTTCCAAGGCCAGGTCGCGCAGGCGCCCGTAGTCATCGGCGGAGAACGGCTGATCGGCTTCAATGAACACGGCGATGTCGGGCCGTCTGCCGCCGACCTCCCTGATGAAATTCCTGTAGTTCTGAGAGCTCTCGTTCTGGGAGAGGAAAACCCGGTTGATATCCTCGTCGAACCGCAGGCTGGGGATCGCCAGAATCGATCCAAGCAGGAGCAGGGCGAGGACACCGAGTGCGACGGCCGGATGCCGGACGGCAAGGAGGCCCGGGCGTTCAAGGCCAAAACCGTGATTCATTCGGATCGCATGGGTTTTAACGCTCGCTCCTCGACCGAGATCCTCAGGGTCAGCATGGCGGCGTTCAACACGGAAAAGACAACCGCCACCCAGAACAGGCCCAGCACCATGGGGGCCACAAAAATCTCAGCCACTACAAGGACGTAATTGGGATGACGCAGAAACGCGAACGGGCCGGCCCGCACCAGCGGTTCGTCAAGAACAATGATGCGTGTGGTCCAGCGTTCGCCAAGGCTTGCAAGAATCCAGACGCGCATCACCTGCAAGGCAGCATAAGCGACGAGCCAGGGCATGGACAGAGCCTGGCCGTATCCAAAATAGATCAGAGCAAGCACCCAGCCGGTGTGCAGAACAACGATCAGGGGATAATGGGATGCGCCGATTTCAACAGCACCACGCTCGAGCAAACGCGCCGTGTTGCGCTTCGCCAGCGCCAGTTCTGCCAGCCGCTGGACGACGATGAACGAAAGAAAGAGAAGGGCTGGAACAGATAACTCCGGCATATTCAGGCACTCACCGTCATGGGCAGAAACGATGCGGTGAACCCGGGCCCTAAGGCACACATGGCCATCCGGCCGGTGTGCATGTTTTCCAGGACACGCTTCAACACAAACAGGACGGTGGGGGCCGACATGTTGCCGTAGTCACGCAATACAGTGCGTTCCTCATCCAAACTGCGGTCGGGCAGGTCCAGGGCTTCTTCAAGGGCCTCGACAACTTTGGCGCCGCCGGGATGGCAGACAAACCGGTCAATCTCCGGGCGCGCGATGCCGGCCCGGCCAATCGCCTTGTCGGTGGCTTCGGCGAAATGATCCTTGGCAAAAGTCGGAATCGAGCGGTCGAATATCACACCAAGGCCGGCCTCGTCGACGTCCCACCCCATGATGGCCAGTGTATCCGACCACAGCTCTTCCTGCCCGGCTTCCAGTTCAACAGTCGGCAAGTCGTTGTCCGTGCGTTCCGTCGACAGGATCGCCGCCGCAGCGCCGTCACCGAACAGGACGGTTGCGATGATGTCGGCCTTTTGCAGTCGGTCGGAGCGGAACGACAGGGTGCACGCTTCGAGGGCCACAACCAGGACATGGGAGCCAGGGCGCGCTTCGGCCTGGGCCTGGGCGATGGCCATGCCCGAGACCCCGCCAGCGCAGCCCAGTCCGAAGACCGGGATCCGGCGCACATCCGTTCTGAAACCCATCTGCTTCCAGGCCAGGGCCTCAATGGTCGGCGTGGCAACACCGGTCGACGAGATCGTCACCACCGTGTCAATCTGCGAGGCCTGCAGGCCGGCGCTTTCAAGGGCGGCGGTTGCGGCATTGATGAACAGATCCTTGGCGCCGGTCAGGTAGAGCGCGTTTCTTTCCGGCCAGTTCTTGGGTTCCTCGAACCATTCGAACGGGGCCATGGAATAGCGCTTCTCGACACCGGCGGTCTGGAACGTCTTGGCCATACTTTCGAACTGGGCGTAGCGAGGTCCCAGAATTCTGCGGGCGTTTTCGAGCACAAGATTTTGCGGAAGTTCGTGAGGCGGCACAGCGGTGGCAAGGCCGTTCAGAAATATTGGCATATAGTTTCCTATGGGCGGAATGGGTGACAGCTATGATCAATGCCCCGCGGCGGCGTCGACCAATAAATGCAGAATGTCATGCCTCTTCAAACTCTGAACACCACATTAAGCCGTATCGCATGGCGATTCAAAGGCGTCTGTTTATAGACATGGCGGCAGGAGCAATGGGATCAATTTTTCGCTACGAGACGGCAAGTCGGGCTCTCGGACCACCGCCCGCTACCGTCCCTGGGCGTAGGCGATTGCCGTTAGTTCGTACAAGTAACTCTCCCGTCCGCTGGCATCGGGTCTGACGCCTGCGCGAACCCCACCGATCTTTTCAACGGCCCGTTGTGACCGAATGTTGTCAGGCCCCACCAGAAACCTGACAGCGTCCACAAATCTGAAGGCGTGTTTGAGCATGAGATGCTTGACTTCCCGGTTGCAGGCCCCTCCCCAGTGCGACCTTGCCAGGAACGTCCATCCTATTTCGACGGCGCGTGCGGCTTCGTCGTATCCATGAAAACGCGATGAGCCGATGATCCTGTCCTCGTTGGAATCAATCACGACCAGTGTCCCGCCCGATGCCGGGGCCTGGTCAAAAAAGATCCTGAACTCTGGTTCCTCGTGACGATTCTTCGCCGGACGTTGTTCCCAGAGAAGCGGATCCGCCGCCACCTCATACAGACCGGGATAGTCGTCTGCACGCAGCGGTCTCAGTTCGATCCCTTCGCTATTCAATACAGGTTGACGATCAAACATCGATGACATCTCCAGGGCAGGCAATCTTAGGGGCGGCCGTCTCTGACCGGTGGGCCGATACTATTCCATTCTCTGATGCCTGTTTACCCGCAAACCCAGGGCATTTGGCGTCGATCATCGAGTTTCTTGATCCTGATCAAACCGCTCCTGGACTCCCCGCCTTAGAGTCAAACCGTCAGGAGGAACTTGAAATGTTCAAATTGTTTGCATCACCACGCCCTGTTTGCGCCGAGGTCGGCAAGTCAGTATCCGTCGACCAGACACAAGAACAGTGTCGCAGGCAACATGCCTGTGATCGATCTTTTTGTCCTCTCAGACTCGATTTCATCGACGAGTGTTTGGACAGTCAACTCCAAAGCTTCAGGCGCGCTTGACCTGTGCTGTGGGAACTGGGCCTACACCCCTTTAGGTGACCTTGTTGCGTCCTGCGGCCAGGTCATCGAGATTGCTCAGCTATAGGTTTACTAAACAAAAAACGGGTCAGCGGAGGTGTTCCGCTAACCCGTTTAAAAATCTGGTGGAGCCAGGCGGAATCGAACCGCCGACCTCTTGAATGCCATTCAAGCGCTCTCCCAACTGAGCTATGGCCCCTTTGACTTTGTCTTGTTCCTGATACCGGCGCCCGCATGGGGGTGGGGCCGGCGGCGCTGAACCTAGGGCGACGAACGCCCGCGATCAAGCGAAACTTGCACCTCAATGGTGCTTAGAGCCGAATTAGTTCAGCTTTCTTCCTTGGTGGACGGGATGTCGGTGCCCAGGATGTCAGAAACGTTCGGGTCGCCATCGTCGTCGTCTTCGATAAACGTATCGGATTCGTCGGATTCAAGATCCTCATCGTCATCGTCGTCAACCAGCACAACGTCTTCAATCTCAGGGATTTCTTCATCCGTTGATTCGACGTCTTCCAGACTGACGACTTCGACGTTGTCCGGTGTGGCCTCTACTGTCTCTTCGACCACTTCAGCTTTCTTTGGGACCGGGGCCACGGGTGCAGGGGCACGCGCAGATCTCGTCGCAACAACAACCGGCTCGAATAGGGTTTCGCACTTGGGACACAGGATCGGGTCCCGGTTGAGATCATAAAACTTTGCACTGCAGCCGCCGCACTGCCGTTTTGTTCCGAGTTCAGGTTTTGCCACGCCTCTAAATCTCCGATCTATCAATCGGGCATCCCATTGCCATGTGAAACGCCTGCTGTCAAAAACAAAATGTGCGGCATTCCACTTGATGCCGTGTGATCGTGTCCTGAATGCAAAATCGGGCATTTCTGCGGTCCGGTGGTTCGTGACACCTCTGCACGGGCATGATAGAGAGCACCCGCACGCCATCATCCCCTTTGACGGATCGACCAGACCCTTGAGCACCCCCATTCCCTGCACCGCCCACCACAGCGAAGGCTTGTCGGGCTCTTTCGTCATTCCCGGCGACAAATCGATATCCCATCGTGCGCTGATGTTGTCCAGCCTGGCGATGGGCGAGAGCGCCATCGCCGGTCTGCTGGAGTCCGACGATGTGCTGGCCACCGCCAGTGCCATGAGGGCCTTTGGCGCACAGATAGAGCGCCAGGCCGATGGCCGATGGCTGGTTTACGGGCCGGGAACAGGAGCGCTTGCTGAACCTGACGGCGATATCGACTTCGGCAATTCCGGCACCGGAGTGCGCCTTGCCATGGGAATCGCGTCAAGCCACCCGATCACGACACGGTTTACCGGCGACCATTCCCTGTGCGGCCGGCCGATGGGCCGGATACTCGATCCCATGCGTGAGATCGGCGCCCGGATCGATGCGGCAACCCATGACCGTCTGCCCCTGACCATAACCGGCGCACGGGACCCGATGCCGATTACCTACCGTCTGCCAATGCCATCCGCTCAGGTGAAATCGGCGGTCCTGCTGGCCGGGCTCAACGTGCCCGGCAGAACCCAAGTGATCGAGCCGGAAGCGACACGGGATCATACCGAACGCATGCTGCGACATTTTGGCGCGATCCTGAACATCGAGACAACCGACGAGGGACGCCTGATTACGCTTGAAGGCGAGACCGAATTGCGTCCGGGAGTGGTCACGGTTCCTGCGGATCCGAGCTCCGCCGCCTTCGCCATCGTTGCCGCCCTGATCACGGCAGATTCCGACATAACCCTGCCCGGCGTGATGATGAACGCCACCCGGCGCGGCCTGGTCGACACGCTGATTGAGATGGGCGCATCGATCGAGATCACCAACGCCCGGGATGAAAACGGCGAGCCGCTGGGCGACCTGAGGGTGCGATCCTCCCGGCTACACGGCGTCACTGTTCCAGCCGAACGCGCGCCATCGATGATCGACGAGTATCCCGTGCTGGCCGCTGCGGCGGCATTCGCAGAAGGCCCCACGCACATGAAGGGTCTGGACGAATTGCGGGTCAAGGAAAGCGACCGGCTCGCGGCGGTCGCCGACGGGCTGACGGCCTGCGGAGTCGATTATCAGGCGGGCGAAAACGATCTGATCGTCACTGGATCGGCCCGGGTCCGTGGCGGCGGTACTGTCGAAACTCACTTCGACCATCGCATTGCCATGGCCTTTCTGGTTTTGGGCCTAGGGGCGCAAAACCCCGTAAAAGTGGATGATATCGCAATGATTGCGACCAGTTTTCCAGAATTCATTCCGCTCATGACCGGCGCAGGGGCGCGGCTTGAGGCCTTTGAGGAGGGTCGATCATGATCATTGCGATCGACGGGCCGGCGGCATCCGGCAAAGGCACGCTTGCCAAGAAACTTGCCGCCCATTACGGCCTGAGACATCTGGACACCGGATCCCTGTACAGAGCGGTAGCCTTCGATGTGCTTGAGGCAGGAGGCGATCCGGCCGACACCGATGATGCCCTGAAGGCCGCCCGAAACCTCGATCCCGCCAGAATTCCCGCCGGCTCCTTGCGAACACCGGCGGTTTCCGCCGCAGCGTCCGTGGTCGCCGCAATTCCCGAAGTTCGTTCGGCCATTCTGGACTTCCAGCGCGACTATGCAGCCCACCCTCCCGGCGCGGTTCTCGATGGCCGTGACATCGGCACCGTCGTCTGTCCCTATGCCGACGCAAAACTGTTCGTAACGGCTGATACGGAAGCGCGTGCACACCGCCGTTACCTTGAGCTTGCCGCCGTCGACGGATCGGTGCGCAAGGAAGACGTGCTCGCAGACATCGAAGCCCGGGACCGGAGAGACCGGGAAAGAGAAGCGTCGCCGATGATAAAAGCCGATGATGCGCACTTGCTCGATACAACAAATTTGGATATAGAAACGGCGTTCGAAGCAGCCGTCGCCAGAATCGACGGACGATGAACGAATGAACGAGCCGGGTGCGGTCCTTTTGGGGCGTGCCTGTTTTGTGCTTCCAGAACGAAAGCCTGTCTTTGCAATCATAAGAGCATGCCTTCGCACGGCGGCACGTCTGAATATGCCCGTGTTGTTGTCCCTTTTGGCGTTCACCTGTCATGTGCGGCAACGCGGGAAGACCTGCGGAACCAACCGCTGGCCCGAAACAGAACATCGTATTTAGGAGCCTAAATGTCTGAAACTCACTCTGAAACCCTCAATCCCTCACGCGAAGACTTTGCCGCAATGCTCGAAGAGACCATGGGCGGCGGTGAAGCCCAAGAAGGCTCGGTGATCAAAGGTACGATCATCAGCATCGAAAACGATCTCGCAGTTATCGACGTCGGCCTGAAAACAGAAGGCCGTGTTCCCCTTAAAGAATTCCAGTCGCCCGGTCAGGGTAATGTCCTCGTCGTCGGCGACGAGGTCGAAGTCTTTCTGGACCGTATCGAAAACGCCATGGGCGAAGCCGTCCTCAGCCGGGAAAAAGCCCGCCGCGAGGAAAGCTGGATCCGGCTTGAAAAATCCTTCGAAGACAACGAACGCGTTGAAGGTGTCATCTTCGGACGGGTCAAGGGCGGCTTTACGGTCGACCTGGACGGTGCCGTTGCCTTCCTGCCTGGCAGTCAGGTGGACATTCGCCCGATCCGGGACGTTCAGCCCCTGATGAACATCCCGCAGCCGTTCCAGATCCTGAAAATGGACAAGCGGCGCGGCAACATCGTCGTATCCCGCCGGGCCGTGCTCGAGGAAACCCGTGCCGAACAACGCCATGAAATCGTCCAGAACCTCAAGGAAGGTCAAGTGGTCGAAGGCGTGGTCAAGAACATCACCGATTATGGTGCGTTCGTCGACTTGGGCGGCATCGACGGCCTCCTGCATGTCACGGACATTGCCTGGCGCCGGGTCAACCACCCAAGCGACGTCCTGTCGATCGGTCAGGCCGTCAACGTGCAGATCATCAAGATCAATCCGGAAACCCAACGTATCAGCCTGGGCATCAAGCAGCTCGAAGCCGATCCGTGGGATGGTGTGGATGCCAAGTATCCGCATGGCGCGAAATTCACCGGTACGGTTACCAACATTACCGACTACGGCGCATTCGTCGAACTGGAAGAAGGGATCGAGGGCCTGGTGCACGTTTCCGAAATGAGCTGGACCAAGAAAAACGTACATCCTGGCAAGATCATTTCCACCAGTCAGGCGGTCGAAGTCATGGTCCTCGAAGTCGACCGTGGCAAACGCCGTATATCACTGGGTCTGAAGCAGTGCTCGGACAACCCATGGCTGTCGTTTGCCGACCGCTTCCCGCAAGGCACGGAAGTCGAAGGCGAGATCAAGAACGTTACCGAATTCGGTCTGTTCATTGGTCTGGACGGCGATGTGGATGGCATGGTTCATCTTTCCGATCTCGACTGGACACGGTCGGGCGAGGAAGCCATTGCCGACTACAAGAAGGGCGATATCGTCAAAGCCGTGGTCCTGGATGTGGATACCGAAAAAGAACGCATCAGCCTCGGCATCAAGCAGCTTGCCGGCGATCCGATAGACAGCTCAGGTGATCTGCGGCGCGGTGCCGTGGTGACCTGCGAAGTCTCCGACGTCAAAGACAATGGTATCGAAGTGTCGATCGGAGAACATGGCCTGTCTGCCTTCGTCCGACGGTCCGACCTCAGCCGTGACCGGTCAGAGCAGCGTCCGGAACGCTTTGCAGTTGGCGACAAGGTCGATGCCCGCGTCACCAATTTCGACCGTGCTGCACGGAAGATCTCGGTGTCGATCAAAGCCCTGGAAATTGCCGAAGAGAAAGAGGCTGTTGCCCAGTACGGTTCGACCGACAGCGGCGCCTCGCTTGGCGATATCCTTGGAGCGGCCCTCAACCGTGCCCAGCAGGACGGTGACGATGAAGGCGCGAGCGAAGACGACAAGTAAGCGACAATAATCCGGTTCCCCGCGGCGTCTTCTGCGGGGAACCGGAAAACAACAGGCCGGCCATGACTGTAAACGCCGATATTCTTGCGGACAGACGGCGCCTCAAACGCCGTGCGAGCCTCTGGCGTTTCCTGGCCGTCGCGGCCGTGGTCATCGTTTTTGTGGTCGGCGGTTCCTCTTCGATGCCGCACAAGTCCGGTTTTTGGTTCGGCCGCGACCAGATCGCCCGCATTGTCATTGCCGGCACCATTTTCGACGATCCGAAACAAAGAGAGCGTCTCAGGAAAATTGCCGAAGACGGTAATGTGAAGGCGCTGATTCTCGACATCAACAGTCCCGGCGGCACAACCACCGGAGCCGAAGCCCTGTTTGCGTCGATCCGCTCGGTCGCGGCCCGGAAACCAGTGGTAGCGGTTCTGGGAACTGTGGCAGCCTCCGGCGGATACGCCGCGGCACTAGGTGCCGACTATATCGTGGCACGCGGCAACACCATCACAGGGTCGATCGGCGTCATCATGCAATGGGCGGAAGTGAAAGATCTGCTCGGCAAGGTCGGCGTGCGCATGGAAGAAATCAAAAGCAGCCCACTCAAGGCACAGCCGTCGCCGTTCAACACCGCGTCGGTGGACGTCAGGGCGGCGATTGAATCCATGGTTCAGGATTCCTACGAATGGTTCGTCGACCTTGTCGCCGACCGTCGGCCCTTCGACAAGGCAGAAGCCCGCCGCCTGGCGGACGGGCGGGTCTACTCGGGCCGCCAGGCCAAGACGCTGAAACTGGTCGACGCCATAGGCGGCGAAGAAGTGGCTATCGCCTGGCTGGTTAAAGAAAAGAACATCTCCAGGGAACTGGAAGTGATCGACTGGTCATCATCGCAGTTCGAAGATCTGGGTTTCGGCTCGATGATCGTGCTCAAAATTGCGCATTCGTTCGGACTGTCGGCGGTCACCTCAGCCCTGGGTCTGAACGGAAAACATTTGGGGGCTGAAAGAGTTAGACTTGACGGTCTGGTCTCTGTTTGGCACCCTCAGTAGTTGCCTTTAGACAAATTTCACGGATCCGCACAACAACAATAGGCGGATTGAGGAGGCGTCATGATAAAATCTGAACTGATTCAGATCATTGCTCAGGAGAACCCGCATCTCTATCAACGGGATGTGGAACGTATTATCAATACGATTTTTGGCGAAATCGGAGATGCTCTATCACGCGGGGATCGGGTGGAATTGCGCGGGTTTGGGGCATTTTCCATCAAACACAGACCGGCGAGAACAGGCCGAAACCCGCGCACCGGAGAACCCGTGTTCGTAGCCGCGAAGAGTGTGCCGTTCTTCAAGACCGGCAAGGAACTCCGGGAACGGCTTAATCAAGATGGTCCGGCCGAAAGCTGACCACGAAATGTTGTTGCTGCCTGGGAGCGTCATGTGAAGAAATTCCTGACCTGGCTGTTTTGGGCGCCGATTGCTGTTGTCCTGATCGCGCTTTCGGTTGCAAACCGCAAAGCCGTGACCTTTTCCCTCGACCCGATTTCGACCGAGGATCCGCTGTTGTCCTTCGATGTGCCTTTGTTTCTGCTGCTGCTCGCGGCAATGCTGACGGGGCTGTTCATCGGCGGTGTAGCGGCGTGGCTGAATCAGGGAAAATGGCGCCGGGCTGCGCGGGGAAGTGCGCAACCCAGTTCGCCGCACGCGGCTCAGCACGAGCCGTCACCATCGCAGAACGCGCCGCTTTCCACGGCGCACCAGCTTCCTTCGCCCAGCAGCAACTGAAACCGTATCCTTCGGGATAGAAGCGGCCTTCAGCAACACATGGACACCCGGCGGATACTCGGGGTATCCTACGGGCTGAAATTGTGGCCCTACGGAACCATGCGATGGGAGTTGCGCGCCCTCAACACCAGAATACTGCCGATGCCGAACGTGACATTCAACCTGCCACGCACAAGCGGCGTGTGAGTGTTGCCACGACCTGCCTGATGCTGCTTCTCGCCCCAATCGACGCCAGAGACTCCTGGGCATCTGACATGTTCCGCCCGACGATTGCGGTGACACCGGAAGGCCTGACATGCGTTCTGGGCGGCGGGCTGGATGGAGAAATGGTTGATGCCATAACGATCACACCCCTGATGACCCATAAGCAGGAGTACACCCTGCTGAGCGTCAAGGGTGCATCCGACCTGGTGTTGTCGATCGGGCGACCGGCGGAAGAAAGCAAGGAAGACGACGGCTGTGCGGGAACGTTTCAACAGGAACTGACCCTGCGACCGAACAATCTGGGCGACTATCAGGTCGCCGTTTTGGGAAAAGGCACAGATCTTAAACAGACGTTGCCCCGGAAAATCGAACTCCTGAAACTTACGGATCCTGTTTATCAAAAGATGATTGCAGATTATCTCGAAAAGGGCGGTCTGAAAAATCCGCAGGTCACTATCCGGCAGCTCGTCAAAACCGACCTGGACAACGACGGCATCGACGAAATTGTGCTGAACGCCTCAAATACCGAGCGGGACCTGGCGCGCAAGGGGGAGTATTCCGTTGTTCTGGTGCACAAGGGATCCGGCACTACGACAAAACTGTATGAAGTCCTGTCGGATATTACGACCGAGGACTCAGACGATCCCAGCGACGTATGGGAGAACACGATTGCCGGCATCGTGGACATAGATGGAGACGGGGTCATGGAGATTGTCGTCTACAGTTCATTCTACTTCGGCGATGCCTGGCAGGTCCTGCGCCTGAAGGACGGCACTGTCGATCAACCCCTTGTGTGTGGTTGCGGCGGATGACGGAGCCATATCAGAAAGTATGTGGCAATGGCGGCGAATTTGATATAACCGGCGCACCAGTACAAATCACTCAAGTCCGGACTCGTTCACATGTTCGAAAATCCAGTTTTCTGCGCCCTCGACACCACTGACCTGGACGTCGCAACCGCTCTTGCCCATGACCTGGCCGGCACGGTCGGCGGCGTCAAACTCGGCCTTGAATTTTTCTATCGCCACGGCGCAGACGGGTACCGCCGGATTGCGGAATCGGGCCAGCCCGTATTTCTGGACCTGAAACTCCATGACATCTCCAATACGGTTGCCGGCGGTTTGCGTGCGGTTCTGCCGCTGTCACCGGCGATCGTCAACGTTCACGCTGCCGGTGGACGGGCCATGCTCCAGGCCGCCAGGCATGCGGTCGACGACCATGACGGCCCCAAACCCTGGCTGATCGGCGTGACGGTTTTGACCAGTCTCGATGACGGGGATCTTGCCGAAGTCGGTTATGCCAATCCAGCCATTGCCCAAGTCAGCAAAATGGCCGGTTTGTGTGATGACTGCGGTCTGGATGGCGTTGTCTGCAGCCCGCGCGAAATATCCAGCCTGCGATCATCGCGCAGTGCAGGGTTCCGGCTGGTCGTGCCGGGTATCCGTCCTGCAGATGCAGATGCCGGCGACCAGAAACGCATCATGACGCCGTTCGATGCGGTGGACACCGGTGCAGACGTCATCGTTGTCGGCCGGCCGATCACACAGTCCGCCGACCCGGTTGCCGCTGCCCATGCGATCGCCACCTCGTTGCCGGAGGCTGCCTGAAAACTCCAATGAGTGTAGACGCAAAAATATGCGGGATCAGCACAGCTGATACCATGGCGCAGGCCGTGAAGTCGGGTGCCGATTATGTCGGCCTGAACTTTTATGCCCCCAGTCCCCGCTTTGTCACGCTGGAACAGGCTCGCGCCCTGACCGAAGACCTGCCGGAGTCCGTCCGCACGGTCGCCTTGACAGTCGATGCGTCGGATGAATTCCTTGGCTCGATCGACGACACTCTCAATCCCGATTACCACCAGCTCCACGGTAGCGAAGATCCGGCCCGGATAGCGCAGATCCGCGAGACATTTGGCAAACCGGTCATCAAGGCGATCAAGCTGCGCGAACACCGCGATCTTGACCAAATCCCTTCCTTCGACGCCGTGGCCGACATGCTTCTGTTCGATGCCAAGGCGCCCGACTCCCTGGAAAACGCCCTTCCCGGCGGCAACGGCGTGGTGTTCGACTGGTCATTGATCGCCGGGCTTGAGACCAGAGCTCCGTACATGCTGTCGGGTGGATTGACGGTGGAAAACGTCGCCCTCGCCATTGAGCAGACAGGGGCCGGCATCGTTGATGTCTCCTCCGGCGTCGAATCAGCGCCAGGTATTAAGGATGTTGAGAAAATAAGACGTTTTCTAATCGCTGCTAAGGCGGTATGACCATATTCTAAAGCTTCAATAATTCCCTCATCGGCATTGAGCTCCGGACTCAGAATGCCAACCCGCCGTGTAATCCAAGAGGTTCCAGTTCCCGTGTCCAGTGCAAAGCCAAATTCCTACAAGACCGGCCCGGACGAATCCGGCCATTTCGGCATTTATGGCGGCCGGTTTGTTGCAGAAACACTTATGCCGCTCATCCTGGATGTGGAGAAAGCCTATACGGAAGCCAAGGCCGATCCGGCTTTTCATGCCGAGTTGACTGCACTCAATACGCATTATACCGGACGACCAAGCCCGCTTTATTTCGCGGAACGCCTGACCGAACATTTTGGCGGCGCCAAGGTCTATTTTAAACGCGATGAGCTGAACCACACCGGTTCGCACAAGATCAATAATTGCCTCGGCCAGATGCAGCTGGCACGGCGTATGAGTAAGACCCGGATCATTGCCGAAACCGGTGCCGGCCAGCACGGCGTCGCGGTTGCAACCGTATGTGCGCGGTTCGGTTTGCCTTGTGTGGTCTACATGGGGGCGACAGACATCGAACGACAGAAGCCGAATGTCTTCCGCATGAAGCTTCTGGGTGCGGAAATCGTTCCGGTGACTTCCGGGTCTGGAACCCTCAAGGATGCCATGAACGAGGCTCTGCGCGACTGGGTGTCAAATGTCGAAAACACATTCTACATCATCGGCACAGCGGCCGGTCCTCATCCCTATCCGGAGATGGTCCGTAACTTTCAATCCGTGATCGGTCAGGAAGTACGCGAACAGATGATGGCCGCTGAGGGACGCCTGCCCGACAGTCTGGTGGCCTGCATCGGCGGTGGCTCCAATGCCATCGGGCTGTTTCATCCTTTCCTCGACGATGACGACGTCAACATCTATGGCGTCGAAGCGGCAGGCCACGGGCTCGACACCCCGGACCACGCGGCGTCCCTTTCCGGAGGCAAACCCGGTGTTCTTCACGGCAACCGGACTTACCTGCTCCAGGATGACGACGGGCAGATCAACGAAGGACACTCGATTTCAGCGGGCCTCGACTACCCGGGCATTGGACCGGA
Source organism: Hyphomicrobiales bacterium (assembly GCA_021775835.1). The sequence continues at coordinate 12,315 of JAJFHC010000213.1, read as the reverse complement.
GCATTCGTGGCTTCGCGACTCGGGCCGGGTCAATTACGTGTCGGCAACCGATCAGGAGGCTCTCGATGCGTTTCAGTTGTGCACGCAACAGGAGGGTATCATCCCTGCGCTGGAGCCCGCGCACGCCCTTTCCTACGTCGGGAAGCTGGCTCCGACACTGCCCAGTTCCCATATCATCGTCATGAACATGTGCGGACGCGGCGACAAGGATGTCTTTGCTGTGGCCGACCACCTCGGCGTGGAGATATGAGCCATGACTGACACGACGAAGACACGGCTTGACCAGCGCTTCGCGACTCTCGCACGAGACAACCGGGCAGCTTTTGTGACGTTCATCACCGCAGGCGACCCGAATTTTGAAACATCGCTGGAACTGGTTCGCGGCCTGCCGGAGGCCGGCGCCGACATCATCGAGCTGGGCATGCCTTTCACCGACCCGATGGCCGATGGCCCGTCGATCCAGGCATCTTCCCAGCGTGCGCTTGGCGCTGGGCAAACCATGATCCGCACTCTCGATATGGTGCGCGGCTTCCGGGAAAGCGACAACGAAACGCCCATCGTCCTGATGGGTTATTACAATCCGATCTACATCTACGGGGTAGACAGGTTCCTCACCGATGCCAAATCCGCCGGCGTCGATGGCCTGATCGTGGTCGACCTGCCACCGGAAGAAGACGAGGAGCTTTGCCTGCCGGCGCTCAAGGCAGGGATCAACTTCATACGCCTGGCAACGCCGACGACTGACGATGCCCGCCTGCCTGCGGTTCTGCGCAATACCAGTGGCTTCGTTTATTATGTTTCGATTGCCGGCATAACCGGGACGGCTGCTCCCAACACCGCATCGGTCGCCCATGCGGTCAACCGGATCAAGCAGCACACCGATCTGCCGATCGCCGTGGGATTTGGCGTCAAGAGCCCAGAACAGGCTGCCGTCATTGCCGGCCAGGCAGACGGGGTCGTTGTGGGATCGGCGATTGTCGACCGGATACGCGCGAACCTGACTGACGACGGCACGGTCGGCCCGGGTGCGGTTGACGACGTGCTTGGATTCGTGCGGGAATTGTCCAACGGGGTGCAACGGGCAGACCGTCCATGACTATTTGGAGATTAGAGGCGTGAACTGGATCAAGAACGTTGTCCGTCCGAAGATCAACAGCATCCTGCGCAAGCGCGATGTTCCGGACAACATGTGGATCAAGTGTCCGGAAACCGGACAGATGGTCTTCCACAAGGACCTGGAAGCCAACCAGTTCGTCATTCCCGGATCAGGCTATCACATGCGCATGTCGGGAAAAGTGCGCCTGACGTCGCTGTACGACGACGGTGAATACGAGTCGATCCCGACCCCTGAAGTGCCTTTGGACCCCCTCAAGTTTCGTGATGAACGCCGCTACACAGAACGACTGAAGGAAGCTCGCAACAAGACGGGGCTGGACGATGCGGTTGTGATCGGTGCCGGACGCCTGGACGGGGTGGAAACGATCGCTGCCGTTCAGGATTTTTCATTCATGGGCGGATCCCTCGGCATGGCTGCCGGCGAGGCCATCATCAAGGGCATGATGACAGCGGTCGAACGCCAGGCGCCGTTCATCATGTTTGCAGCCGCCGGCGGCGCACGCATGCAGGAAGGCATCCTGTCGCTCATGCAGATGCCGCGCACGACCGTTGCCGTGCAACAACTGCGCAAGGCAGCACTGCCCTACATTGTCGTGCTGACCCACCCAACCACCGGTGGCGTGACCGCGTCGTATGCAATGCTTGGCGATGTTCATATTGCCGAACCCAACGCCCTGATCGGGTTTGCCGGTCCCCGGGTCATTGAACAGACAATCCGGGAAAAACTGCCTGAAGGGTTCCAGAGGTCGGAATACCTTTTGGAACACGGCATGGTCGATATGGTGGTCCACCGTCACGATCTGCGGGCGACCCTTAGCCGGCTGATCAGCATGTTGACCAAAACACCTGCTCCAGGTTTTGGGGCAGCAACTGAGACAGCACCCGGGTCCGCCGACGACACTGGAGAATCCCCGGCCGAAGAGAGCGATGCCGAACTGGTCGTCGAGGCTGAGGCTGCGGAAAATGCGGCGTCCTGACCTCCCAGACCAACTCCACATTTCAATAACCCGTACGGTTTAACCGATGGCCCGCAGTGACGTTATCCTGGACAGGCTCCTGACCCTACATCCCAAGATCATCGATCTTTCGCTCGATCGGATGTACCGGATCCTCGAAGTCCTTGGACATCCCGAAACCCGGTTGCCTCCCGTCATTCATGTCGCCGGGACAAACGGCAAAGGATCGGTCATTGCCTATCTGCGCGCAATGCTCGAGGCTGCCGGCAAGCGTGTTCATGTCTATACGTCACCGCACCTGGTCCGTTTCCACGAGCGGGTACGACTGGCCGGTCCGGATGGCAGCGCCTTGATCGACGAACAAATACTGTCAGACCTTCTAGAAGAATGCGAAACCGCCAACGGGCGCGAACCAATTACCTATTTTGAGATCACGACGGCAGCAGCCCTTCTTGCCTTTGCCCGTGAACCTGCGGACTATCTGCTTCTCGAGGTGGGGCTTGGCGGTCGCCTCGATGCGACAAACGTCGTGGATACGCCGGCCCTCACGATCATCACGTCCGTCGACATCGATCATCAGCAATACCTTGGCGAAACCGTTGACGATATCGCCATGGAAAAGGCCGGCATTCTCAAGCCGGAGGTTGCCTGTATCCTTGCGCCTCAGCGCGACGACGCAAGGTCCGTGATTGAAGACATTGCCGCGAACCGGGGCAGCCCGCTGATCATCGCCGGCCAGGAATGGCAGGCCTTCGAACAACACGGGCGTCTGGTCTATCAGGACCAGGGCGGTCTGCTCGATCTGCCGGTCCCCAAGCTGCCCGGCCATCATCAGATCGACAATGCGGGTACGGCGATTGCCGCATTGCGCTGCATCGAACCGGAAGGCCTAACGGAAGAGCATATCGAAGCCGGTTTGCTGTCGGTTGAATGGCCGGCCCGGCTGCAGCGACTCGGTCCAGGGAAATTGTATAACCTCGTACCCGAAGGCGCTGAAATCTGGCTCGACGGCGGACACAACGCAGCAGCAGGCCGGGTGGTTGCGATTGCCATGGCGGAACTTGAAGAGCGGGTGCCGCGGCGGCTGGTACTTGTTTGCGGTATGCTCAACACCAAGGATGCCGGCACCTTTCTCAATGCGTTCCAGGGGCTGGCGGAGTCCATCTACACCGTGCGCATACCCGGTGAGGCCAACGCCATCGAAGCCGAAGACCTAGCAGAAATGGCATCCAAGGCCGGTCTTCAGGCCGTGCCGATGCCCGACCTCAGGACCGCCCTCGGCGCCAGCGTGCGCGATCACCTGGAGCCGCCACGGATCCTGATCTGCGGGTCGCTGTATTTCGCCGGGCATGTGCTGGCTGAACACGGCTGACACATTCTCGTTCGGGAATAACCGGGCTTGATACTCTGATAAAATTTCACATCTACAGATCACAAGACGTGAGTATACATGAAATTTGGACACGACAACTTATGCGCGCATATCTTCAATAGCCTTTATTTACGGCCGCATTGAACGTAGTTGCGTCGCATGTTGACTTGAAACCATGAATTCATATGATTGACACTCATGATGTTAAATAAACAGAAGTGATCGTATGATTTGTTTGAAACACAATTTTGGAGGATTGGCATTTTTGCGCGTATTTACGGTAATATTGGCAACAATGGCGTTGTTCTACGAATCACACGCATCACATGCCGGGAAACTCATATACTCACCTTCGAACGCGAAAGAAAAAGCCATCTGGAAGAGCTGCCAGTGCCATTTCGGTTATATCAGAAGTGTTTATCTTGCTGACAAAGGTGGAAAGAACATCTGTTATTTCGTTCCAGCAGCCCTCCAAAGAACACCCCCAGCTTGCCGTCGCGCTTCCAAGAACTCTTTGTCGCGTGCAAAAGCCGCCGCAAGGAAACCGGCAAGACCGGCCGTGAAGATAAAAAAGCCGGCCCGTAAGGTCACATCTGCAATACGCCGCCGGACAGCATCGAAAAAGCCGAGAAACGCAGGCAACGACTTCTCTGCAACGCCACCGCTGCCGCAAAATGGGTCTCCCTTTCAGAGAAGAAAAGGGCAGTCGATCTTTGACGTCGGCATTGACCTCTACCAGTGAAGTTCAGCGAGACCCGTTGTCGACCTGAAGCAGGACACCATCCGATCACACCGAGCCGGTTTGCCCGTGGATTGCAAAGTCGGGGCGAGCGACAGCGAACGCCTAAGAAAATTCATTTGCAATCGGCATGTGTCTGGGGAAAGCATTGAGCGCAGGAGAAACAACCGTTCTGGCGGGCGCTCATGAAATCCGGAAGACAGGACGTCACCACGATCGGTTTGCTGCTGAGCAGCGGTTTTCCCATGATCACGCTTTCTGCGGCGATCGAACCGTTTCGCGCGGCAAACGAGCTCACCGGCCAGGAGAGGTATGTCTGGCAAATTCTGTCGGAAGACGGCGAGATTGTCCGGTCGAGCTCCGGTGTCAGGATCACGCCGGACGCCGGGATGATCTCGTCGCACGGTTTGGACTATCTTTTTGTGGTCGGTGGGGTTCGCAACAATTTTGCCAATGAAGACGTTATTCGCGTCAAGCTGCGCCAGCTTGCGCGCCACGGTACCCGCCTGGGTGGGATCAGCGGCGGGGTTTTTCCACTGGCCCGTGCCGGCCTGCTCGACGGTTACCGGTGCAGTGTCCACTGGTACTACGGCAACGCGTTCCAGGAGGAGTTTCCCAATGTCGACGCCACCAGCCGGATTTTCGAAATTGACCGGGACCGGCTGACCTGCGCGGGGGGAACAGCGTCGCTCGACCTGATGCTGACCCTGATGTCGGACGATCTGGGCCGGGTCGTCAACAACGAGATTTCGAGCTGGTTCCAGCACCCCCGGATCCGCGACGCCTATGACGAACAGAGCGTGACAGCCAGAGGCGCGCTCAGCATCAACTCCGCCCACGTGACCAAGGCGGTCACACTGATGGCGGAAAACATAGAACTGCCGCTGGCGATCCGGACGCTTGCCAGAGAAGTCGGCCTGACCGTGCGCCAACTGGAGCGCCTGTTCAAAATTCACCTGGGGCGGTCTCCGATGGCCTTTTACAAACAGGAGCGTCTGAAAAGAGCGCGAGAATTGCTGCTTTATACAAACCTGCCGATGTCAGAAATAGCGGTTGCGGCGGGTTTCGGATCGCAGTCGCATTTTGCCCGCAGCTACCGGCAGCAATATGGATCGACCCCGTCCCAGGACCAGAAGTTTCTGAGGCAAAGCCAGCCGGCCACGGAGCCTTAGGGCCGCAGGCGTCGAATCCCCTTCAGATGTGACCAAAGTACACAAACAAATGTCGATTATGTACAAAGGCGTCGCCGCGCTATCATCGACCCTCTGAGGATCAGAAAATTCAAGGCGGGGTACACTCGGGATGGCCAAGGCCAGACGCAGAAGATCGGTTCTCAAACAGCGGGAAAACCCCGGGGAACGGATTCCTCAACTCCCCTGGCGTGCGGTGGAAAACACCTATCCGCCGCTCAATATACTGTCGGAGGACCAGATCGAGGATATTCATCTGACATCGATGCGTATTCTCGAGGAACTGGGCATAGAGGTGAACAGCCCCCGTGCCCTGGAGATCTTTCGCAAGACCGGGGCGCAGGTCGATGATGCCACCATGACAGTCAAGCTCGACCGGGGACTGGTCGAAGGCGCCATCGCCACCGCCCCGTCCCGGTTTTCCCTGACGCCGCGCAATCCGGACAAGCGCATCCTGCTGGGCGGCAACAGCGTCAATTTCGGGCTGGTGGCCGGGCCGCCGAATGTTCACGACTGCGTCCGGGGCCGACGTTCGGGCAACTATCAGGATTACTGCGACTTCATCCGGCTGGCGCACTATTTCAATGCGATCCACCTGATCGGCAATCAGGTCGTCGCCCCGGTCGAGCTGCCGGCCAACTCCCGCCACCTGGATACCTACCGCGCCAACATTACCCTGTCGGACCTGGTCTTCCATTGTACGGCGATTGGCCGGGGACGGGCGCTTGACGGAATTGCCATGATGGCCATCAGCCGGGGCCTGACCCTTGAGGAACTGGCGCAGGATCCCGGCGTCGTCACGATCATATCGGTCAACAGCCCGCGCAAGTTCGACGACGCCATGGCAGACGGACTCATGGCGATGGTGGAACACGGCCAGGCAGTCGCCGTCACGCCGTTCACGTTGATGGGCGCCATGACACCGGTGACCCTTGCCGCCGGCCTCGCACAACAGAATGCAGAAGCCCTGTTCGGCATAACCCTGGCGCAACTGGTCAACCCGGGAGCGCCGGTGCTTTATGGCTCCTACACCTCGAATGTGGACATGCGGTCAGGCGCGCCGGCCTTTGGCACCCCGGAAAACACCAAGGCCAACGTCGCCAGTGGCCAGTTGGCGCGGCGCTACGGACTGCCCTATCGGGCATCGAACACCAACGCCTCGAACGCCGCCGACGCCCAGTCGGTCTATGAGACCCAGATGGCCCTGTGGGGCGCGATCCTGGGTCAGTCGCATCTGGTCTACCACGCAGCCGGCTGGCTCGAAGGTGGCCTCACGGCCTCGTTTGAAAAGCTGGTGCTCGATGTGGAAATGATCCAGCATATGATGGAATTCCTCAAACCGATTGAAGTGAACGAAGCAGAACTTGGGTTCGACGCCATCAAGGGCGTGCCGACCGGTGGGCATTTCTTCGGTGAGCCGCACACGATGGAGCGATATGAAACCGCATTCTATCAGCCGATTGTTTCCGACTGGCAAAACTACGAGAATTGGGAACTGGCAGGTAGCCTGACCGCAACACAGCGCGCGACAAATATCTGGCAGCAGGCGCTCAAGGACTATGAGGAACCGGCGATGGATCCTGCCATTGTCGAAGAGCTGGACGCCTATATTGCGAAGCGGCGCGAGGAGATTGGATCGGGCGAACCTTGAGTTTGGCACGGGCCCGGCGACGGACCCGTAAGACGGAGACCGGCAATGCTGAAACCTGATCAGATCACATTTTACCGCGACCAGGGCTATCTGGTCGTCGAGGACGTGTTCACCGCAACCGAATTGGCGGAACTTAATGCGGTGACCGACAATTATGTAGAAGGGTCAAGGGCTGTCACGGACAGCGACAATGTCTATGACCTGGGGCCAGGCCACAGCGCCAACGCGCCCAGGGTGCGCCGGATCAAGGACCCTGCCGATCAGCACGATGTCTATTACAAGGCGTCGAGAAACCCGAAACTGGTGGCACTTCTCCAGTGCCTGCTTGGACCGGACGTGCGGTTCGATCACTCAAAGCTCAACATCAAGCCGGTCGGTGGCGGAGCCGCCATTGAATGGCATCAGGACTGGGCATTCTACCCTTACACCAATGACGACCTTCTGGCTGTTGGCCTCTATCTGGAAGACTGCAACGAGGACAACGGGCCATTGCTTGTGCTGCCCGGGAGTCACCGGGGGCCGGTCATAGACCACCATCATGACGGCATTTTTGTCGGTGCCTGCGATCCGGGTGCCATCGAGCAAGACCTGAACGAAGCCGTACCCCTCACCGGCAAGGCCGGGTCAATAACGATCCACCATGTGCGAACGCTGCACGCGTCGACGGAGAATCGGGGTGTGCGCGAACGCCGGCTGCTGCTGTTCTCCTACGCCGCCGTCGATGCCTGGCCGCTGGTCGACAGTTATGAACTTGACGAGTTCAACGGCCGCATCATTACCGGCATGCCTACCTTTGCGCCGCGACAGACCGCTGTGCCGATCAGACTGCCTTTGCCAAAGCCGAATCGGGCTGGGTCGATTTTCGAGAACCAGGAAGCGGTGGCGGGACGCAGTTTTGCCGAAACCTGATGGGTGTCACGCACAAAAAAAGCCGGGGCAGGCCCGGCTTTTTCGGTAACACTGGTGCAACCATTCAAAGAGAACGTTCAATCCATTCCACGATCTTGCCTTTGGGAACAGCACCTACCTGGGTGTCGGCAACTTCGCCGTCCTTGAACAGCATGAGCGTTGGAATCCCGCGCACACCATATTTGGTCGGTGTCGACGGGTTTTCATCGATATTGATTTTGACGACTTTCACCTTGTCGGCCATTTCGCCTGCAATTTCTTCAAGCGCCGGCCCGATTTGCTTGCATGGGCCGCACCATTCGGCCCAGTAATCCACGACCACTGGTCCGGATGCCTTGAGCACATCGTTTTCGAAACTGTCGTCGGAGACGTTAACAGTTGCCATATGACTGCCTTTCTGGAGAATTCCGCTGAAAATCGCGCGGTGTAAGATGATCCATCGCCGCGACTCGCGGTCGTACACATTCTTCTGCAACGTAGTAAGTGAGTCCCACCCGGTCAAGGCCTCGCGGTCTCACGGGAATGTCATGTTTCCCCTGTCATGCCTGGGTCCAAGTCTGCGAGGGCGGCCTCCATCATCGCGTCTGGCAGGGCCATGAGGGTCGGTCCGTCCGTCCAAAGCAGATAACACTCCACGGTTCGTCCGGGGAACAGGCTTGTCAGGGCCATTCTGTAGGCTGCCATCTGCCGTAAATAGAGAGGCACGACACCGTCGATCGTGTCAGGCGGCGGGCGATTGGTCTTGTAATCGACCACCATGACTCGCGCGGACGTCACCACGATCCGGTCGACTTGGCCTGATATCACAAGGGCGCGGCCGTCCGGCCCCTTGATCGGCAATTGTGCCGTGAGGGGCACTTCCGCCCGGCTTTGCCCGGAGAACAGATCGGCGTACCGCTCGTTGTCGACGATCCCCAGAACTTCGCGAACCAGATCGCCGCGCTGCTCTTCAGACATGCCAACGCCGGCCTTTGTCACATAGGCCCGCGCCTTGCTTTCACGAACCTCCGGCACCCAGGATGGCATGTACTGCAAAAGCTTGTGGATGATCCGGCCACGCAGAAACCGGTCAGCGGAAAGAGTCGTCAAAGGCGACAGCGAGACCTGGTCGCCGCTTGTTGCCTCCCAGCCTCCGGCTTCCAGCGATTCGAGCCTGGAAGGCGCCAGTGGGCGTAACACAGGCGGCTCAGGCGGTGCGTTTTGTCTCGCCCAGGTGGGAGGCTGTTCCGGGGCCTGGGCCTGATCGTCGCCCGCTTCGTCTTTGTCCGCAATGCCCGGGGTTTCACCTGACAGGCGCCATCCGTTGGTTCCGTCAGGCAATGTTATCTCATCAGCCAAAGGCTTGAGATTGTTGGCAATCAGATCGTACCAACACCCGTCCGAACGTTCCCGTCGGCCTTCGTAGCCACAAACGTAAAGGCGGTCACGAGCACGCGTCATGGCCACGTAAAGCAGGCGGTGATATTCCTCATCGCGTTCTGCGCGTACGCTTTCGCGCGCCTGTTTCATAACGGTTGTGTCGTCACCCGCCCGTCCCGCCCAGACCGGCAGCGCCGCGTCACGGATACCTGGCGCATCATTGCCCAGAAACAGGATACCCGGATCGTGACTGGGATGGGGCACGGAACAGGTGTCGGGCAGAATTACGATGTTGGCTTCAAGGCCCTTGGCGCCATGCACTGTCATGATGCGGACTTCGTTACGGCCGTGCTCCATGTCACGCTTGATCTCGGTTTCGGCTTCCTCGACCCAGCTGACGAAGCCCTGCAGCGTGGGAACATGACGCATTTCGTACTGAAGCGTCAGGTTGAGAAATTCGTCGAGCGGGTCCGTGGTCTCCGCGCCCAATCTTGAGATGAATCGCTGCCGCGCCTTGTCCGGTCCGAGGATGGCATTGAAAAACTCGTGCGGTGGCACTCCTTGCGCACGGTCGCGCCAGATCGACAGTTGCCTGAAAGCAGACGCTATGTTTTCGTCATGAGCGGCAACCGCGTCCAGCGCTGCCCACAACGTACCGGGCCGTTTGTGCGCCAGCCTGAACAAATCATCATCGTCGAACCAGGTGCCGTCGGCCTTGCACAGCAGAGGACTTTTCAGGACGCTGGCCAGCGCCAGATCGTCAATCGGCATCAACACGAAACGTGCGAGGGCCAGCAGGTCGAGCACCGCGATATGGCCGGTTAGGATCAACCGGTCCGCACCGGCCACGGGAATGCCCTCGCGCTTCAGGGCACGAACCATGGCATCGGAAAACGCGTCACGCCGGCGCACCAGAATGAGAATGTCGCCGGGTACGACCTTTCGGCCACGCGGTTCAAGCACCTCATCGGCAATCCAACCCCTGATCGTCGTGGCAATCTGTTCTGCGAGAAGAACGCGGGCGCTGCGTGGGCCTGGCCGATCGAAGGGTGCATCCCAGGCGTTGCCATCGTCGTCGATGTCCTGGGGTACGGTTGTGGGCCAGATTTCAATTCGTCCGGCGCGGCCTTCACGAACGGCTTCGTGAACGATCGATCCGGCCGGATCGGGACCGAACACGAGGCCTCTGGCAGCCTTAGGATCGGCAAATACCGTGTCTACAGCGTTCATGATGTCCTTGGTCGAACGGAAGGATACGGTCAGGGGAACGGTCTCAAATATTTTTTGAACCATTCCGACGCTGCGCTGGAAATGCCGGCGCATCCGTTCAAACTGAGCCGGCTTGGCGCCCTGAAAACTGTAGATCGACTGCTTTTCGTCCCCCACGGCAAAAATCGTGCGTGTGCCTGGCCGCGCGCCCTCGCCGACAAAAAACTCCTCTGACAGACGCGCAATGACTTCCCATTGCTCAGGGCTTGTATCCTGGGCCTCGTCGACAAGAATATGGTCGAGGCCATTATCCAATTTATAGAGAACCCAGGCTGCTTCAGAGCGGTCGAACAATTCAACGGTCCGGGCGATCAGATCGCTGTAGTCCAGCTGCGCCCGGATACGCTTGGTTTCTTCGTAACCGTTGAGAATATCTGCAACAATTCCCAGCAGAGAAAGGGTGACCTCGACAACCACGGCTGACCAGTAGCGGTCGCGCCAGGCCACAACGCGGGCCTGTTCGTCGACGAACCAGTCGTACGTATCGGGAAACTCGCGCGCGGGGCCGCTTGTCAGAAGACGTTTCCTGGGCGACCCGGACTGGGTCAGAAAAAGGACACGGAGAAGGTCAAAGCGATCAGCCGGACTGTTTTGCGCCAACAATGCCGTGATCTGGTCTGCAATTTTTTTGTCCGTAGCCTTGCCGGATGACGCGGCATCCAGGACACGGCAATAAGCTTGTTCCCGGTCAGGCGCCATGGCGGCGGCATGATCAACAATCGACTGCGAGGACTCTCCAGCTTCAAGACCGAAGACCGAGCGCAAACCTTCCGCAACCTCAACCAGACTGCCCGAGAACGCCAGGGCGGCTTGAATCGATGCCCGGTTTGCCAACGCTTCGTCAATGAACGAGCTGAGGCTGCCTTCGCTGAAATACTCATTGGCTCGGTCAAGCAGCAGACGCAGCCCTTCGTCGTGCATGGCGCGAGCCAAAAGGTCGTGACGCGCCATGTCGAGCAGTTCCCTGGAACCGCGGGTATCCAGCACATCGAAACCGGGTGGAATATCCGCTTCGATGGGAAACCGCTGCAATACGCTTTCGCAGAAGGCGTGAATGGTCTGCACTTTGAGACCGCCCGGCGTCTCCACGGCCTTCGCAAACAGGCGACGCGCCAATGGCAGGCGATCGGAAGACGGCATCTGGCCCTCAATCAGGGACAATTGTTCACTCAGTTCAGCATCGTCGAGCGTCACCCAGCGGCCAAGCATACGAAACAGGCGGTTCGCCATCTCCGATGCAGCGGCCTTGGTGAAAGTCAGGCAGAGAATTTGCTCCGGCTCGCAACCCGACAACAACAGGCGAACGACCCGGTTGACCAGAACATGGGTCTTCCCTGACCCGGCATTCGCCGATACCCAGGCGGAGGCTTCAGGGTCGGAGGCCCGACGCTGGGCGATGGTGGCCGACTGGACTGGTGTCTGCACCGTCATGGCGACTTATCACCAGTGCGCTGGAGCGACCATTCCGGATGGCGCGCCAGGTGGTCATAATCATGGGCGCTTCGCTCAAACTCCACGGCCTGGCGCGGGTGATACGCCTGGCCGGGGCTTCTGAATTTTTTTACGCGCTCGACCAGACCGGCACGGGCCGACTCCATGAGATCGCCCGGCTGGTCCAGGAACCTGATTTTCCCCGGGTCACGGCCACCGTAGAACCCAATGTAAATCAGTTCAACAAGCTCGGTACCCTCAACTCCGGGAAATCCGCCACCTGCCGCAATGATGGCCTCAAGCGGGAGCTGGGGCGAGAAGCC